>NZ_JAAKZY010000263.1 GCF_011045015.1 Streptomyces scabichelini | reverse complement strand
CCCCATCCCCGTCCCCGTCCGCGTCCTGTCGCACCGTCACGACGTCGAAGAGGGTCACGACATGCGGATGGTCGCGGAACTTGGCCATGGCGCGCGGCTCGCCCAGCAGCCGCCGCACCGCGGTCTCACGGTCGCCCTCGAGCCGCTCCGGTTTCAGCGCGACGTCCTGCCCCACCACCGTGTCGTGGGCCCGCCACACATCACCGCTCCGCCCTACGCCGATGACCTCCTTGAGGACATAGCGGCCGGCGAACTCGTCTCCGGGACGCACGGTTCTCCCCTCACCTGGCTCCAGAACGCGCGCGGCCGTGTAGCCGCGCGCGTGGATCAGAACCTACTGCGTACATGGGACGTTACGCAGGGTCTCCCCCGAGCCTTCATCAGGCGCTCTCATGTGGAGAGACGGTGGAGATGGATGGTCAGCCCACCAGACCCAACTCCCTGGCGATCAACATGCGTTGGACCTCGCTCGTGCCCTCGCCGATTTCCAGGATCTTGGAGTCGCGCCACATGCGGGCCACCGGGTACTCGTTCATGAAGCCGTAGCCGCCGTGGATCTGGGTGGCGTCGCGGGCGTTGTCCACGGCGATGGTGGAGGAGTAGAGCTTGGCGAGGGCCGCCTCCTTCTTGAAGGGGTCGCCGGTCACCAGGCGGGAGGCCGCGTCGCGCCAGGCCAGACGGGCCGTGTGGGCCTTCATCTCCATGTCGGCGATCTTGAACTGGATGGCCTGGTTCGCGCCGATCGGCCGGCCGAAGGCGTGGCGCTCCTTGGCGTACTTGATCGACTCGTCCACGCAGCCCTGCGCCAGACCCGTCGCCAGAGCCGCGATGGCGATACGGCCCTCGTCGAGGATGCGCAGGAACTGGGCGTAACCGCGGCCCTCCTCACCGAGCAGGTTCGCGGCCGGGACGCGGACGTCGTCGAAGGACAGCTCGCGGGTGTCCGAGGCGTTCCAGCCGACCTTCGAGTACGGGGCCGCCACCGTGAAGCCGGGTGTCCCGGACGGGACGATGATCGACGAGATGTGCGGCTTGCCGTCCGGAGCGCGGCCGGTGACCGCCGTGACGGTGACCAGGCCCGTGATGTCCGTACCGGAGTTGGTGATGAAGCACTTGGTGCCGTTGATCACCCACTCGTCCGTCGCCTCGTCGAGGCGGGCCGTCGTACGGGTCGCTCCCGCGTCCGAGCCGCCGTCGGGTTCGGTCAGGCCGAAGGCGCCGAGCATCTCGCCCGTGCAGAGGCGGGGCAGCCACTCCCGCTTCTGGGCCTCCGTGCCGAAGAGGTGGACCGGCATCGCGCCCAGCGAGACGCCCGCCTCCAGCGTGATGGCCACCGAGGAGTCCACGCGGGCCAGTTCCTCCAGCGCGATGCCCAGCGCCAGGTAGTCGCCGCCCATGCCGCCGTACTCCTCCGGGAACGGCAGCCCGAACAGGCCCATCCTGCCCATCTCCCGCACGATCTCGTACGGGAACTCATGCCGCTCGTAGAAGTCGCCGATCTTCGGGGCGACGACGTCGTGTGCGAACTCCTCGACCGTGCGCCGGAGTTCTTCGAGTTCCGGGGAGAGCTTGTGGTCCATCGTTCTTTCACTGCTCCTTGTGGGAGAGGGCGCGTACGGTGCGGGACGGGCTGGGTCGGCCCAGTCGGTCGGCCATCCACACGCTGGTGGCGATGAGACGGTCGAGGTCGACTCCGGTGTCGATGCCGAGGCCCCGCAGCATCCACACGAGGTCTTCGGTGGCGAGGTTGCCGGTGGCGGACTTGGCGAAGGGGCAGCCGCCGAGGCCTCCGGCGGATGCGTCGACGGTCGTGACCCCGTGCTGAAGCGCCGCGAGGGTGTTGGCGAGGGCCTGGCCGTAGGTGTCGTGGAAGTGCACGCCGAGGTTGTGCGTGGGGACGCCTGCCTCGTTGAGCGCGAGGAGGAGTGCCTGTACGTGGCCCGGGGTCGCCACGCCGATCGTGTCGCCGAGACTCAGTTCGTCGCAGCCCATGTCCATCAGGGCCCTGCAGACCCGTACGACCTGGGGAACCGGGACAGGGCCCTCCCAGGGGTCGCCGAAGCACATCGAGAGGTAGCCGCGGACGTGGGCGTTCTGCGCCTTGGCCCGCTCGACCACCGGCTCGAACATGGCCAGCGCCTCGTCCAGCGTCCGGTTGAGGTTGGCCTTCGCGAAGGACTCCGTGGCGCTCGCGAAGACGGCGATACGGTCCGCGCCCAGAGCGAGGGCGCGGTCCAGTCCGCGCTCGTTCGGCACGAGGACGGGGAGGGCGACCGGGAGTTCGCTGACGCGGGGGAACAGCTCTTCCGCGTCCGCCAGTTGGGGCACCCACTTCGGGTGGACGAAGCTGGTGGCCTCGATGGTCGTCAGGCCCGCGTCGGCGAGGCGGTGGATGAACTCCGCCTTCGTCTCCGTCGGGACGGTGGCCTTCTCGTTCTGCAGGCCGTCGCGGGCGCCGACCTCGTAGATCCGGACGCGGGCGGGCAGCTCCTCGGCCGGTACGACCATGGGGAGTCCTTGCACGGTCATTCCTTCACCTCCTCGTGCGGGGCGATGGCCGCCAGTACCTGATCCATGGCGACGGCCGTGCCCGGTGTGACGTCCAGCTCGGTGACCGTGCCGGCGTGCGGGGCGGAGATGACGTGCTCCATCTTCATCGCCTCCACTACCAGCAGGCTCTGCCCGGCGGCCACTTCGTCCCCGACGGCCACCTTCACGACGGTGACGGTGCCGGGCATGGGGGCGGTGAGGGAGTCGACACCGGCGCGGGCCGCGCCGGTGAGGGAGGCGGCTACGGGGTCGTGGTCCTGGACGTTCCAGGCGTCGCCGTCGCGGCCGAACCAGGGTCCGGCGTGGTGGAAGGTGTGGCGTACGCCGTTGAGGTGGAGGGTGACGGTGCCGGTGCGGGTGGGTGGGTTTTCTTCCCCAAGCCCGCCCCTTCCCGAAACTGGGGGCAGGCCCCCAGACCCCCACGAGACTTCCGCGTCGCGGAGGGTGCCGCGTACGCGCACTTCGACGGGATCGTGGCCGGGGACGCGGAGGTGGTGCACGGTCCAGGCGGGAGTGCCGCCGAGCCGCCACCCACTGGGTACGGAGAAGGGATCAACCCAGCTGTCGCCCACACCACTCAGCCCGTCCGGCGTTTGAGGACGAGGCCGTTCAGGCCGATAGGGGGTCTGGGGGCGAAGCCCCCCACGCGGCGGAGCCGCAAATTGATACAGCCGGGAAGGGGTGGGATTGGGGAAGAGACCCGCCTGTCGCAGCAACCCAGCCGCCACATACACCTCACCCGGCACCTCACCCGAGACGAGCCCATCCACCTCCCGCTCGACCAGCCCCGTATCCAACTCCCCCGCCACCACAGCCGGATGACCCAACAGCCTCCGCAGGAACCCCGCATTGGTCGGCACCCCCAGCGTCACCGTCCCGGCAAGGGCAGCCCGGAGCTTCCGTAGAGCAGTCGCCCGGTCAGGCCCGTACGCGATGACCTTGGACAGCATCGGGTCGTACAGCGAACCGACCTCCGTACCCTCACTCAGCCCGGAATCCGTACGCACGCCGTCACCCTGCGGCTCGCGCAGGGCGAGCACCGTGCCGCCGGACGGCAGGAACCCCCGCGCCGGATCCTCCGCACAGATCCGCGCCTCGATGGCATGCCCGGTGAGGGAGATGTCGCCCTGCCCGAAAGCCAGTCGCTCACCCGCCGCGACCCGCAGCTGCCACTCGACGAGATCGATCCCCGTCACCATCTCGGTCACCGGATGCTCAACCTGAAGCCGCGTGTTCATCTCCATGAAGAAGTACGACGAGGGATCCTCACCCGGCACGATGAACTCCACCGTGCCCGCGCCCTCGTACCCGCAGGAGCGCGCCGCCTCGACCGCCGCCGCGCCCATGGCCGCGCGGGTCTCCTCATCCAGGAGAACCGAAGGCGCCTCCTCGATGATCTTCTGGTGCCGGCGCTGGAGGGAGCACTCGCGCTCACCGAGATGGACGACGTTCCCGTGGCCGTCCGCCAGGACCTGGATCTCGATGTGCCGGGGCCGGTCGATCCACCGCTCCACGAGCAGCGTGTCGTCGCCGAAGGAGGCCCGCGCCTCGCGCCTGGCCGCCGCGATCTCCTCGGTCAGCGCCGACAGGTCGCGCACCAGGCGCATCCCCTTGCCGCCGCCGCCCGCCGACGGCTTGAGCAGCACGGGAGCGCCCAGCTCGCGGGCCGCGTCCTCCAAGTCGGGGTCGGCGGCGCCCGGCACCACAGGGACCCCGGCCGCCTGCACCGTCTCCTTGGCGCGGATCTTGTCGCCCATGAGAGAGATCGCCTCCGCGGGCGGACCGATGAAGACGAGCCCGGCGTCGGCGCACGCGTGCGCGAACGAGGCGTTCTCCGCGAGGAACCCGTACCCCGGATGCACCGCCTGCGCCCCGCTCGAAGCGGCGGCCTCCAGCAGCCGCTCCACCGACAGATAGCTCTCACCCGCCGGCGCAGGACCGATCCGTACGGCCGTGTCCGCCTCCCGCACATGCCGCGCGTCGGCGTCCGCGTCGCTGAACACCGCCACCGAGCGCACACCGAGCGAGCGCAGCGTACGGATGATCCGTACGGCGATCTCACCCCGGTTGGCCACAAGCACCGTGTCGAACATGTTCATCGTGTCGTCCGTCCCCTCACAGCCCGTCACATCCTGAAGACGCCGAACTGGGGCTCACCCAGGGGCGCGTTGGCACAGGCGGTCAGGGCGAGCCCCAGTACCTGCCGGGTCTCCATCGGGTCGATGACCCCGTCGTCCCAGAGCCGGGCCGTCGCGTAATAGGCGTTCCCCTGACGCTCGTACTGTGCGCGGATCGGCTCCTTGAAGGTTTCTTCCTCGTCGGCGGGCCAGGACTCCCCGCGCGCCTCCAACTGGTCGCGCTTGACGGTCGCGAGGACCGACGCGGCCTGTTCGCCGCCCATCACGGAGATCTTGGCGCCCGGCCACATCCACAGGAAGCGCGGCGAGTACGCCCGGCCGCACATCGAGTAGTTGCCCGCGCCGTACGACCCGCCGATCACCACCGTCAGCTTCGGTACGCGCGTACAGGCCACCGCCGTGACCATCTTGGCGCCGTGCTTGGCGATGCCGCCCGCCTCGTAGTCACGCCCCACCATGAAGCCGGAGATGTTCTGCAGGAACACCAGCGGGATCCCGCGCTGGTCGCACAGCTCGATGAAGTGGGCGCCCTTCTGGGCCGATTCGGAGAACAGGATGCCGTTGTTGGCGACGATGCCGACCGGGTGCCCGTGCACCCGCGCGAAACCCGTCACCAGCGTCTGCCCGAACTCCGACTTGAACTCCGCGAAACGCGAGCCGTCGACCACGCGCGCGATGACCTCGCGTACGTCATAGGGGGTGCGGGAATCCACCGGCACCACGCCGTACAGCCCGGCCGGGTCCACCTTCGGCTCCACGGCCGGGGCGACCGACCAGGGCAGTGCCCCGCGCGCGGGGAGCGTGGAAACGATGGTGCGGACGATCCGCAGCGCGTGGGCGTCGTCCTCCGCGAGGTGGTCGGTGACACCCGACACGCGCGCGTGGACCTCGCCCCCGCCCAGTTCCTCGGCGGTGACGACCTCTCCCGTCGCGGCTTTCACCAGGGGCGGGCCGCCGAGGAAGATCGTGCCCTGGTTGCGCACGATCACGGCCTCGTCGCTCATGGCGGGGACGTACGCGCCGCCCGCCGTGCACGAGCCGAGGACGGCCGCGATCTGCGGAACCCCCGCCCCCGACATCCGCGCCTGGTTGTAGAAGATCCGCCCGAAGTGCTCGCGGTCGGGGAAGACCTCGTCCTGCATGGGCAGGAAGGCCCCTCCGGAGTCCACCAGGTACACACAGGGGAGGCGGTTCTCCAGCGCCACCTCCTGGGCGCGCAGGTGCTTCTTCACCGTCATCGGGTAGTACGTGCCGCCCTTGACGGTCGCGTCATTGGCGACGATCACGCACTCGCGGCCGCTCACCCGCCCGATCCCGGCGATGACGCCCGCGGCCGGCGCCTGGTCGTCGTACATCCCGTCGGCGGCGAGAGGGGCCAGCTCCAGAAAGGGCGAGCCCGGGTCGAGGAGGGCGTCCACGCGGTCGCGCGGCAGCAGCTTTCCGCGCGCGGTGTGCCGTGCGCGTGCCCGCTCGCCGCCGCCGAGCCCGGCCGTGGCCAGCTTCTGCCGCAGCTCGTCGACGAGCGCGCGGTGTGCCGCCTCGTTGGCCTGCCAGGCGGCCGACGCGGGGTCGGCCGCGCTGGTCAGCTCCGGTGCTTCCTGCATCGCGCAGTCCCCTCACCTACGTCATGAAACGTCATGAAGCTTGTTAATGAGCGTTAACGCATTTCCTTCAGGTTAACGACCGCTAACCTCCCTGTCTAGAATTACCTCCATGGCCACCAGAACCGACGCCCCCACCCGCCGCGAACAGATCCTCAAGGAAGCCGCCCGGCTCTTCGCCGAGCGCGGCTTCCACGGTGTCGGGGTCGATGAGATAGGGGCGGCGGTCGGCATCAGCGGACCGGGCCTGTACCGGCACTTCGCGGGCAAGGACGCGATGCTCGCCGAGCTGCTCGTGGGGATCAGCGGGCAGCTGCTGACCGGCGCCAAGCGACGGGTCGCCGAGGTCGACGGGGCCGGGTCGTCCGTGAGAGACCCCGAGGCGGTCCTCGACTCGCTCGTCGAAGGGCACATCGACTTCGCACTCGACGACCGTCCCCTGATCACCTTGCACGACCGTGAGCTCGACCGCCTCCGCGACAGCGACCGCAAGCTCGTGCGGCAGCTTCAGCGGCAGTACGTCGAGCTGTGGGTGGAGGTCGTCCGCGAGGTCTACCCGGACCTCGCGGAACGGGCCGCCCGGGCCGCCGTGCACGCGGTCTTCGGGCTGCTGAACTCGACGCCGCACCTGGGGCGCCCCGGCGCGCTGCCCGGCCGGGCGGGTACGGCGGCGCTGCTGCACCGGATGGCGCGGGGGGCTTTCGAGGCGGCAGGTGCGCCAGGGTGACCTACGTCTCTGGACGACGGTAGTGACCGGCGGGTAGCGTGGCTCCTGAGCAAGCGCTTAGACACATGCCCAGCGCTTGGACACCGACGCTTGGACACCGAGCAGCGAGCCAAGGAGCCGTACACGATGCGCCGTACCGTCTTCACCGAGGATCACGAGGCGTTCCGGGAGACCCTGCGAGCCTTCATCGAGGCCGAGGTCGTCCCGGTGTACGACGAGTGGTTCGCCGCGGGCCAGGCTCCGCGCGACTTCTACTACAAGCTCGCCGAGCTGGGCGTCTTCGGCATCCGCGTCCCCGAGGAGTTCGGCGGCGCGGGCATAGACTCGTACAAGTTCGAGGCCGTCATGTACGAGGAGACCGCCCGCGCGGGTGTCTCCTTCGGCGGCTCCGGTGTGCACGTGCTGCTCGGTCTGCCCTACATCAAGATGCTCGGCAACGACGAGCAGAAGAAGAAGTGGCTGCCGAAGTTCGTCTCCGGCGAGGAGATGTGGGCCCTCGCGATGACCGAGCCGGGCACCGGTTCCGACCTCGCGGGCATGAAGACCACCGCGAAGCTCTCCGACGACGGCACGCACTACGTGCTCAACGGCGCCAAGACCTTCATCACCGGCGGTGTGCACGCCGACCGTGTGATCGTGTGCGCCCGCACCTCCGCCCCGCGCGAGGACGACCGCCGCTTCGGCATCTCGCTGTTCGCCGTCGACACCAAGTCCGAGGGCTACTCCGTCGGCCGCAAGCTGGACAAGCTCGGTCTGAAGACCTCCGACACCGCCGAGCTGGCGTTCGTCGACGTGAAGGTGCCGGTCGAGGATCTGCTGGGCGAGGAGAACAAGGGCTTCGCCTACCTGGGCACCAACCTCGCCTCGGAGCGCTGGGGCATCGCTTTCGGCGCGTACGCGCAGGCCGCGGCGGCGGTCCGGTTCGCCAAGGAGTACGTCCAGGACCGTACGGTCTTCGGCAAGACGGTCGCGTCCTTCCAGAACACCAAGTTCGAACTGGCCGCCTGCCAGGCCGAGGTCGACGCCGCGCAGGCCGTCGCCGACCGCACGCTGGAAGCCCTGGACGCGGACGAGCTGTCCCCGGCCGAGGCCGCGAGCGCCAAGCTGTTCTGCACCGAGGTCGCGCACCGCGTCATCGACCGCTGCCTCCAGCTGCACGGCGGCTACGGCTTCATGAACGAGTACCCGATCGCCCGCCTGTACGCCGACAACCGCGTCAACCGGATCTACGGCGGCACCAGCGAGGTCATGAAGATGATCATCGCCAAGGACATGGGCCTGTAAGCCGCCCGCAATCAGTGCACGGTACAACCGACAACATGAGCCAGGCACGCGAGGCACTCGACTCCCTGCTCGATCTGCTCGACCTCGAGCGGATCGAGCGGGACATCTTCCGCGGCCGGTCCCAGTCCTCCGTCGTCCCGCGCGTCTTCGGCGGGCAGGTCGCGGCGCAGGCGCTGGTCGCCGCCGGGCGTACGGTTCCCGAGGAGCGGCTCGCCAACTCCCTGCACGCGTACTTCCTGCGCGCCGGGGATCCGGGCGCGCCCATCGTCTACACCGTGGACCGCATCCGCGACGGCCGTTCCTTCACCACCCGGCGGGTCGTCGCCGTCCAGCACGGGCAGCCGATCTTCCATCTCTCCGCGTCGTTCCAGACGTACGAGGAGGGGCTGGAGCACCAGACCGACATGCCGCGCTCGCCCGACCCCGAAACGCTGCCGACCGCGGCGGAGACGCTGCCGGCGTACGCCGGACTGTTCCACGAACCAGGCGTCCTCGAACGGCTGCTGGAGGCTCGGGCGGCCGTCGACCTCCGGTACGTGGACGCGCCGCCCTTCGCCAGCGTCGGGGAGCCGCGGGAGCCCCGCTCGCAGGTGTGGTTCCGCACGAACGGCAAGCTTGTGGATGATCCGCTGCTGCACGTCTGCCTCGCCACGTACGTCTCCGACATGACGCTCCTCGACTCCGTCCTGCTCGCCCATGGGCGCGGTGGCTGGGCCGTCGGTGACGTGGTCGGGGCCTCGCTTGACCATGCGATGTGGTTCCACCGGCCGTTCCGTGCCGACGAGTGGCTTCTGTACGACCAGGAGTCGCCGTCGGCGTCGGGTGGGCGGGGGCTCGGGCAGGCCCGGATCTATACGCGGGACGGGCAGTTGGCGATCTCGGTGATCCAGGAGGGTGTGGTACGGGTACCTCGGTGATCTGAGATCCCGTACCCGGACGGGCCAGGGATCGGCCGGGCTGCCGGTCGGGCGAACCGGGCACCGTCCCCGCGCTGTGAGCCACTTGGCATGGTCATCGACCGGGCAGGGGAGCGCCCAGCCGGAGTACCCCCAAGGTCTGTGCGGTCTTGGCGGCTTCGCGCCGTGACGAGGCGCCCAGCTTGCCGAGGATCGCGGCGACGTGGTGGTCCACGGTCCGCACGGAGAGGACCAGCCGCCCTGCGATCTGAGCGTTGGTCAGCCCTTCGGCGACCAGGTCCAGTACGTCGGACTGACGGGCGGTCAGGCCCGCCGGGTGAGCGCGGGTTCCCCTGGCGGGGCCGCGCGGAGCCCTTCGAAGACCGAGGCTCCGCAGCCGCTCGCGGACCAGGGACGCGGCGGCGTGGGCGCCCAGGTCCTCCAGGAGGCGCAGTGCGCGCAGGGTGAGGTCCGGTTCGCCTGACCTGGCGAGCTCCAGGGCCTGTTCGTAGGGCATACCCGCTCCGGCCCAGCCTTCGGCGGCCGCACGCCAGTCGCCGCGAAGACTGGCCGCGTACGGCTCGGGGCAGCCGTCGAACGCCTCCGTCGGCAGACCGGAACGTGCGGTATAGCAGAGCAGTTCGGCCCGGAAGGGGGCCCTGCCGGGCTGGCTCAGATAGGGCAACAGTGTGTCCTGGACGGTCGTGGCAACGTCTGGGCGGCGGCTGAGCCAGGCCCACTCGGCGTAGGCGATGCCCGCGTAGGCCAGGCCGGGGAGGGAGCGTTGCCGCAGCGCACGGCGCCATGCCTCGGCGAGCAGTGCCTCCGCCCGTGCCTCGCCTCGCCGTGCCAGCAGCCGAGCGTACGGCGGCACGCTGTAGACGTGCAGCATTCCCAGGTCGTGCCGGTCCTCCACCAGGGCGCGCAACCCCTCTTCGGCGGCGGTGGTCTCACCGCGCCGTACAAGGGACAGGCATCGGTGCACATCGAGGTGGTAGGCGTGCGCCCAGAAGCCGCGCTCCCGGGTGAAGGTCAGGCCTTCGTCGACGTACCGGTCAAGGGCCGCCAAGTCGCCGAAGCGGTAGAGGAGTTCGGCGAGGTTGATGAAGCTGCGGGCAGCGCTTTCGTGGTGGCCCTTTCGCAGGGACATCTCCAGGCTCTCGCGGAGGCGGTGCTGGGCGTGGGCGGGTTCGCACAGGTCGGCCTGGGCCACACCGAGGTAGTTCAGGCACATGGCGACCAGATCGGAGCGGCCGGCCGGGCCGGCGAGATCGCGCGCCCGGTACAGGATGGGGACGGCCCGCTCGCTGTGGCCGGTCAGCGTGAACAGGGCGCCTCGGTGGGCCAGTGCGAAGGAGCGGGCCGGGGCGTGCCCGGTCGGCTCGAGGACGTGTACGGCCCTTTCGGCGGCCTCCTCGGCGGCGTCGGTCGCGCCCGTCATGTACAGATGGCGGGAGAGCCGGACCAGGGCCTCGCCCAGCGGGACGGGGTCGTGCAGCGGCCCGTACAGTCGTACCGCCTCCCGCCCCGCGTTCACCGCGTCGGCGAAACGGTGGGCGATGAACAGCTCCCAGGCATAGTCGTCCATCAGCCGGGCCCGCTCCGCGGGGGTGAACCGGTCCCGGTGGCGCAGCACGGCCTCGAAGTGTGTGAGGGCCTGGCGGTGGGAGCCGGCCCGGGTCGCCTCACGTGCGGCGCGCGGCGCGTACTCGACGACGGCGTCCGCGTCGTCGGCCTGGACCGCGTGGTGGACGAGGCGGTCCAGGTCGGGCCGCTGCTGTGCGCGCAGAGCGTGCACCACGGTCCGGTTGAGGGCGCGGCGGCGCAGCGTGGGCAGGGCATGCTCGATCACCCGGCGGGCGAGTTCGTGGCGGAACGCCAGGCCCTGGGGGCGTACCTCGACCATGCCCCGCGCCTCCGCCTCGGCCAGCGCGTCCAGACCGTCGCCGAGCAGCGCGTCGGCCAGCTCCAGGCCGACGTGGGTGGGCACCACCGACAGCTGTTCCAGTGCGGCGAGGCAGTCCTCGCCGAGCAGCCGCCCCCGCGCGAGCACGGCGTCCGCGACCGTGTCCGGCACCGCGCCCGGGGCGTCGGCGAGCACCTCGGTGACGTAGAACGGGTTGCCGCGTGTGACCGCGTACAGCGCCTGCGGGTCTCGTCCGGTGCCGGCGGCGAGCGAGGTGACCGCGGCCGGGGACAACGGCCGCAGCGGGATCCGGACCGTGGCGGCGCGGACGAGGGCGCCGAGCAGGCGCTGCAGGGGATGGTCGGCCCTCACCTCGTCGTCGCGGAAGGTGAGGACCAGGACGGCGCCGAGCTCACCGATCCGCCCGACCAGGTGGGTGAGCGCGTCGATCGTCGCGTCGTCGGCCCAGTGAACGTCCTCGACGACCAGCACTGCGGGCTGCGCCCCGGACAGATCCTCGGACAGCGCGGCGAAGACCTCCTGCCCGGCGCAGTCCCCGGCCAGAGCCCTCTCCAAGGGTCCTTTCGTGCCGCGGGCGGCGTCCCGCAGCGGGCCCAGGGTGCGGGGCGCCATCAGGTCGTCGCAGGCGCCGGTCAGGACACGCACACCCGGACTGACGGCCCGGGTGAACGCCCGCACCAGGCTGGTCTTCCCGATGCCGGCCTCGCCGACCACCACCGCCACTGAGCCATGGCCCGCTCTGGCCTCGCCGACCGCCGCCAGCAGTTGTCCGAATTCCCGGTCTCGTTCGAGCAGATTCCCCCGCATACGCAGCATCGTGGCATCGCAAAGGCCGCTGCGGCGCCCGGTCTACGCGAGTTGCGCCGCTTGCGGCATCGACCGGTCGAACAGCCGACGTAGGAGGGCGGCCCGCCCGTCGCGCGTCTCGGCTGCCGAAGAACGTACCCACGCACAGACACGGGCCCCGACGGCGTGGCCCGGCCGGCCCGGCGGTGAACGTCCTGGTCGCGGCTCCCAACGGGCAGCGGTTGCCGGCCTTTTCACCACACTCGGCCGGCGATGGCGGACGGCAGCCGGCGAGAGGGCGCCGCGGCAGAGGTGGGCAGCCCGTGCGGCAGACATGGGCAACGTCTACCGATGCCGCGGCCTCCGGGCGCCGCACAGCATGGTCGGGCGCACCACCGGTGCGTCGGCCGCACTGCACAGGCAGGCGGCCGCCGTTCATGAAAGGTGAACCACCATGCAGAACGTCCTGGACCTCGTGGAGCTGGTCATCGCGGATGACACCGAGCGGGGGCTGTTCGGCACCGAGGCGATCAGCTGCGGTCAGACGAGCTCCATCAGCGACCACTGCTGACCTGACGACCCAGGGCCCGGGGCCGGTCGTGTTCCGACCGGCCCGGGCCCTGCCCATGACTACCGGAAGGGAGCAAGTGATGCGCAGGTTCAACGACTACTTCGCCGCAGGCATGGCCGACCGCCGCTTCTACGAGTCGGTCGGGCGCACCGTCACCGACGACGACCTGGCGGAGGAGCTGGGGGCGCTGCTGCCTGCCGAACACGCCGTCGAACGCGACGGAATCTGGGCGCGAGTACGGCCGAGCGGCCTCGCTCCGCTGCCCGACCACGGATGGAAGATCCATCTGTCGGCGATCCCCGCGGACGCCCACGTGGCCCTGCGCGCGGTGTGCGAGGAGTTCGGCCGAGGGGCGTTCGCCTTCAAGTGCCTGCGGGCCACGCGGTTCGTGAAGATGAGCACGGCCCGGTGGTGGGCGCCCGGTCAGATCGGCAAGGTCATGACCCTCTATCCGCGCTCCGCGCAGGAGTGCAGGGAACTGCTGGCCCGTCTGGCGCCGGTGACCGCCGGGATCCGTGGTCCGTACGTACTGACCGACAAGCGGTACGGGCAGAGTGCGCTTTACTACCGTTACGGCGAGTTCAGGGCGCTGGGCCCCCGGGACATCGACGGCGCACGCGTCCCGCTCCTGTCCGGTCCGGACGGTCTGACCTGGGAGGACGAGCGGGTGCCGGCCTATCGCCGGCCGCCCTGGGTGCCGGAGCTGTTCGAGGACGACCGGGCGG
>NZ_JAAKZY010000262.1 GCF_011045015.1 Streptomyces scabichelini | reverse complement strand
GGCCGTCGGACCAGGTGGGGCGGGGGAGTTGGTCACCGGGGGCGTGACCGCGCCGGCCGCGTCACGGGCCAGGGCGTCGAAGTCGACGAGACCGGTCGCCTCCAGGACCTTGATGTGGTCCAGGACCGTGGTGTTCGCGTCGTCGGCGAGGTCGCGCACCAGCGAGTTGCGGGTGTTCGCACGGATCTCCGCGACCAGGCCGAAGACCTTGCCGTGCGCCTTGCGCAGGATGTTCGCGAACTGCACGTTGTAGTTCTCGCCGTGCGCCGCGCTCAGCGTGGCGAGCCACTCCCGCTGCTGTTCGTTCGGCTGGTTGGGCAGTTCGAGGCCGAGCCGCGCGGCCACACTGCGCACCCGGGCGTCCAGGAACGTGTGCCCCTCGACGAGGTGCTCGCCCGCCGTGCGTACGGCCTGGGTGGTACCGCGCTCACCGGCCTGCTGGCCGGCGGGCAGCTCCCACAGGCCCGCCAGCCGAACCTTGGTGATGAACTCCCGGTCCAGGGCGGACAGCGGACCGTAATCCGTCTGTACGGTCTCGGCGTTCAGCGTGTCCAGGCCGGTGCCCGAACGGTCCTCGTACGACCAGACCGGAAAGATCAGCGCCACGAGGGTCGCCGCCAGCCCCGAGATGAGGAGCCCGGTGCCGCTGAACACGCCACGGCGGTTGGTGGATCGCATGGTGCCTCCTGTTGCGGCACCGCACGTTAGTGCGCTTCGAAGGGAGCTTGGCATATTACTACCACTGAGTACGCCAGCTGCCGTACGGGATTGGACGGCCGGGACGAGACCGCGCGCCGGGCTGCCCGGCGCGGCATTCCCGCAGGTGGAAGCGGTGTGACGGGAGGCGGCCGTGATCGCGGCGGGCTCGCGTCCGGCCGGGGGCGTCAGGTCCCGGCTGGGTGCGCGGGCGCGCGGCCCGGCGGGGGCACGGACCGCGCTGAGCAGGGAAGTGGCCTGATTTACTCGTACGGCTGGGCGTCCGTATCGTTCGCGTGAGCGATATCACGTGCTCGCGGAGGCGACTACGCCTCCGTCGAGAGCCCCTCAACGCTTCGGCCGAGAGACCCTCACGCCTTGGCCGAGAGACCCCCACGCCTTGGCCGAGAGGCCTGCACGCTTCGACCGGGAGCCCTCCCCGTTCCGGCCGGGAGCCCTCGACGCCTCGGTCGAAGAAGGGCGTCAACGCCTCAGCAGAACCCGTCGCGTCGCCCGCGCAAGCCGGGCCGCCGGTCGCCGCGACAGTGGGGCGGGGCCCGAGCGCTCCAGCCACCAGTCGCTCAACTTCCGCCGTACGTCCGGGTCTTCGAGGCGGCCTTCCAGGAGCAGATGCTCGGCGAAGGCCAGCGCGTCGTGCCGGTAGCCGTCGGTCATCGGGTGGCCGTGCGTGTACGCCAGGAACGCCGTCCGGTACGCCCCCGCCAGGATCTCCGGCAGCTCGGGAGCGACCTTGGCCACGACATCGGCCCGCTTCGAGGCGAGCGCCCGCGCCTGCACGGCCAGCCGCACCCGGTCGAAGCCCTCGGGCACGGGGGTCCCGGCGACGAGCGCGGAGAGCAGGGCGCCCTGCGCGAGGGCCAGCCGCTGACGGGCGGGGCCGATGTCGGTGATCGTTTCTTCCTTCGCGTCTTCCTCCGCGGCACCCCCGTGACGTACTCCTGAAGCCTCGCCCCGTACCCCGGAAGCAGCCCCCTTCTCCGCCTTATCCACGGTCTCCCGGATCGCCGCCAGCTCCCGCTCCAGCTCCGCCGGCTCGGGGAAGTTCTCGTCCCGCTCCAGGAGCACTCCCGGCGGGCGCACCCGGGAGGCCAGGTCCGCGAGGATGTCGAGGACCGCCGGCGGCACGGCGTGGGCGTGGCTGTCGTGCCAGACGCCGTCGCGCTCGAAGCCGCCGGCGACGTGGACGTAGGCGATGGCCTCGACGGGCAGCTCGTCGAGGGCCTTGGCGGGGTCCTCGCCGCGGTTGACGTGGTTGGTGTGGAGATTGGCCACGTCGATGAGGAGGCGTACGCCGGTGCGGTCGACCAGGTCGTACAGGAACTGCCCCTCGGTCATCTCCTCGCCGGGCCAGGAGATCAGCGCCGCGATGTTCTCCACTGCGAGCGGCACGGGCAGCGCGTCCTGGGCGATACGGATGTTCTCGCACAGGACGTCGAGGGAGTCCCGGGTGCGCGGGACGGGCAGCAGGTGCCCGGCCTCCAGCAGCGGCGAGGCGGTGAGGACGCCGCCCGCGCGGACGAACGCGATGTGCTCCGTGACCAGCGGCGACCCCAGCGCCTCGGCGCACTCGGCCAGGGCCGCGAGGCGGCCCTCGTCGGGCCGCTCCGCACCGCCGAGACCGAGCGAGACGCCGTGCGGCACGACCGTGACACCGCGCTCGCGCAGGCGCACCAGCGACTCGGGGAGATGCCCCGCGCACACGTTCTCCGCGACGGCCTCGACCCAGTCGATGCCCGGCATGCGCTCCACGGCCTCGGCGATCTCCGGCCGCCATCCGATTCCCGTACCCAGTCGCTGCATCGTCCCCCTCCTTCATCACGCTGCATCGCGGTTTCACCAGGACCTGTGTGTCGTCTCCTTTGACGGACTGCGTTCCGGCGTGACCGGGTCATCGCCCCGAAACGCAGGGCCGAACCCATCGGCGGGGACGTTCAGAGCAACATTTGAGGTTCCGGACGGTCCGCTACAGCTGGAAGATCTTGCCGTGCTGTTCTCCCGACCGGCCATTCATCCGGTGAGCGCCCCAGCAGCCGCAGCGTCTCGTCGAGCGGATCCGCTCCCTCGGGCACGTCGAGCGCCGGCGCGAACGCGGAGCCAGGGCCGCGCGTCGCCGGGTCCGCTGGTACGCGCCGGGCGACGGCCAGCCCCGCTGCGAGCACCTCGTCCGGCAGCCGGAGGTCCACCCCCAGCGAGGCGGCGACGTCCCACGCGTGCACCACATAGTCGAGGAAGTGGAACCGGACCGCGATCCGCCCGGGAAGGACAAGACCCAGCTCCGGCAACGCGAACTCCCGCTCCCCGACGCCGGGTTGGGCGAACGCGTCGAGCACCGCCGTCGCCGCATCCCGGTAGGTCCGCAGCGGCTCGCTCATGTCCTCCGGCTCCCGCCAGTACGCCGCCTCCGCGCCCGCACCCCGCGCGGCGGCCGCGAAGCCGTGATGCTGGGCGGCCATGTGCGCCAGGAGCCGCCGCAGGTCCCAGCCCGTGCAGGGCGCGGGCCGCGCCCAGTCCTCCTCGCCGGCTGCGTCGAGGACGCGCAGCGACTCGCGTACGGCGATCCGGTCGAGCTCGACGATGTCGAGGCCGGTGTTCGTCATGAGTACTCCTCGGTTTTCATGAGTGCTCCTCGGTGATGAAGCGGTGCGCGTGCGCCCATGCGCCGGCCATGTCGAAGCGCTCGCTCTCCCAGGCTGTCGACCGCAGCAGCCCGCGGCCGCGGTGCGCGCGCATGATCTGTACGTGGTCGGACCGGCCGATGAACTCCCCGAGCCGCTCCTCGTCGGTCCAGACCGACACGGAACCCGAGCGCCGGCGCATCGGATCGGCCCACAACCACAGGCCGATCGCGCCAGGGGTGACGGGCCAGGTGCGGCGCAGCCGCAGCCCCGCCAGAGCGACGGACCAGGACTGCCGGAAGGTGTCGGCGGTGAAGTCGGTGACGCTCACCAGGGCCGGGCCGTCGCTTGTGCCGGTGCGGGGGCCGGGCTGCCAGGGCGAGCGCACGATGGTTTGTCGCATGGGAGCGAGCATAAAACTAAGCGAACGATCGTGCTACTTGTTTTAGGCCGCTCTTGGAGAGGAGTACTGGAACGGCAAGTGCCTTGCAGGTCAGGGCACTTCGGGCACGAGCGAAGGATCCGTGGCCGTCACGCGCAGTCGGGACGCGATCGCGACGCGGGCCCTGCGGTAGGCGGTCGTCTCGTCGTGCAGGACGGAGGTGACGTTGGCCGTCTCCATCAACGCGATAAGTTCGAAGGCGAGTTGGGGTACGTCCGTGTCGGGGCGGAGTTCGCCGGTGTCGCGGGCCTCCGCGATGACGTGCTCCACGTGGGCCGTCCAGTCGCGCTGGGCCCGTACGACCGCGTCGTGGACGGGCCCGGAGCGGGCGTCGAACTCGGCGACGACCTCGTAGAAGAAACAGCCGCCCGGGAACACCCGCCCCTGGGAGTAGTCCAGCCAGCACTCGCACAGCCGCCACAACCGGCCGACTCCGGGCGGGACTTCGGCCGCGGGCCTGATCACCTGCTCGACGTAGATGCGCGAGGCCTCGCGCACGGTCGCCAGTTGCAGCTCCTGCTTGGAGCCGAAGAGGGCGAACACCCCGCTCTTGCTGAGCTGTAGCTCGCTCGCAAGCCGGCCGACGGACAGTGCCTCCAGCCCCTCGACGGAGGCGATGTCGACGGTACGGCGAAGCACGAGCTGCCTGGTGCGGTTGCCCCGTTCGACCCTGCCGTCCAGCCGTGTCATCGTTCGCTCCCGGTCGCCATCAGGTCGGACGCCCGGCAGCCTATCCGTCAGGAAGTCGACGACCTATCGGCCAGTGGCAGGAAGCGGGCGCGGGGGAGGGCCGCCGCGAGGTCGCGGCCGCCGCGGAAGGGGATGACGCGGTCGCCGCGGTAGTGCAGGACGAGCGCGGGCGCGCGGACCTTCGGCAGGAGCCGGGTGACGTCGAAGGTGTATCCGGCCCCCAGGTAGCCGACCGCCTCCTGCCCGCCGGCCGAGTCCTGCAGCACGCGGCCGAGGTGCCGTACGGCGTGTGCCGAGCAGCCGGGGCGGTAGAGCTCGGCGAGGGTGCGGGCGATCAGACCCCAGTGGGAGCGCAGCAGCCGGGGCATCGCCTCGCGCACCGTGGGCGGGAACGTGCTCGCCGCGTCGGCGTACGTGCCGAACAGCACCAGCCGGGAGACGAGTTCGGGGCGTTCGGCGGCGAGGGCGAGGGCGAGGGCGAGTGCGATGGGGCCCGCCTGGGAAACGGCCAGCAGCGCGGCCGGGGCGCCGTCTCGTTCGCGGGCCGTGTGCTCCAGGACGGTGGCGAGTTCCGCCGTGCTCGCCTCCAGGGAGAAGTCCGCCTCGGGTCCCGGCGAAAGACCGGTGCCGCATCGGTCGTAAAGGGTGAGGGCGGTGTGCCGACTCAGCGCTCCAGCAGGGAGGAACGCAGGTCACGGCCGGAGGCCAGCACGTCCAGGCTGGTGACCCAGGCCGGCACCGCGACGAGGGGGGAGTCCGTCTCCGACGCGGGCATAGGCGTAGGCGAGTCTGCGGTCGCCGTCGACGCGCAGATAACTGACCGCAGGTCGGCGAAGGGGTGAGCCCGGGGCCCCGGGCCCGGGGCGCCGACCCCGTGGCGGAGGAAGGGGGGCCACGACGGCGGGCGAATCCTCGTGTGCCGCATGCCCTCGGGGCCGGATGGCGGGGGAGACCTCATGGCGGAGGATCTGTTCCTCCAGCCGCTGGAGGGCGGCCGAGGGCTCCAGGCCCAGTTCGTCGGCGAGCAGCTCGCGGTAGGCGCGGTACTGCTCCAGCGCCTCAGTGTGGCGCCCGGCCGCGTACAGGGCCCGCAGCAGCAGCTCACGGCCGCGCTCCCGCAGGGGGTTGTCGTGCACGAAGCGCCCGAGTCCGGCCCGCACCAGGAGCAGGCCCAGCAGAGCGCGCAGCCGGGTGCCGCCGACGTCCACCGGTGTGCCGTCCGGTCCGGTGACGGTCAGCGGCCCCAGCGTGTGGAAGCGCAGGCGCGTCGCGCGCGGCTCGTCGTCATGAGCCTCTCGTCAGCCTCTCGTGATCATGGGCCTCTCGTCGACACCGGGCGGGGTCGGGTCAAGGGCTCAGTCGGTAGAACCGCCACAGGTCGTGCTCGACGTCGAGCACCTCCACCGAGCCGTATCCGGCCTCGCGGGCATAGGCACGTACGGTGTCGGGCCGCAGGACCGTGCCCGCCTCCACCTTCGCGCCCTCCGCACGGGTGGCCGGCAGGCAGTGCAGCAGACTGAAGGCGTAGTTGAGGCGGTCCAGCTCCGGGCCCGGGGCGGTGAACTCCTCGCTCACCTTCTCGTCGCCGATCAGTACCGCGCCCGACGGGGCCAGCAGTCGGCGTACCGAGACCAGCGCCCCGATCGGGTCCGCCATGTCGTGCAGCGCCTCGAACACCGTGACCAGGTCCACCACGCCGTCGAGGCCCGCCCCCGCGGCGTTCGTGTTCACGAAGGCGACCTGCTCGCCGAGGCCGGCCTCCCCGGCGTTGCGCCGGGCCTGCTCCACGGAGGCGGCATCCAGGTCGATGCCGGTCAGCCGGGCCCGGGGAAACGCGCGGGCCAGGGCGATCGTCGACCAGCCCAGTCCGCAGCCCAGGTCGAGTACCCGGGCGTCCGGGCCGTCGGTGAGCCGTCGGTGGACGTCCGGCAGGGCCGCGACCCAGGACTGGAGCGTCTCGGGCTTGAACATGGGCCGGTTGAGGCCCGCGATGCCGTCGCGGGTACCCGGGCCGTAGCGCTCGTACGGTACGCCGCCGCCCGTGCCGAACGCCTTCAACACCTCGGGCAGGGCGTCGGCGATCGAGGCGACGAACTGCGGCCCTGTCGCCAGATAGAGCGGGTCCTCGCGGTCCAGCAGGACCCGCCGGTGCTCGGCGGGCAGCTCGAAGCGCCGCTCGTAGGCGTGGTCCTCGTCGGCGGGTCCGGAGACGGTCAGGACGCCCGCGACGGCCTGCTGCTCCAGCCACTCGCGGGCGTAGCGCGCGTGGATGCCCGCCGTCTTGGACAGATCGCGGGGCGTCATGGGCCCGTGCGCGGCCAGAGCCTCGTACAGGCCGCGGCGGACGCCGATGTCGACGGCGAAGATCTCGAGAGTCGAGCGCAGACCGGTGAAGATCTCCTCGGCCAGCCGTTCGGCGTTCGGGGCAGGAGCGGATGCGGATGCGTCGTTCATGGTCGTGACCTCCTGTGCAGGCGGCCCGGTCGACGGCCCGGTGCCGCCCAACCGTCCCACACGGGCGTGCGGTGGGGGAGGGCCTGACGGTGTCATCGCGTCGCCGAGCCCAGAATCTGCGAATTGACGGGAAGGAAGGGGGAGTTGAGGCGGAAGCGGTCCACGGTGAGCCGTCCGAAACCGGCCGCCGTCAGGGTGTCCTCGGTCTCCCTGAGGACGTCGCGCCCTTCGAAGCACCACCGCCACGGCCGGCGTACGGCCCGCTGAAGCCACCGCGTCGGAGTGCCAGGGCGGGCGGCGACATGCTCGACGAACAGCAGCGTGCCGCCCGGCCGCAGGATGCGCCGGGCCTCGGCCAGGACCCGGGCGGGGTCGTCGACGGTGCACAGGACCAGCGTGCACACAACGGCGTCGGTGCCGCCCTCCGGCAGCGGGAGCTGCCCGGCGTCGCAGGGCAGGATCTCCGTGTCGATGCCGAGGGCGGCAGCCCGGGCGCGCAGCGCGCCGTGCATGTGGGGATTGGGTTCCACGGCGGTCAGGCGGGTGCCCGGCCGGTAGTAGCGGAGGTTGGCTCCGGTGCCGGGACCCAGCTCCACGACGTGCTCGGGGAGGCCGGCGAAGAGACGCGCCTTACGGGTGCCGACCAGCCGGTGGACGTATCCGTCCAGCAGGCGGAAGAACGCGGCGTTGGCCCGGCCGCGTACGGGATGCGGTGAGAAGGACATGCCCGCCACGGTCCGCTCCGCGGCTCTCGTCGCCCTGCCGTCGCACTGCCCTGTCGCTGCCTCGGCGCTGTCACCGTACGTGGGCATCCGCGAAGTCCCGGAGGATCCGGTTGACCCGGTCCGGCTCGGTCACCTGGGGGCAGTGCCCGGCCCCGTCGAGCATCAGCGCCCTGGTCCCCAGCGCCCGGGCCAGGGCATCCGAGAAGGCAGGGGGAGCGATGCGGTCGTCCGACCCGTGTACGACCAGCGCCGGACACCGGACCTGGGCGGCGAGGGCGCGCAGCAGCTCCGACTGGGCGGCGGGATCCGTGGCCGTACGGGCGGTCACGGTTGCCGCGAGCACCTCCGGTGTGGTCTCCAGGGCCCAGTCGACCGCCTGCCGTACGAGCGGATGCTCCTCCGGCAGCGAGAGCGCGTGCGCGCAGAAGAAGCAGAAGAAGCGGGCGAAGCCGGGGTAGTCGGCGGCCATCGCGGCCCTGTTGTACCGCTCCCAGCCACCGGCGTCCGGGCCCGGCGGCTCCTCGAAGGTGAGCAGCGCGCGGGTGAGCGGATCGGTGGCGGTGCCGGGGACGTTCAGCGTCGTACCGATGGCCACGAACCCCGCCACCCGCCTCGGATGCTGCACGGAGATGAGCAGGGCAACGGCGGTCCCGAGCGAGTTGGAGACCAGCACGGCGTCCCGGTCTCCTCCAGTACGGCGACGGCTCCCCGACGAGCCGCGCCGGATCGTAGGCGACGACGCGATGTGTCACGGCGAAGGCCGCCAACTGGGCCGTCCACAACCGGTGGTCCAGAATGGGCCACGCCGGAAGGAACAGCAGGTCTGCGGGCCGTTCCCGAACACCTGATACGCGATGGGCATGCCGCGGGAGTCGACGGTGCCGCGGCGGATGGCGATGGACATCGGCACTCTCCTTTCGTCCACCGCGACCCTGCTCGGCGTCCCTCCCGCGGCACTCACAGCGCGCTGTCAGCCGGAGTTCATGGTGTGTCCTCCACTTCCTCCACTTCCTCCACTTCGAAGACGCCTCTCAGACCCCTGGACTCATCGGCGTGATGCGAGGACCAGCCTCTGGCCTGGTGTCCGTCATCGGTGCGGCGGAGGGGGCGAGGGCCGAGGGGCGCGCGGATGTCGCCTTTTCTCCAGTCAGGGCGCTGGTGATCCTGCGGGCCAGGAGCGGATCGGCCGGAAGCACATGGGAGGCGAACCAGCGGGCGGCCGACGGATCGGGGGACGGTTCGACGAACTCCGGGCCCGCGTAGTCGTCGAGCGGGGGATCGTAGACGTATCCGGAGACCATGCCGTGGTTCACCAGACGTTCCAGGAGGGCGTCGCGGTCGTGGACCAGGAGCGGGACCCGGAAGAGGGGGAGAGGGCCGTCGTGTGTCGCCGGTTCGCGGAGTGCCGGGGAGGCCCAGGCGGTGCCCGAGAGGAGTGCGACACCGGCCCTGCGGTGGGCGAGGTTCGCGTCGAGGCCGGCCATGCGGATCTCCAACTGGCCGCGGACCAGCGCTCCGTGACGCGACCGGAAGTCGTGCAGATCGACGCGCACCCACGGCTCGTACGCATCCAGGCTCGGCGCCTCGCGCGCGCGGTCGGAGAGCCGCGGCGCGTGCAGGGCCATGCGGAAGTCGTCGCGTTCCAGCAGCCCGAGGCGCCGCATCGTGCGCCAGGCAGGCCGCACCAGGTGGAGGGTGCGTACGGCGGAACGCGCCAGTGGCCGCAGCGTCGCGGCCAGGTCGCCGCGCAGGCGGCGCGGCACCAGGAGATCGTCGCGCAGCAGCTCCAACTCCCGTCGGGTGCGCACGTCCTCGACGGCGAGGAAACCGCCGGCCATCGCCGCCACATGCTTGGACAGGCTGAATGCCGCCGCCGTCCCGAACGTCCCGATCGGCTGACCGTCCACGTGCGTACCGATCGCGTGCGCCGCGTCCTCGATCAGGGGAATCCCCAACTCCTCGCAACGGCGCCGCAGTTGCACGACCCGGTCCGGCATCCCGTACAGGTTCGTGGTCAGGACGGCGTCCACGCTCCGCCAGGTCGACTCCGGTACGGCGGCCGGGTCGATGTTGCCGTCCCATACGGAAACGGGTGCCTGCACCGGGCGCAGCCCGGCCGCGAGCACCACGAAAAGAATCACATCGTCGTTCACCGGCGACATCAGCACCCGTGCGCCCGGCCGGCACCAGCGCCGCAGCGCCAGGTACAGAGCCAGCCGTGCCGAGGGCGTGTAGACGCATTCGCGTCCGAGTCGCCGTGTCATCGCCGCGGCGAGCCGCGATCCGTACGGCATCGTCACCTCTTCCGTCGAAGGGCCGGCGCTCGAAGGGCCGTCGAAGAGTCGTACGAGAGCTAGTCGTACGAGAGCTGTCGTCGTCGCTGGCCGCCGTGGGGTGGGAGGATCCCGGACGGGCAGTCTTGGATGGGCAGTCTTGGACGGGCAGTCTCGGACCGGCCGTCTGGGACTGGCGGCTGTCGGCGACGACGGATACGTGGTGCGAGTCGTTCGGGCCGCGACATTGCGTCGCGGCATGCCGGGGTGGAGAAATGCGCTCAGCGTGTGCGGGGTGATACCGCTCCGCCGGAGTCCGCCCGGCCCGACGTGCGTAGCGTGCCGACCGTCTTCAGTAACTGGTCGGCCGGCTTCCGCAGCCGGGGATGGGCCAGGACCGTGTTCCGCAGGCCGCGCACCGGCCTGCGCCACAGCCGGTGCGCTGTCGCCACCGGGTGGGGGCGGGTCGCGAACCCTTCGCCGACGTGCAGCTCGCGGGTCTTGAGCCAGTCCTTGTACTCCTTGTCACCGCGTCCCATGTCCATGAGCGTCACGCCGTCCCGGCCCGCCGCCTCGGCCATCCGCAGATGCATGATCAGCCCGGGCGAGTAGTAGCGGAACTCGGGGTCGTACGCGGTGAACCAGGCCGCCAACACAGTGCGCGATCTCGGTCCGAAGTGCGCGGCCACCGGCCGGTCGCCCGCGTACACCACGGACAGCACACCGGTGAAGTGCTCCTCGCGCACCTGGAACAGATGGTCCACCAGGTCCACGATCCACGGCCGCGCGAACCGGTCCATCCGCCCTGTCCTGCGGTACTGCGCGGACTTCCACCGCATCAGCGTGCGGAGCATCCGCGGGTCGCGCTCGTCGAAGACGAACCGCATCTCGCCCAGGTCGCGTCCCAGGCGGCGTTCCTTCTTCAGCGTCGTCTTCGCTATCCCCGGGTACGCGGCCCGCAGCCACTGGGCGTAGTCGCCGTCGCCGGGCTTCAGGTCGAGCACCGGTGAGGGGAACGTCCCCGTGACGTACTTGCCGAAGGGCTCCTGCTCCTCGACGAGATGGTCGAACTCGAAGACGGACAGCCCGCAGGCGCACAGCAGTTGCTCGGTGTCCCAGGTGATCCCGGGGCGGTGGACGAGGGCCTGGCAGTCGGAGAGGCCGAGACCTATGGCCCGGCCGACGCCGAAGGAGTTGCGTTCGTACGGGAAGAAGCCCACGGGCTCCCCGTTCTCATGCAGAACCGCCACCCGCGCCCCACCGCGGTATCTGCCGATCCCGGCCGCGAACTCCGGTGCCAGGAAGGGGTTGGCGTAGTCGGGCGACTCGTCCATCGCCCGGTGCCAGGCCCCGCGGAGCGAGGTGCTCAGCTCCTCGGGTCTGTGGATGGTGACACCGGTCGCGGTGCCGGCCTCTCTTGCATGTGAATCACTGCTAGTCGATCGCATGGGCGACCGCCCCCCCCAATTCCCCCATGACGCGCCGTCAGCGTCCTGCCTCTCCCTGGTCCCTGGTCTTTGGCCATCCGCTGATCCACGCCGTGTACGACCTCAAACGTCGCGAAACAGCACGCACCCTGTCAAGGGTGTCTGTCGTAACGGAAAGGTGCGGATCGGGTGGTCCTTTCCCTCCAGGCCCATCCGCCGCAACCACGGTGAACGAGCGCTGGGCCGGCCCACATGCTGAGCGCACACGATGAGCCATGCGTCTGATCGTGCAGGATCAATGCGAGCCCCTCGACCGGCTGCCCCGCGGCGGGGAGGCGACACCCTGATCAGGTAAGGAGATGGCGTTGTCCATCTGGGAAGCTCTGGCCGTCCTCGCGGCCGGCATCGGCGCCGGCACGATCAACACCATCGTCGGCTCCGGCACCCTGATCACCTTCCCGGTGCTGCTCGCCACCGGGCTGCCGCCGATCACCGCCAACGTCTCCAACGCCCTCGGCCTCGTCCCCGGCTCCATCAGCGGAGCCATCGGCTACCGCGCCGAACTCCGCGGACAGGGCCGCCGTGCACTCGTCCTCGGCCTCACCGCGCTCATCGGCGGACTCGGCGGCGCCGTGCTGCTGCTCGCCCTGCCCTCCGAGGCCTTCGACACGATCGTCCCCGTACTGATCGCCCTCGCGCTCGTCCTCGTACTGCTCCAGCCACGCCTGGCCAAAGCCGTACAGCACCGCCGCGAGAGCAACGGCACCACCTCCCGCCCGTACGGCGGCTTCGTCCTCCTGGCCGGACTGCTGCTCGCGAGCGTGTACGGCGGCTACTTCGGCGCCGCCCAAGGGGTCCTGTACCTCTCCCTGATGGGGCTGCTCCTCGACGAGGACCTGCAACGCGTCAACGCCGTCAAGAACATCCTCGGAGCCGTCGTCAACGGCATCGCCGCCTGCTTCTTCCTCTTCGTCGCCGAGTTCGACTGGACAGCGGTCCTGCTGATCGCCGTCGGCTCCGCCCTCGGCGGGCAGATCGGCGCCAAGGTCGGCCGCCGCCTCCCGTCCACCGCACTCCGCGCCGTCATCGTCGCCGTCGGCGTCATCGCGATCGTGCAACTCCTGCTGCGCTGACACCACTCCGCCGGCGCCGTCCGACACGGGCGGACAAGTCCGCCCGGCCAGCTGGCGATCGAGGCCGCCGGACTCGCCCGCCTGAGCGAACCCGGTCGGCCGGGTGCCGCCATCCTGGCCGACGCCGCCCTGCGCAACTGGCCGCTCGCCTGAGAACCACCCGGCATTCGGAGGCACCACGGTGTTCGGTTGTGGAGGCCGGGTTGATGGACTGGGGCGATGAAGATCCTGTCGCCTCGTGTCCTGCGGGCTCTTGAACGGTTCAACGCCACGTACCCCTGGGATCACAACGCCCACTACCATCGCTGGATCCTGCGACAGCTGCCGAGACGCTTCGAACGCGCCCTGGACGTCGGTTCCGGCAGTGGTGATCTTGCAAGGCTCCTGGCCGGACGAGCCTACGCTGTGAAGGCCGTCGATTCCGATCCGGTGATCACCGCTCGAGCCCAGAAGCTGACTCCTGCTGCGCTTCCTGTGACCTTCGACGTCGCGGATGCAGCAGCAGAGTTTCCAGCCGGCCCCTACGACGTCATCACGTGCGTCGCCACGATCCACCACCTGCCGTTCGCCCAGACGCTCACCCGTTTCCGACGTCATCTGGCGCCGGGAGGGACCCTGGTCGTCGTCGGCCTGTTCCGGGCCCAGACCCCTGTGGACCACCTGCTCGGTGTTGTCGCCATTCCGGCCAACGCCGCCATGGGCTGGCTGAAGAACAAGGGCCGCTCCTCGCCACGCCCCCTCTCCATGACCGCCCCTACTCGCCCGGCGGACATGGCCTTTGACGACATCGTCCGTGAAGCCAGAGACGTCCTCCCCGGCGCGCGGCTGCGACGACGGTTGTTCTGGCGCTACACGCTTGTATGGAATCAGCCCTGAGCAGCCCGTGGCTCGTGTGTGAGCCAGGCCACACGTCGGGGGTGCATAGCGGGGCAGGGGCCAGTGTCTTTATTGAGGGTGTAGGGG
>NZ_JAAKZY010000261.1 GCF_011045015.1 Streptomyces scabichelini | reverse complement strand
TCGCGGCGCGGGCCGACGCCGGCGACTTCGACACGTTGCTGGACAAGGAGGCACCCCCTCCGTGGAGGACTTCAGTGGAGGAGGAGGACCTTCTCCTTGGCCCGGCGGAACTCCTCGTCGGAGATGTCGCCCCGGGCCCGGATCTCCGAGAGCCTGGCGAGTTGCTCCACCTCGCCGGCCGGGGCGGTGGCGCCGACGGTCTCGCGGACGTACCGGTCCGTCATCTCCAGGTGGGCCTGGACGTGCGCCTGTTCACGTCGGCCCATGCCCTTGCCGCGGGCGACGACGTAGACGAAGACGCCCAGGAACGGAAGGACGATCGTGAAGACCAGCCATCCCGTCTTGGCCCATCCGTTCAGGGAGTCGTCGCGGAAGATGTCGACGATGACGCGGAACAGCAGGAAGATCCACATGACCCACAGGAAGATCCACATGACCGTCCAGAAGGCCCCCAGCACCGGGTAGTCGTACGCCAGGTTCACATTGGTGTCCATGGTGTCCATTGCTTCTCCTGTTGGTGTCGTTCGAGGTTGCGCGTTGAGGTCGCACGTTGAGAGCCCCGGTGCGCGACGGACGGCCTCAGCCGGGGCGGGTGACTGGTCGAGCCCCGGCGGCCGGGTGCTCGGGTGTGCCGGAAGCCGTGGCGAGGATTCCGAGGAGAGCCAGCACGAGGACGACGATGCCGAGGACGAATGCCACGGCCCCGGGGGTGGGGTAGTTCCACAGCATCAGGGCGAGTGCGCCTCCGGCGATGGCGATGCCGGTGGTCCACTTGCTGTGTGTGTCCAGCCAGCGGCCGGCCGCGCCGGTGCTCAGACCGTGGCGCGCCATGGCCCGGCCGGTGGCCCCTGTTCCGCCCGCCGCCGCCGATCTGACCCACCGGGCACCGCGTCCCGGCCCGTACAGATAGGCGGCCAACGCGGTGATCACCGCGATGACCAGGACCGTACGCGTGCTGTTCCTCAGGAAGCGGATGAAGGTGTCGTAGATTTCGGCTGCCGTGCCCTGCGGCAGAGCGGTCGTGGGGACGGAGTCCAGATAGACCTGGCGCATCACGGCAAGGCCGATGAGCAGCGCGATCATCATGACCCCGACGCCGATGGCCGTGGCCATCAGGGCGACGCGATGCGCGGGTGCGCTCCAGACGGCGAGTGCCGCCAGGACCAGGACCACGACGGGGAGCCAGGTGCCGATGATGTCCAGCAGACGCATGGCGTCCTGGGCCTCGTTCAGCTTGTCGGTCTGGAACAGGTGGATCGTCTTGTCGACGTCGGGGATCTTCGCGGCCTGATCGAAACCCGCGCCCACCAGCGTCTGCTTGACGTCGTCGATGACGGTACCGAGGTTCAGGTCGACGGAGTCGTCGCCGGCCTGGATGGCACTGCTGTCGTCGCCGGTGAGGACCTCGACCACGGCGGCGTGGGCCCGCCGGTTGGCTTCGTCCCACACTTCGGCGAACTGGTCGCTGGCCACCACCTTGTGCACGATGTCGTGGACAGCCGAGTTGAGCGCGCTCGTCAGCGGGCCGGTCAGGGCCTCGGCGCCCTGGACCACCTGAGGTGGCGCCCCTTGCTGCTTCAGCGCCTTGGCGGTGGCCGAGGTGATGGCGGCGACATCGATGGTGTCGACCACGCGCTTGGTGAGCCGGTCGGTCACGGTGCTCTGGACGGAGGGCTCCTTGGCGATCGGGGCGACGGTCTGGACGTACCGGTCGGTGTCGGAGACCTCGGAGTCCACCCAGGCCGCGACCACGGCCGACGGCGCCAAGAGGAAGGCCAGCAGCATCAGTACGGAGGCGGCCGCATAGCGCGGACCCCGGTGACGAACGGACGCCGCCTTGCGCAGCCGTTCGTACTCGTCCCGTTCTGCCGCGTTCAACGGAGGGCCGGCGACCGGACGGTCAGGGCCTTCGGAAGCGGATGACGAACCACCGGAGGAATCCATGGGTCTCCCCTTGACGGACTGCACTCAGCTGAGTGCAGGCAGGGCAGGGGCAGCGGTACGGGTCGGCATTACGGGGCATCTGCCGTGGGCGGGGGAGGCGGCCTCAAGCTTCTTCCAGTGCTTCGCCGAACTCGCGCAGTACCCGGCCGTGATGGCTGTGGGCGAGCTGGTGGCCGACCGCCAGGACCAGCGCCACCGGCCATTCGAGGAGCTCCAGAGCGGCCAGTAGGCCAACGCCGGTGAGGAAGGCGAGCTGTTCGGGAGGGAGCAGTTCCACACGCGTGCCGAACAGGTCGAACGCCACGGTGTTGTGGGTAACAGCGCGTTCAGCCGCCCCACTTGCCGTCTGTGAGGTGACAGTCGATGGGGTCATGGTTGCCATCCGTTCCATCGTCGACCACGAACCGTCGGCGATGCGTTTTGGCTAGTTTGACCTATTTGTCAACCATATCCAGGAGGCACGGATGGCGCATCAGCAAGTGGCGTGGGGCCGAGCACGACGGCGATGTCGCCCGCCGCCGGCAGTTCTCCGGGCGCCAGTTCCAGTCCGGCTTCCCGGATCCGCCCGCCTGTGCCTCGGAGCCCGCCCACATCAGCACGTCGAGGCCCGCCGATCGCAGGGCGCGCCCGAGACCGACCGCCCACGGGTCGCCGCCGACCAGGAGGGGGCGGGCGCGGGCCGGACGGGCGGCGCCCAGGCGGCGGGCGACGGGTACCGCGGTCAGGCCGTAGAGCGTCACGGTCGCCGCGGTCGCCCCATGGTCACCCGGTGGGAAGCCCCCGGCCTGTCGGTGCACATGCGGATCCACCGGTCGGGTGGTTTCCTGATTGAGGGGATCACCATCGTCTCCCGATGTGAGGGAGTTGCCGTGAGTGACCAGAGCAACGACTTCGACGACGTGGGCCCCATCGACTATCTGGTGGTCGAATACCCGGGCAGCAGCCCCACCGGCGAAGCCCTTCCGTTCCTTGTCGACCTGGTCGACCGGGGCGTGATCCGCATCCTCGACCTTCTCTTCGTCCGCAAGGACCCCGACGGTTCCGTCGCGGCGGTCGAACTGTCGCATCTCACCCGGGACGACAACCCCGAGCTCGCGGTGTTCGAAGGCGCTCCCTCGGGGCTGCTGGGTCAGGACGACGTCGAAGAGGCAGGAACGGTGATCGGCCCCGGCAGTACGGCCGCCGTCGTGATGTACGAGAACCTCTGGGCCGCACCGCTCGCCCATGCCATGCGGCGCAGCGGCGCTCGCCTGGTGGCCGCCGGGAGGATTCCCGGGCCCGACCTCGTCGCGGCCCTCGACTCGGTGGAGGCCGCGGCCACCCGGCCGTGACCAGCGCCCGGAGCACAGGAGGTGCCGACCATGCCAGGTCTCCTTCGCGGGGTCGCCCGCACCGCCGCCGTCGCCGGCACGGCGACCGCGGTGTCGAACCGCGTGTCCCGGCGCCAGGCGGGCCGCTGGGCCGGGCAGGACGCACAGCGGGCTGCGACCCAGCAGCCTCCGTCCGCATCCGCGGGCACGGAAGACAAGATCGCACTGCTGAAGCAGCTGGGCGAACTGAAAAGACAGGGCGTGCTGACGGAAACGGAGTTCGAGGACCAGAAACGCCGGATCCTCAGCGGGTGACCACCAGCCGTGGACGGTCTGAAGATCCTCCCTCTCGCCATCACCATGATGGTCGGGCCTCAGATCATGTCGGCCATCATCTTCGTGACGGCGCCCAAAGCGGTCCGAGTGTCCCTGGGGTTCCTGGCCGGCGTGGTGATCGCCACCACGGTGGGCGTGGCCGTCATGGTGGGCATCGCTGCCGCTCTCGGCACCGCCGTCGATTTCGGCGACTCGTCCGACGGCGGTTCCGCCGGCCGGATCATCCAGTACGTCCTCGTCGCGCTCCTGGCCATCGCCGCGCTCAAGAACTGGATCAAGCGCGAAAGCACAGAGCCGCCGAAGTGGCTCGGCACCCTGATGGGAGCGGACCCCGGCAAGGCGTTCAAGGTCGGTCTGCTGGTCATCCTCCTGATGCCGTCCGACATCATGATCATGCTGACCGTCGGTGTCCATCTGGAGCAGGGCGGAGACTCCTTCGCCGCGGCACTGCCGTTCATCGCGCTGACGCTCCTCGTCGCGGCGCTTCCGCTGCTCGTGCGTCTGTTGTTCGCCGGGCATGCCGAGGCCGTCATGCCGAAGGTCCGCGACTGGATGAACACGCACAGCTGGCTGGTGAACATCATCGCGTGCGTGATCTTCATCGTCCTGATCCTCGTGTGACCCGCACACGATCCACAAGCAAGTGACACCCCATGCGCAAGTGACACCCCATGCAAGTGACCAAGGAGACGTCATGGCTCAGGCGACCTACCAACGTCCGCAACGAACCGCCGCTTTCGCCGGAGGCCTCGTGGCATTCGGCGCGGTCATGCTGGTCATCGGAGGCATTCTCGATGTGCTCCGCGGCGTGATGGCCATCGCCGAGGACGACATCATCGTCAACACCCCGGACTACGTGTTCAAGTTCGACACGACCGGCTGGGGATGGATCCATCTGAGCCTCGGTGTCCTGGCCGTCGTGGTCGGCGCCAGCCTGTTCCAGGCCCGGACCTGGGCCCGCGTCGTCGGGGTCGTGCTGGCGGGACTGCTCCTGATCTCCAGCTTCCTGACCCTGCCGTACTACCCGGTCTGGTCGGTCGTCCTGATCGCGGTCTACGGCTTCATCATCTGGGCGCTGTGTGTCGTGCAGCCGCGTGAGGGCTGAGCACGCTCGTGCTGCGTGGGTGGAGTTCGTGGCACGGCAGCCCGGCAGCACGGCAGCGCGGCAGCAGTGAGCAGCGGGGCGCGGCACCCCCCTCAGGCGCCGCGCCCCATCCCCCCATTTCCCCCTACACAGTGGCTATTCGGTGGTCACCGGAGGCAGTTCGCCCGAGCGAGCCGCCTGTCCGTACCAGAGGGCGCTCGACTTGGGCGTACGGGCCAGGGTCGAGTAGTCCACGTACACCGCGCCGAAGCGCTTGCCGTAGCCGTAAGCCCACTCGAAGTTGTCCATCAGGGACCAGAGGTAGTAGCCGCGGACGTCCGCGCCGTCGGCGATCGCGCGGCGGACCGCCGAGAGGTGGCCGTGGAGATAGGCGATCCGCTCGGGGTCGTGGACGCGGCCCTCCGGGTCCGGCTTGTCGTCGTAGGCCGCGCCGTTCTCCGTGACGTACAGGGGCAGGCCGGGGGCCAGGCTCGCGTAGCGCATGATCAGTTCGTGGAGGCCGGTCGGGTCGATCGTCCAGCCCATCTCCGTGCGATCGCCCGGGGTCTGGTGGAACATCACGTCGTCCGCACCAGGCCAGGGTGAGTACGAACTGTTGCCGTGGCCGTCGGCGCGCGGGCCGGACGGTGCGGACTCCGAGGCCGAAACCAGCGACGGCGTGTAGTAGTTGAGGCCCAGCGCGTCCAGGGGCTGGTTGATGAGTTGAAGGTCGCCGTCGAGGACGTACGACCAGTCCGTGACCGACGACGTCGCCTCGAACAACGTCTCCGGGTACACGCCGTTCAGCATCGGACCGTGGAAGACGCCGTTCGCCAGGTCGTCGATCCGCCGAGCCGCCGCCACATCCGCGGGATCGTCCGAAACCGTCCTGATGACCGATGAGTTGAGGCTCACCGCGACCGTGTTCCGGGCGGGCATCGCGGCGCGCAGGGCCGAAGTACCCAGCCCATGCGCCAAGTTCAGGTGATGGGCCGCCCTCAGGGACGCCACCTGGTCCGTACGGCCCGGAGCGTGCACCCCGGATCCGTACCCCAGAAAGGCGCTGCACCACGGCTCGTTGAGGGTGATCCACTGCTCGACGCGGTCGCCGAGCGCCTCGCCGACGATCTGCGCGTACTCCGCGAAGCGCAGCGCCGTGTCGCGCTCCGGCCAGCCGCCCGCGTCCTCCAGATCCTGCGGCAGGTCCCAGTGGTAGAGCGTGACGGCCGGCTTGATGCCGTGCGCGAGCAGCTCGTCCACCAGGCGGCGGTAGAAGTCCAGACCGCGCTGGACCGCGGGGCCGCGGCCCGTCGGCTGCACCCGCGGCCAGGACACCGAGAAGCGGTACGCGGTGAGGCCGAGCTCCGCCATGAGGGCCACGTCGTCGCGGTAGCGGTGGTAGTGGTCGACCGCGATGTCGCCGTGCTCGCCACCGGCCGTCTTGCCCGGGGTGTGGCTGAAGGTGTCCCAGATCGAGGGCGTACGGCCGTCCTCCCGCACCGCCCCCTCGATCTGGTACGCGGAGGTAGCGGCCCCCCAGAGGAAGGCGGGCGGAAAGGTCACTGGCTCAGGCATGGAAGCGCTCCCATAAGGAGGGGAAGAAAAGGGGGAAGGAAAGGAAGGGGGAAACGGGGCCGGGGCGGCGATGACCCGGCCCCCTGGGCGGTCCGGCCGCCCGGCGGACGAGCCGCCCGGGGGACCAGCCGCCCAGCGGACAGCCGACCTGTTGATCAACCCTTGACGGCGCCCTGCATGATGCCGCCGACGATCTGCTTGCCGAAGATGGCGAAGACGATCAGCAGCGGCAGGGTGCCGAGCAGCGCGCCCGCCATGATCAGGGACTGGTCGGGGGTGAAACCCCGGCCGAGGCCCGCGACCGCGACCTGTACGGTCGGGCTGCCGTTCTGCGTGAGGACGAGGAACGGCCACAGGAAGTCGTTCCAGGCCTGCACGAACATCAGCATGCCGAGCACGGCCATCGCGGGCCGGGCCGTCGGGAACACGACGTGCCAGATCACGCGCCAGCTGCTCGCGCCGTCGACGCGGGCCGCCTCGATGATCTCGTCGGGCAGCGCCTGGATCAGGTACTGCCGCATGAAGAACACCCCGAAGGCGTTCACCAGCGACGGCAGGATCACGGACTGGAGCTGGTCGGTCCAGCCGAGCTCGGCGACCATCATGTACAGCGGGATGATCATGAGCTGCGGCGGCACCATCATCGTGCCGATCACGAGCAGCATCAGCGCGCCGCGCCCTCTGAAGCGCAGCTTGGCGAAGGCGAACCCGGCGATCGTGGACAGGAACACGATGGTGACCGCCGACGTTCCGGCCACCAGCGTGGTGTTGATCAACGCCTCGCTCATGTTGGCGTTTTCCCAGGCGAGTTCGAGCTTGTCGAACAGGCCGCCGCCGAACCAGAACGGCGGCGGGGTCTCCGCGAGCCGCTGGTTGTCGCGCGAGGCGGCGATCGCCGTCCACACCAGTGGGAACAGCGAGCCGATGGTGAACAGGGCAAGGATGATGTACGCGATCGGTCCGGCGTGCAGGTGCCCGCCGGCCCGCTTGGCCATGGAACGCCGCTTGGGGGGCGCGTCCTCGGGGGCGGGCGGTTTCGTCAGTGTCGTCGTCACGGCCGGTTCTCCTTAACTACTGGCGCGCAGCCGGCGCGAGATGACGTAGTTGACGATTCCGATCACGATGAGGATCAGGAACATCGCCCAGGCGATGGCGGAGGCCCGGCCCAGGTGCAGGTTGACCCAGCCCTGCTCGTACAGATAGAGCCCGAGCGTCTGGAACTCGTGCTCGGGACCGCCGGACGCCCCCTTGTTCGGGTCGAACAGCAGCGGCTCACCGAAGAGCTGGGTCGCACCGATGGTCGAGACGACCACGGTGAACAGGATCGTCGGGCGCAGCGAGGGCAGCGTCACATGGATGAACTGCCGCCAGCGCGAGGCACCGTCGAGGGCCGCGGACTCGTACAGGTCCTGCGGGATGGCCTGCATCGCGGCCAGGTAGATCAGCGCGTTGTAGCCGGTCCAGCGCCAGATGACGATCGTCGAGACGGCGAACTGTGAGGGCCACTTGTCGTTCTGCCAGTCGACGTTGTCGATGCCGACGAGGTTCAGCGCCCAGTTGATCATGCCGTAGTCGCGGCCGAAGAGCAGAACGAAGACGAGGGAGGCCGCGGCGATCGACGTCGCGTACGGCGCGAGCATCGCGACCCGGTAGAAGTTCGAGGCGCGCAGCTTGTAGTTGAGGATGTGGGCCAGGCCCATCGCCATCAGCAGCTGGGGGACCGTCGAGATGATGCCGATGGTCAGGGTGTTCTGCGCCGCGTTCCAGAAGAACTCGTCGTCGAAGATGCGCGTGTAGTTGCGCAGCCCCGCCCACTCCATGTCCGTCGGCGCCGTCAGCTCCACCGTGTGCAGGGACGCCCACGCCGTGTAGAGCAGCGGGAAGAGCCCGAAGGCGGCGAAGAGCAGAAAGAAGGGCGAGACGAACGCGTACGGACTCCAGCGGATGTCACGCTGCCATCGGCGGGAGAGTCGGTCCCGGCGGCGCTTGTCCGCGTCGGGCACCTTGTCGGCGGGCGGACGGGCCGGGGCCGCGCCCCCCTCCTTCGAGGGGGGCACGGCGGTGTCGTGCCGGGCGGGCATACCGGTCACTTCTCCAAGTTGTTGTCGATGGTCTTGGTGGCCGTCTTCCAGGCTTCCTCGCCCGACTGGCCCTTCGTCACGAGGATGACGCCGTTGTCGGTCAGACCCTGCTGGATGATCTGGTCCTTCGGGCCGATGACCTGGGCCGGGATCTCCTTGGCCGCGGCGGCGAAGATCGTGCCGATCGGCGTCTCACCGGTCATGTCGTTCTTCGCGTTCTTCACCAGGGGCAGGTCGTACGCGGCCGGGGAGCTCGGGAAGCTGCCCTGCACGTCGAAGAGCTTCGCCTGCTGCTCGGGCGCGGTCAGCCAGGCGACCAGCTTCGCCGCCTCCTTCGTGTTCTTGCCCGACTTGGGCACGGACAGGAAGGTGCCGCCCCAGTTGCCGGCCTTGGGCGCCGTGGCCACGTCCCACTTGCCCGCGGACTCCGGCTTCGACTTGCCCTTGAGGTAGCCGAGCATCCACGGCGGGCAGGAGACCGCGGCGAACTTGCTGTTGGCGATCGTCGTGTCCCAGCCGGGCTGGAACTGCGTCTGCTTGCCGACCAGCCCGTCCTCGGCGGCCTGCGCGGTCAGGTCGAAGCCCGCCTTGACGGCCGGGTTCGTCTTGTAGATGACCTCGCCGGAGGCATCGTAGAACTTCTCGGACTCACTGCTGAGGACGGCGTTGAGCAGACCGCCGGGCGAGTCAAGGAAGGTGGTGCCCTCCGGGGCCTTCTTCTTGTAGTCCCCGCCCACCTTGAGGAACTCGTCCCAGCTGCCCGCCCACAGCTTGCTCACTTCCTCGCGGTCGGTGGGCAGACCGGCCGCCTTGAACAGGTCGGTGCGGTAGCAGATGCCCAGCGGGCCGATGTCGGTGCCGAGCCCGACCACCTGGCCGTCCTTGGTCTGGGCCTGCTTCCACTTCCAGTCCAGCCAGTTGCTCTCCTCGACGCCCTCCACCTTGGACATGTCCATCAGCTTCGACGCCTGGGTCTGCGCGATCTCGGCGATGTTGCCGACCTCGACGGCCTGGATGTCCTGGAGGCCGCTGTTGGTGGTGAGGTGGTTGATGAGCGGCGGGTAGTAGTTCTCGTTCCGCTCGATGACGGTCTCGGCGATCTTGATATTCGGGTTGAGCTTCTCGTACTCCTTGTAGAGGCCGGCCTCTTTGAAGCCCTGGGTGCCGAAGAGACCCAGTGTGATCGTGGTCTTGCCACTGCCGCCGCCCGACGAGTTCGAGTCGCCGTCGTCGCCGCCGTCGTCGGCACAGCCGGCCAGCAGCCCGGCGCCCAGCGCGGTGACGGCCCCGAGGACCACCGTCCGGCGGGCGAAACGGGTACGTGCTCGCATGTCGTCCTCCTGTTGCCCTGACGTGCCGACCCCCCGGCCAACTGCGTTGTTGGGCCCGTTGTTTCATGCTGCGGCTCGGGCGGGGAACGTGCGGGATGTGTATGTGTCAGGTACTGTGGGAGCGCTCCCACAGGTGATGTGTTGAAGGTTCGTCGACCGACGCGGGGGTGTCAAGGGAGTGGACCCAGAGATGTGTCTTCAGTTATCGGGCTGTTAGCTAACGTCCGACAGTGATCGGAGTTCGGGGACAAGTGCCCGGCGGCGAGTGGCTGTTGGGCGGGTTCGGGGTGGGCTCCGGCAGCCCCGGACCGGACCGGGCGCCGGGACCTCACCCGGATCAAGGCTGTTAGATTCCAGGCCACACGCGGTGTGAGCCGTGTCGGACGGGAGGCGGGGCATGGCAGTCCACGGAGCGCGGGGCCGCAGCGGCAGGCGGCCGACCCTCGAGGAGGTCGCCGCGCGAGCCGGCGTGGGCCGCGGCACGGTCTCTCGCGTGATCAACGGATCACCGCGGGTCAGCGACGCCACGCGCGCGGCCGTCGAGGCGGCGGTCGCGGAACTCGGTTACGTCCCGAACACGGCGGCCCGCGCCCTCGCCGCCAACCGCACCGACGCGATCGCCCTCGTCGTCCCCGAGCCCGAGACCCGCTTCTTCGCGGAACCGTACTTCTCGGACATCCTCAAGGGCGTGGGCACGGCCCTGTCGGAAACGGAGATGCAGCTCCTGCTGATATTCGCGGGCAGTGACCGGGAGCGGCGCCGGCTGGCCCAGTACCTGGCGGCGCACCGGGTGGACGGCGTCCTGCTGGTCTCGGTCCACGCGGACGACCCGCTTCCGGATCTGCTGTCCCAGCTGGAGATCCCGGCCGTGATCAGCGGCCGCAGATCAGCGGACGAGACGCTGCCCTCCGTCGACTCGGACAACTTCGGCGGCGGCCGTTTCGCCGTGCAGCACCTGCTGTCCCAGGGCCGGCGCACCATAGCCCACCTCGCGGGCCGCCTCGACGTGTACGGTGCCCAGCGCCGCGTCGACGGCTACCGCGAGGGGCTCCGCGAGGCGGGCCACAAGGTCGACGAACGCCTCATCGTCGCCGGCGACTTCACGGAGGAGGGCGGCCGCCGCGCGATGACGGAACTGCTCGCCCGCTGCCCCTCGTTGGACGCGGTCTTCGCCGGCTCCGACGTGATGGCGGCCGGCGCCCGCCAGGTGCTGCGCGAGGTCGGCCGCCGTATACCCGACGACGTGGCCCTCGTCGGGTACGACGACTCCGCCATCGCCCGCCACATGGACCCGCCCCTGACCAGCGTCCGCCAGCCGATCCAGGAGATGGGCCGCGCGATGCTCGACCTCCTGCTGGAGGAGATAGCGGACAGCCGTCCGGCGGTTTCGCGGGGGCTGGAGCGGCGACAGGTGGTGCTTCCTACGGAGCTGGTGGCCCGCGCCTCTTCGTGAGCCGGGGCCGGGGCCGGGGCCGTGGGCCCACGGGCTCTGAGTCGTGGGCCGTGGCCGGGAGTCGTGGGCCGGGCCCGTGGGCGGGGCCGTGAGCGATCAGCAGTGACCGTGGGCCCTGAGTCGTGGGCGTGGGGGTGGGCCTTGAGCCCTGGCCGTGGGCCGGGGCCGTGGGCCCATGGGCCGTGGGCGTGAGCCGGTGAGCTCACGGGCCCTGAGTCGTGGGCCGAGGGCGTGGGCCCATGGGCCCTGAGTCGTGGGCCGAGGGCGTGGGCCCATGGGCCCTGAGTCGCGGGCCGGGGGCCGGGGCCGGGAGTCATGGGCCGGGACCGGGCCCGGAGGCCGAGGCCGTGAACGACGAGCAGGGACCGTGGGCCGTGGCCGTGGCCGTGGCCGTAGCCGTGGCCGTGGGCGTGGGCCGTGGCCGTGGGGCGAGGGCGTGGGCCGTGGGTCGAGGCGTGGGCCTTGGGCCGTGGCTCAGGGCCTGTGGGCCGGGGGCGTCGTCGTGAACTCGAAGGTGGGTGTGCGCCGGGCGCCGGACCGTTCCAGGGCCTCGGCCAGCAGGCGCACCTGGTCCAGGGAGCTGTCGGCCGGATACAGGACCAGGTCGTCAACTCCCGCGCGGGACAAGGCGATCAGCTCCTCGCGCAGGCGCTCGTCCGAGTCGAGGCAGTCGACGCGGACCGACTCGTAGTACGGCGACTCCTCGGAGCCGTAGTAGTGCCCCACGTACGCGGACGTGAGGTCCGCCGCGTCCGGGCCGCAGCAGAAATAGCGCGGTACGAGGATCTGGGGCCGCCCGGGACGGCCGGCCCTGGCCCATTCCTCGGTGACGCCCCGTATGCCGTTCTCCAGGAACTCCCGGCCCGACACCGGTGCCACCCAGCCTTCGCCGAAGCGGGCCGCACGGGCATAGCCCGGCTGGACGAGACCGCCGATGAACAGCCTCGGCCGGTCGGCACCGGGCAGCGGAGTGGGGCCGGAGACACCCTTGACCTCCCCGTCCCAGACCCGGCGCATCTCGACGAGGGTGTCATCGAAGAGCTTGCCGTGGCCCTTCGCCCGTACCCCGCTGGCCGCGAAGTCGTCCGGCCAGCCGCCGATGCCGAGACCCGCGGTCAGCCGGCCCCCGGAGAGCAGGTCGACCGTGGCGAGCTGCTTGGCGAACAGGACCGGATTGCGCCGCCAGCCGACGTTCAGGATGCTGCTGAACAACTGGACGCGCTCGGTGACCGCGGCCGCGACCCCGAGGCAGACCAGCGGATCGAGGATGTCGTACACCAGGCGGTCGATCGACCCCAGGGAGTGAAAGCCGAGCCGCTCCGCGTCCTGGGCCCACTGCCCGACCTCCCGGGCCGGCCGCCTGGGAACAGCGACCGGCAGACCGATTCCGATCTTCACGCTGACCCCGTCCCTTCCGCGCACAGGCCTTTCGGACTTCCGACAGCCAGGACGCTACTCAAGGAGACCGGGCAGGGTCTTGAACGGATCGGACGCGCGGTATTGCCCGAAGGCGCGCGGTGTCGTTCAAAAGAATCAAGGGCCGACCCGTTTCCACAGGTCGACCCTTGATCGAATCAGGGTGAGTGACGGGACTTGAACCCGCGACATCCTGGACCACAACCAGGTGCTCTACCAGCTGAGCTACACCCACCATGACCGGCGGTTATCCGCGTGGACTTACCGACCGGCCGAGAAAAAGTGTACAGGGTCCGAAGGGGTGCTCGCGCCAGCGTTTACAGGTGCCCTACTGCGCAGGCAGGACGTGCTTCGCCGCGATCGTGCGGGCCGTGTCCGAGTCTGGGCCCGGCAGGGGGACGAAGATCGCCTCGCGGTAGTAGCGGAGTTCGGCGATGGATTCGCGGATGTCCGCCAGGGCACGGTGATTGCCGTTCTTCTCCGGGCTGTTGAAGTACGCCCGGGGGTACCAGCGGCGGGCCAGCTCCTTGACGGAGGAGACGTCGACGATCCGGTAGTGGAGGTACTCCTCCAGGGTCGGCATGTCGCGCAGCAGGAAACCGCGGTCCGTGCCCACCGAGTTACCGCACAGCGGGGCCTTGCCCGGCTCCTTGACGTGCTCCCGTACGTACGTCAGGACCTGCTCCTCGGCATCCGCGAGCGTCGTACCGGCGGCCAGTTCGGAGAGCAGGCCGGAGGCGGTGTGCATGGCGCGCACCACCTCCGGCATGGTCTCCAGTGCCGTGTCGGGCGGGCGGACCACGATGTCCACCCCTTCGCCGAGCACGTTCAGCTCAGAGTCGGTGACCAGCGCGGCCACCTCGATGAGCGCGTCGTCGGACAGCGAGAGGCCGGTCATCTCGCAGTCGATCCACACCATGCGATCGTTCATATGTCTCACACTACGGCCCGTTGTCACCCTCGGGCAGGCACGGGGCCAGGTCAGGTGCCCGGGCCCCGCCCGCGGAGCGCGAGCGCCGACCGGCGGCGCCGCACCCCACCCCGC
>NZ_JAAKZY010000260.1 GCF_011045015.1 Streptomyces scabichelini | reverse complement strand
CCTCCGGCCCCCGGCCTCGGCCCCAGCCCCAGCACCGGCACCGGCACCGGCACCGGCCCTCGGCCCTCGACAATTGTTCGTTTGACCGTTTCAGTTTCTTCTGTTCGGTCTATTGACGCCTTTTTCATCTGCCGCTCAAGATGCCCGTAATCCATGCAAGGACGCGGGAGGGCTCATGCGATGTACCCGCCGGGCTGTGGCGGCGCTGTTCACGATCTTCGCCATGCTGCTCACGGGCTGCTCCGCCGGAGGCGGCAGCGACACCGCCGGCAGCGGGCCGGTGCACATCACGTTCTGGTCGGCCCTCCGCGGCAGCCAGGAGGTCGTGGACGAGTACAACCGCACGCACACCGACATCAAAGTCGACTTCGAGCAGGTTCCCTCGGGTGAGCAGGGCGGCTGGGCCAAGCTCAGCAACGCCGCGCGCGCGGGCAACGCCCCTGACGTCGCCACCATCGAATACCCCCAACTGCCCGGCTTCACCATCGACGGCGTACCCCGGGACATCACCAAGCTGATGCCCGACTCGGTACGCCGCAAGATCCTTCCGCAGGCGCTCGACCTGACCACCTTCGACGGGCGCACCTACGCCGTACCGGTGGACATCGAGCCGATGGTGTTCCTGTACCGCAAGGACATCTTCGCCAAGAACAACATCCCGGTCCCCAAGACCTGGGCGGAGTTCGAGAGTTCGGCCCGCAAGCTCAAGCAGGCCCAGCCTCGCACCCGTATCGCCAGTCTCTTCACCACCGGTGGCACCCTCTACATGGCCGCGTACGCCTGGCAGGCCGGCGCCCGGTGGTACGACACCGCCGACGACACCTGGCGCATCTCCATGGACGACGCCCCGACGCGCAAGGTCGCCGACTACTGGCAGGGTCTGATGGACGACGACCTGGTGCGTGTGGAGCCCGGGTCCAGTCAGCAGTGGCGGGCCCATCTGAGCAGCGGTGAGACGGCCGGCTACCTGGCGGGCGCCTGGGCCGCGGGCTCGATGATGGCGTCCACCCCCGACGGCAAGGGCAAGTGGGCCATCGCGCCGGTCCCGCAGTGGGATCCGGCCAAGCCGAGGGTGAGCACCCAGGGAGGTTCGACCTTCATGGTCACCAAGGACAGCAAGCATCCCAAGGAGGCCATGGACTTCATCTCCTGGATGGTCACCAGCCCCGCCGCCCTGCGCGCGAAGCTCTCCAGCGGTGTCAGCAGCGCCTTCCCGTCCGTGCCCGGTCTGGTCCCCGTCGCCCGCAAGGAGATGGACACGAGCTACTTCTCCGGCCAGGACATCTTCGGCCTCTTCGGGGAGCAGGCCGAACTGATCTCCCCCAGCTGGAAGTGGGGGCCGCGGATGGTCTCGACGACCACCTCCGGCGACGACGGGCTCGCGAAGGCCGGTGCCGGCAGCGGCAGCATCCTGGATGCCCTGCGCGAAGCACAGAGCAGAACGCTGCCCGATCTGAAGAGCCTCGGCCTGTCGGTCACCACCCGCTGAACCAGCCGCGCCCGCAGCGTCTCCCCTGAGCCCAGCACCTTCACCACGTTGGAGCCGAGGTACCCCGTGAGCACAGTCATGTCCTCGAAGCAGACGGCACCGCCACCGGCGGCCGCCGCCGATCCGCCCCGCAGAACCGGACGACGCCAGCAGAGGTTCGCCGCCGCCGTTCTGCTGACCCCCTTCACGGCACTGCTGATAGCGGTGTTCCTGATCCCCGTCGGATACGCCGTCTACCTCAGCTTCTTCGCCGAGGACCACGAAGGCCTCGGCTTCGGCGGCGGGGAGACCGTCTTCACCGGATTGCGCAGCTATTTCTCGGTGCTCCAGGATCCGAGCTTCGTCTCCGGGTTCGGCTCCATCGCCCTCTACTGCGTGATCTTCGTACCCATCGTCGTGGTCAGCGCGCTCGCGCTCGCCCTGCTCCTCGACTCCGGACTGGTCCGGCTGCGGCGCACCGCGCAGATGCTGCTGTATCTGCCGCACGCCGTGCCCGGCATCATCGCCGCCGTCATCTGGCTGTACCTCTACACCCCCGGCCTCAGCCCGGTCATCAAGCTCTTCGCGCAGGCGGACATCACCATCGACTTCCTGGGTCTGCACACCGTGCTGCCGTCGATCGTCAACATCGCGCTGTGGAGCGGCCTCGGCTACAACATGGTGATCTTCTACGCCGCGCTCCAGGCCCTGCCGCGCGAGGTGCTGGAGGCCGCCCGGATCGACGGCGCGGGAGATGTGCGCACCGCGCTGCAGGTCAAGGTCCCCATCATCAGGGCCTCCGTGGTCATGGTGTGCATGTTCTCCCTGATCGGCGCGCTCCAGCTGTTCACCGAGCCCATGCTGATGAACCAGGCCACACCGATGGTCAACTCCCGCTTCACGCCGAACATGTACATCTACGACGCGGCCTTCCGCCGCAACAACTACGGACTCGCCTCCGCGGCCTCCGTCATCCTCCTCGTCGTCACCTGCGTCCTGTCGTACGCGGTGACCCGCTGGGCCGGCCGCCGGGAACGGAGCGCCGCATGACCACGACGACCCCCACCCGCCCCGGTGTCGCCGGCCGGCCGCTGGGCAAGCCGGCCGGACGCTCCTTCGGCACCGGCAAAGTGACCAGCCGCGGCGTCGCCAACGCCGTCGTGCTGATCGCGGCCCTCTACACCCTGCTGCCCGGACTGTGGCTGCTCTTCGCGTCCACCAAGAACGCCGACGCCCTCTTCGGCTCGGACATCTTCTCCCTCGGCGACTTCTCCCTCGCCCAGAACCTCTCCGACCTGTTCGCCATGGACGGCGGCCTCTACGGCGAGTGGTACCTCAACAGCCTGCTGTACGCGGTCGGCGGCGCCCTCGTCGGTTCCCTCATCAGCGTCTCCGCCGGGTACGCCTTCGACAAGTACGAGTTCCGGCACAAGGAGAAGCTGTTCGGCCTCGTCCTCGCCGGCGTCATGGTCCCGCCGACCGTCCTGGCCCTCCCGCTCTACCTGGTGGCCTCCGGCATCGGCCTGGTCAACACGTTCTGGGCGGTCTTCATCCCCGTCCTGTTCAACCCGTTCGGCGTCTACCTCGCCCGCCTGCTGAGCAGCGGCTACGTACCCAACGAGGTCCTTGAGGCGTCCCGGGTGGACGGCGCGGGCGAACTGCAGACCTATGTGCGTGTCAGCCTGCGCATGCTCGGCCCCGGATTCGTCACGGTCTTCCTGTTCCAGCTGACGGCCATCTGGAACAACTTCTTCCTGCCCATGGTGATGCTCTCCGACCAGCACCTGTATCCGCTCAGCCTCGGCCTGTACACATGGAACAGCTCCGCGACCGTCTCGCCCGAGTACTACCCGCTCGTCGTCATCGGCTCGCTGCTCGCCATCGTCCCGCTGATCGTCGCGTTCGTCACGCTGCAGCGGTACTGGAAGTCCGGCCTGACCGCAGGAAGCGTCAAGTGACCAGCAGGGAGCGCCAGTTGGCCCGTACGGAACCTCAAGTGACCCACCCCGACCACCGGCCCCGGCCACGCGCCGTGCTGGCCATGGCGAAGAAGACCGCGGAGCAGGTCCTCGACGACGGCGTACGGGCCCGGCTCGCCGCCCTCACCGATATCGACCCGCACCTCGTCCTGGACGACCTCACCACGCCCGCCGCGCACCGCGCGCTCGCCGACGCCGAGCTGCTCATCACCGGCTGGGGCTGCCCGCCCATCGACGCGGCGGCACTGGACGCGGCGCCCCGGCTGCGCGCGGTCGTACACACCGCCGGCACCGTACGCCACCACATCACCCCCGCGTGCTGGGAGCGCGGCCTCACGGTGTCCTCGGCCGCCGCGGCCAACGCCGTGCCGGTCGCCGAGTACACCCTCGCCATGATCCTGCTCGCCAACAAGCGGGTCCTCGACACGGCCCGCGTCTACCGCGCCGAGCGCCGCCGCATCGACTGGAACGAGCGCCATCCCGACGCGGGCAACTACCGCAAGACCGTGGGCATCCTGAGTGCCTCGGTCATCGGGCGCCGTGTCATCGACCTGCTCCGTCCGCACGACCTGACGGTGCTGCTCCACGACCCCTATGTAACACCCAGCGAGGCACGCGCTCTCGGCGCGCACCCGGTGGCGCTCCCGGAGCTGTTCTCGCGCAGCGACGTCGTCAGCGTGCACACGCCGCTGCTGCCCGAGACCCGTGGTCTGGTCGGCCGCGACCTGCTGGCGCGGCTGCGCACGGGCGGCACGCTGATCAACACCGCGCGCGGCGCCGTCGTCGACCAGACGGCCCTCACCGCCGAGGTGGTGTCCGGGCGGCTGAACGCGATCCTGGACGTCACCGAACCCGAGGTGCTGCCCGCCGACTCACCGCTGTTCGACCTGCCCAATGTCCTCGTCACCCCGCACATCGCCGGTTCGAAGGGCGGCGAACTCCGCCGCCTCGCCGACCTGGCGCTGACCGAGGTCGAGTCGTACACCCTCGGCCGCCCCTTCGCCCATCCCGTACGGCCCGAACAACTGGCCCGCCTCGCCTGAACCCACCCGCCGAACGCACACGCCGGGAACGCACATCCCGGAACGAACAGGAGACGTGGCCCTCCATGCCCGAGCATCCTCTCTCCGCCTCCCTCCCAGACTCCCTTCCCGTCCCACTCCCCCACTCCCTTCCCGCGGAGGACCGCACCCTCAGCCCGTACACCGGCTACACCCGCGCCCACTGGGAAGCCGCCGCCGACGGACTGCTGACGGCCGCCCTCCGCTACGCCACCCCCGGCCAGGCCCTGATCGACCTGCCCGGTCCGCCCTCCAAGTCCGGGGTGCGCTCGGACGGCCTGGAAGGGTTCGCCCGTACGTTCCTGCTCGCCGCGTTCCGTACCGCTGGAGCGTCCGGCAAGGACCCGGGCGGCTTCCTGGAGCGCTACACCGCCGGTCTCGCGCGCGGCACCCGCTCCCCCGGCCGCGACGACGCCGAGTCCTGGCCGGAGATCGGCCACCACGGCATCCAGGGCCAGCCCATGGTGGAGTCCGCCTCCGTGGCGCTGGGCCTGCGCCTGACCACGCCGTGGACCTGGGACACGCTGCCCGCCGACGACCAGGACCGTGTCGAGCGGTGGCTGCGCGGCGCGCTGCGGCACACGCCCGCCCCCAACAACTGGTATCTCTTCCCGCTGACCGTCGCGGGCTTCCTGGAGTCCGTCGGGAGGGGCGACGCCGAGACGCGCGGAGCGATCGAGCGCGGGCTCGGCCTGCTGGACGGCTGGTACCAGGGGCAGGGCTGGTACTCCGACGGCGACGGCCGAGCCTTCGACCACTACAACGGCTGGGCCCTGCACATGTACCCGCTCCTGCACGCCCACCTCGCGGGCGACGGGGCGCTGCTCGACCAACTCGGCCCGCGGCTGCGGGAGTTCCTCGACGGCTTCGCCCTGCTCTTCGACGCGAACGGCGCCCCGATCCATCACGGCCGCTCCCTGACGTACCGCTTCGCCGCGGTGGCCGCCGTGGCCCTCGGCGCCGTCACGAGGATGACGCCGCTCGCGCCCGGAGTCACCCGCCGCATCCTCAGCGGGGCGTTGCGCCACTTCCTCGACCGCGGCGCGCTCGCCGCGGACGGCGTCCTCAGCCTCGGCTGGTACGGGCCGCACGCGGCGACGCTCCAGCGTTACTCGGGGCCCGGCTCCCCGTACTGGGCGTCCAAGGGTTTCCTGGGGCTGCTCCTCCCGCCCGAGGACCCGGTGTGGACGGCCACGGAGGAGAGCGCACCCGCCGAGGCCGAGGGCCGTGACCGTGTTCTCGCCCTGCCCTCTCCCGGGCTGCTGATCCAGACCACCGGCCGGGACGGTCTCGCGCGCCTGCACAACCACGGCAGCTACAAGGTCGACTCGCGCGAGCCGGAGCGGGCCCCCGGCAATCCGCTGTACGCCCGTCTCGCGTACTCCACGCGCACCGGCCCGACCAGCGCGGCCAACGCCCCCGACAACCACATCGCCCTGACAGCCCGCGGCACCTGCAGCGCCCGTATCCGCGTCAACCCCCTTGCCGCAGGCCCCGACTGGCTCGCCTCATGGCACCGCCCGGTCTTCCCCGAGGACGGCCCGATCCTGCCCTCGGCCCGGATCGAGAGCCTGACGCTGGCGCGCGGCAGGCTCGAACTCCGTGTCCACCGCACCGTCGGCGTACCGGCCGGAACACCGATCCACCACAGCGGCTGGGCCGTCGCCCTGGCCCCGGAGGCGGCCACCGAAACAGAGGCCGAACAGATCACGGAGATACGTCTCGACGGACCGGAGGTGACCGGCCAACTGCTCGGCCTGTACGGCTGGCAGACGCAACGCACCGTGCGCGCCCCGGAGGGCACGGCGTACGGACGCTGGGCCCTCGTCCCCGAACTCACCGGAACCGTCGGCGAGGACCCGGCGGACACGGTGTTCGCCGCGCTGGCCTCCCTCACCGGCGAAGGCGACCCGGCCCCGCTCGCCGGGCAGGCCACCGCAGAGGTGAACGGCCTGACCGTCACCGTCCGCTGGGCCGACGGGACCTGTACGGCCGTGGACTTCGGCGACGGCGTGCTCACACTGCCCACGGTCACCGAGGTGCCGACGTGACACTGCGCCTGGGCCTGCGCTCCGTGCCCCTCCGGCACCTCCATGCGCCCGGCGTCGTCGCGGCCGCAGCCGCGAGAGCCGAAGGGGCGTGCCGGTGCCGGGGGCGCGAGCAGCATCCCGCGCTGTAGACCCGGTAGCCCGTCTGCGGGGCCTCAACCGGCGCGTCAGGTCACCAGACCTTGGCGGTACGCGTAGACGACGGCTTGGACGCGGTCGCGGAAGTCGAGTTTGGTGAGGATGCGGGAGACGAAGGTCTTGACGGTCTCCTGGCTGATCAGGAGGGCCCCGGCGATTTCACTGTTGGAGAGGCCGTCCGCGATGAGGCACAGTACCTCCAGCTCGCGGGGGGTGAGCGGGATGTCGTGCGGGGTGCCCTCGGCGGGCCGGATGCGGGCGGCGTACCTGCCCACGAGCCGGCGCGTCACCTCCGGGTCCAGCAGGGCCGCGCCCGTGGCCACGGTCCGGATGCCGTGCAGCAGTTGAGCCGGCGGTGCCTCTTTGAGCAGGAACCCGCTCGCCCCGGCGCGCAGTGCCTCGTAGACGTACTTGTCCAGGTTGAACGTGGTCACCACGAGCACCTTGACGGGGTTCGGCACTCCGGCACCGGCCAGCAGGCGCGTGGCCTCGATGCCGTCGAGCACCGGCATGCGTATGTCCATCACCACGACGTCCGGGCGCAGTTGCCCGGCGAGTTCGACCGCGGTCCGTCCGTCCCCGCACTCGCCCGCCACCTCCAGGTCAGGTTGAGCGTCGACGATCGTCACCAGACCGGTTCGGACCAGTACCTGGTCATCGCAGATCAAGACCCGGATCGGCGCGGTCACGACGGGCTCCCGGCGGGTATGCGCGCCCGAAGCCGCCGCCCGTCCGCCGGTCCGCGCTGAAGTCGCCGCCCAGGACGTCGACCCGTTCGCGGAGCCCGGCCAGGCCCCGCCCGCTCCCGCCGGGGGATCCGGTCTGCGAGCCGGAACCGTCCGTGGTGACCTCCACGGTGATCTCCCCTGCGCCGTGCCGCACTTGGACGGCGCTGCCGGCCGGCCCTCCTCGGTGAACTCCACCGGCTGCCCGGCCTTGCGCGTCTGTTTCACGAGGGTGACAAGTCGGCCGACAGCCGGTGTTCTGGCCTCGGCGCGGTGGTCCGGGTTGAGCAGGTCGAGCAGGTGCCGCAGGTCGGTGAGGGCCCGTCTGCCGGTTTCGGCGGTGGCGGTCAGTGCCTGGTCGAGTCGATCGGGAGCGGCAGCCAGATAGCGTGCCGATTCGGCCTGGACGACCATCGCCGTCACATGGTGGGTCACGACGTCGTGGAGTTCGCGGGCGATGCGGGTGTGTTCGGCGGTGCGCGTCTCCTCCGCGACCCGGCGGCGGCGTTCGGACTACGCGATCCGGGTGGAACGCAGCCACGCCCCGATGCCCCACACGAAGGCACACGCCAGGTAGAAAGGACGATGACCGGCCTGCCGTCCGCCGGGGCACCGGAACAGGACACGTTCACCGACCGGCCGTCGACCTTGATCTTCTTGGTTCCGGTGAGCGCGCCCTCACCAGCCGCCTGCTCCGCAGCGGCAGTGGTCGTGGTGGCGGATGCGTCCGAATCCGCCTTTGACGATTTCTCGCAGCACTGTGGTCGAAGCGCCGCGGCTGCCTCGAACGCTACGGATCCGCCGCCTCGAGATCGTCACCCCGCGGTGGACACCTGCGTGTAGCTCGCACGGGCGACAGACCCCACAGGGTCCGGACAGACCCCACAGGGCCCGGTCCGGCCGCGACAAACGGCAGCCAGCGGCTCGCGGCCCGCCGCGTCCTACGCCTGTACGGCTCCCGCACCGCGACGCAGCGCGTCCAGCACGGCGCGCACCGCCGCGCGAGGTGGTGAGCCGCGGCGGATCGCCGCCGTGATCGTGCGCGTCACGGGAGTCGCGAGTTCCGCGGTGGCGACGCGATAACGGCGGTCCACCGCCAGGCCGGGCAGCAGCGCGATCGACAGGCCGGCTTCGACGTGCTGGAGGGTCATCATGTAGTTGCTGAACCGGCACACCACCCGCGGCTCGAACCGCGATTGACGGCACAGTCGCAGCGCGAGATTCGCCATGTACGACTGTGGCGTGTCGAACGCCCACGGCTCGTCCGCGCAGGCAGCGAGGTCCACGGCGCCGCGCCCGGCCGCGGGATGCCCGGGCGGGACCACCAGCAGGATCTCGTCCGTGGCCAGCGGCACGAGGTCGAGGTCCGGCCCCAACGGCAGCTCGTCGAAGTCCGTGGTCGTGATGATGATGTCCGCGTCGCCACCTCTCAGCGCGGGCATGCTCTCGTGCGGCTCCAGCTGCAGCAGCTCGACATCGAGGTGCGGATGCTCGCGCGCCAGACGGGTCACCGCCGGCACGGCCATGGTGTGGATCGCGCTCTGGAACACCCCCAGCCGCACCAGCCCTGACGGTTCCTCGCCGAACCCGCGAAGCTCCGCCTCGACGGTGTCCATGTGATCGAGGATCGCCCGCGCCCGCCGCGCGAGGATCAGCCCGGCCGAGGTCAGCCGCACCCGGCGTCCCGTGCGTTCCAGTAGCTGTGTGCGTGTCTCGGCCTCGAGCACGGCGAGCTGCTGAGACACGCTGGACGGGCTCAGGTTGGCGGCCTGGGCGACCGCACGGACGGTGCCCAGCGTGTCCAGCTGGCTCAGCAGCCGCAGCCTCCAGGGGTTCATCACGCCCTCATTGTTGTGCGGTTCTGCCGAACAGGGCAGCCGGAATTGTGAGATGGACGTGTCGCTCGAGCGCGACTTACCGTCGAAGCCATGGCTGCTTCGACCACCGTCCCGCCGTCCACCGAAACCTTCTGGGCCGATGCCGAGAGGCATCTCGTACGCTATGGCGGCGAGTTCACCCGCGAGATCATCGACCGCGCCGCCGGGAGTTTCCTGTACGCGGCGGACGGCCGGAAGATCCTCGACTTCACTTCCGGTCAGATGAGCGCGATCCTCGGCCACTCGCACCCGGAGATCGTCGCGACCGTCCAGCGGCAGGTCGCCACCCTCGACCACCTCTTCAGCGGCATGCTCAGCCGCCCGGTGGTCGACCTCGCCCGGCGGCTTGCCGACACGTTGCCCGCGCCGCTGGAGAAGGTGCTGCTGCTGACGACAGGCAGCGAGTCGAACGAAGCCGCCATCCGGATGGCCAAGCTCGTCACCGGCAGGCACGAGATCGTCTCGTTCGCGCGGTCCTGGCACGGCATGACGCAGGCCGCCGCGTCCGCCACCTACAGCGCGGGGCGCAGGGGCTACGGCCCGGCCGCGCCCGGCAACTTCGCCATCCCCGTGCCGAACGCGTACCGGCCCGACTTCACCACGGCCGACGGCACGCTGGACTGGCAGCGCCAGCTGGACTTCGCCTTCGACCTGATCGACGCTCAGTCGACCGGCAGCCTGGCCGCGTGCCTCGTCGAACCGATTCTCAGCTCAGGCGGAATCATCGAACCGCCGCCCGGGTACTTCGCGGCCCTGCAGGCAAAATGCCGGGAACGCGGCATGCTGTTGATTCTCGACGAGGCCCAGACCGGCCTCTGCCGCACCGGCACCTGGTACGCGTTCGAGCGCGACGGCATCGTCCCCGACATCCTCACCCTGTCCAAGACGCTCGGTGCCGGACTGCCCCTCGCGGCCGTGGTCACGAGCGCCGAGATCGAGCAGGAGGCACACGAGCGCGGATTCCTGTTCTTCACCACGCACGTCGCCGACCCACTGGTGGCCGCGGTCGGCAACACCGTCCTGGACGTCCTGACCGACGACAGGCTCGACGAGCGCGCACGGTCGCTCGGCACATTCCTCCGCGACGGCTTGGCGGACATCGCCCGACGCCATGAGGTCGTCGGCGACATCCGCGGCAGGGGCCTGCTCGCCGGCCTCGAACTCGTCGTCGACCGCGAGACGAAGCGGAGCTCGAACGAGCTGGGCGCGCGGGTCACCCGCCGCTGCCTCGAACTCGGCCTGCACATGAACATCGTCCAGCTCCCCGGCATGGGCGGAGTCCTGCGGATGGCACCGCCGCTGACCGTCACCGAGGACGAGCTGTCGCTCGGCTTGACGATTCTGGGCAAAGCGATCGGCGACACCTGCGCGGCACTCTGAGGCGTCCGTTCCTGAGGTGTCCGCAGTGTCCCGCCAACGCCGAGTTGATGGCTTCACAGTTGATGGCTTCACGGCTGTTCAATGACGCCGTACGCACCGGTCGGAGGCCGGAGCGCGTGGGGCAGGCCGAAGCGGTGGAGCAGGCTGTTGTCGACGAAGCGGGTGAGTGCCGAGCCGCGTAGCGTGAGGACGAGCAGGCCGTGGGCGTGCGCCACTTGGGCACCTGTCGCCCGGGGCGTGAACCAGGCGGACGTCGAACCCGGCCAGAGCGGCCGGCCTGATGCCGTGACGACTGACGAGAGCCACGGACGCCACCCCCAGCTGTGACGAAGACCGGATAAGTGGCCCCGTGCACGCCCGACCTGTTCGGCCACTGGCCGCCGCGCGCCTTCTCACACGGTGAGCCGGAGCTTTCCGGTACGCGGGTGCACGACGGGTGCACCGTCGATGTTTTGTCCGCTGATCGTGCGGCTGCAAGCCCCTTTTGGGAGGGTTGTAGGCGCAGATTCCGGTCACGATATTGATATTCCGCTTTCCTCTCCTTCCAGAGGCGGAAGAAGTCGCCGGACTGCGGGTGCGGTACCGGGTTATCCCTTCTTTCCGTCTTCCGGTTCGCGGGGCATGGCTGGTCGTGCCTGGTCGTGCCGGGTGGCGCTCGGCTCTCGGGCCTGAACAGGGCCTGGGAACAGATCCGCTTCCGGTACGCGCAGGAAGAAACCTTTCGCACCCTCCCCTCCTTTCCTTGTCTTTGCTCGTGGCTACTTCGCTTCCGGTGGGGCATCGGATGTCCCCGGAGACGCAGGTTTTCGCTCCCTCCGCCGACTCCCTCCGGCGGCTCCCTCCGGCGAGTTGAGGTGCGGTGCGAACCCCTCCGAAAGAACGTGATCCCGATGAATGCTCCCCCTGTCTGTGTGGCCACCGCGGTGCTTGCGGTGAGGCTCCGGTGACTGGCGACGGCGTGTCTTCGGTCCAGGCTCCCGCAGGGGGTGCCGGCCCGGGTGCGTCTGCCGGGAGGTTCCCGCTGCTGTCCTCGCTGACCTGCGCGAAGGATGTGCGCCTGATGGGCCGTGAGATGTTGGCGGATCTGGCTGCGGAAATCCGCGAGTTCCTCATCGAGAAGGTGTGTGCGTCAGGGGGACATCTGGGCCCGAACCTGGGTGTGGTGGAGCTGAGTATCGCCTTGCACCGGGCGTTCGACTCCCCGCGGGACACGCTGTTGTTCGACATCGGTCATCAGGGCTATGTCCACAAGCTCCTGACCGGCCGGGCCCGGGGATTCGGCGGGCTGCGGCAGGCGGGCGGGCTGTCCGGCTACCTCTCCCAGGCGGAGTCGCCGCACGATGTGATCGAGAATTCCCATGCCTCCACGGTGCTGTGTTACGCCGACGGCCTGGCCAAGGCCCACCATCTGGCCGGCGAGAGTGACCGTGTGGTGGTCGCTGTCGTCGGGGACGGTGCGCTGACGGGTGGGATGTGCTGGGAGGCGCTGAACAACCTCGGCGGGGCGCCGCAGCGTCCGGTCGTGATCGTCCTGAACGACAACATGCGTTCCTACGCCCCCACCATCGGTGCTCTGGCCGACCATCTCCAGCACCTGCGGGGCGCAGGTTCCGGCGACATCGACTGGCTGCCCGGGACCAACTCCGGCAACAACGAGCCGCGCAACGGTGCCGGCCCTGACCTGAGCGGCGGGGCAGACCAGGTGAGTACGGGTGGCTGCCGCGGAGACGACGATCTGCTTCCGGGGCCGTCGCCGGTGGCCCGTAATCTCTTCCGCCTGCTCGGCTTCGCCTATCTGGGCCCCGTCGACGGCCACGACGTGCCGTCTTTGGAAAAGGCCCTGTTGACGGCGCGCGGGCTGGGCCGTCCGGTGGTGGTGCACGCGGTGACGGTCAAGGGCCGCGGCTACGCCCCGGCAGAGGGCGACGAGGCGGACTGCATGCATGCGGTCGGTGTCCTCGACCCCGCCACAGGACGGCGCCTCCAGGGCGGTGGTGCGCCCTCGTGGACGAGCGTGTTCGCCGACGAGTTGGGCAGGCAGGGCGAACGGCACAAGGACATCGTGGCGATCACGGCGGCGATGCCGGGCCCGACCGGTCTGGCCCGCTTCGGCGAGCGGTTTCCGCACCGGTTCTTCGACGTCGGCATCGCCGAGCAGCATGCCGTCACGTCTGCCGCGGGCCTGGCGCTGGGCGGATTCCACCCGATCGTCGCGGTCTACGCCACCTTTCTGGGCCGTGCTTTCGACCAGGTGCTGATGGATGTGGCCCTGCACCGGCTGCCGGTGACGTTCGTCCTGGACCGGGCGGGGGTGACGGGTCCTGACGGGCCGTCTCATCACGGGATGTGGGACCTGACGCTGCTGGGCGCGGTGCCGGGGATGCGGGTGGGGGCTCCCCGGGATGCCACCCGGCTGCGGGAACTGCTGGGCGAAGCCGTCGCTCACTCCGGCGGGCCGACCGCGCTGCGATTCCCCAAAGCCTCTGTTTCCGCCGATATCCCGGCACTGGAACGCCGCGGCCCGCTGGAGATCCTGCACCGGGCCATGGCGCGGGATGTGCTGCTGGTGGCCGTGGGGCCACTGGCCGGGCCGGCGGTGGAAGCCGCCCGCTACCTGGAGGAGCAGGGGATCGGTGTGACCGTGGCGGATCCGCGCTGGGTGCTGCCCGTACCACCCGAGCTCACGCAACTCGCCGTGCGCTACCGGCTGGTGGTGACGGTGGAGGACAACACCCGGGCCGGCGGTGTGGGCACCGCGGTGGCGCGGGCGGTGGCCGATGCGGGTTCCCGTGTGCCGGTGCGGGTGCTGGGCCTGCCGGGACGTTTCGTCTCCCACGGCACCCGCGCCGACATCCTCGCCGCCACCGGGCTCACCGCGCAGGGCATCGCCTACTCCGTCCTGCGCGCCCGCGCCGACCGCCCTCCGCACGAAGGGCGACGG
>NZ_JAAKZY010000025.1 GCF_011045015.1 Streptomyces scabichelini | reverse complement strand
GGGGCGGAGTGTGGTGACGGGTGCGTCGGCGGACCGGGATTCCGGGTGGCGGTTGCTGAGTGCGGGGCTGGGGCGGCGGCTCGGTCGAGTGCTGAGCCGCGCCCCATCAGGGGCGCGGGGCTGTGACATAGGCGGCTCCGCCGCCGGCGCACGACCAGCCACGGACGGCCCGCACCCTTTGCCGTACCGCACTTCCCGCGGAGCGCTTCGCACGAACCCCTGGGTGGAACTGCTCCGCCTCCCCGCGCTGTTCACCGTCCCCGGCGACGCACTCGCGGGCGCCGCCGCGGCCGGAGCCCGCCCGACCCCGCGCACCCTGCTCGCCATCGGCTCCTCCCTCTGCCTGTACGAGGCGGGCATGGCCCTGAACGACTGGGCCGACCGCACCGAGGACGCCGTCGACCGCCCTCACCGCCCGTTGCCCTCGGGCCGGATCAGCCCGCGCGCGGCACTGGCGGCCGCCGGAGGCCTGACGGCAGCAGGCCTGGGCCTGGCCGCCCGCGCGGGGCGCCGGCCGCTCGCGGTGGCGGGGGCGTTGGCAGCCACCGTCTGGTCCTACGACCTGCTCCTCAAACGCACGGCCGCCGGCCCCGTGGCGATGGCCTCCGCCCGCGCCTTGGATCTCCTCCTCGGCGCGGCAGTCACCAAGGGTGACACGCGCGGCGCATGGCCCTCAGCCTTGGCTCTCGGCACCCACACCCTGGCCACCACCGCCGTCTCCCGCCACGAAACCCGGGACGGCACACCCGCGGCCCCCTTGGCCGCCCTCGCCACCACTACGGCGCTGGCCTGGGCCATGACGCGCCGCCCTCGGGCAACGGCCCAAGCGGTTGACGGGAGCCGGGACACCGGCTCCGGCAGGCGCCTCGCCGGAACGTATGGCACCCATGGCACCCAAGGCACCCATGGCGCTGAGCCCGCGTCGAGCCGAGGCACCGGCTCGACGGCGGTCGCCGCTGTCGGTCTCGCCAGAACTCTGTGGCCCCTGTGGTCCATGTGGCCTCTCAGAGCTCTGCCATCCATCAGTGCCCTCAGTCCGGGCAGTCCGGGCAGTCCGGGGCACGGGCGAGGCGCTGCACCACGCCTCGTCGCAAGCCCCGGCTCGGGCCCCGACCGCAGCCTCGGTGCACGCCCCGCGCAGACAACCACCGAAGACGCCGTACGCACAGCACTCGCCGTCGCCTACGCCGCGACCTGCGCCCGCCCCCTCTTCCACGCCGCTCTCAACCCGTCACCCCCGCTCACACAACGGGCCGTCGGCGGCGGCATCCGAGCCATGATCCCGCTCCAGGCCGCCCTCTCCGCCCGCTCCGGCGCCCTCACCACAGCCCTGCTGACAGCCGCCCTCGCTCCGGCCGCCCGCAAGTTCGCCCGGAAGGTGAGCGTGACATGAGCCGTCAACCCAGCCTCCGGACCACGGGCTCTCGGCCGAACCCCGAAGCCGATGCTCGCACCAGTCTTCAGCCGAGCCCCGGAACCGTTGCTCACGCCAGTCCTCAGCCGAGCCCCAGAACCGTTGCTCACGCCAGTCCTCAGCCGAGCCCCGGAGCCGATGCACCCGTCGGCCCTCAGTCGAGGCCCAGAGCCGATGCCCCCGCCGGCTCTCAGCCGAGCCCCGGAGCCGATGCACCCGTCGGCCCTCAGTCGAGGCCCAGAGCCGATGCCCCCGCCGGCTCTCAGCCGAGCCTCCACCCCCTTCGCTACGGCTACGGCACCAACGGCCTCACCGACCTCCGCCTGGACGACGCCCTCTCCCTGCTCGCCGATCTGGGCTACGACGGCGTAGGACTGACCCTCGACCACATGCACCTCGACCCGCTCGCCCCGGACCTCGCGGCCCGCACCCGCCGAGTCGCCCGCAGGCTGGACGAACTCGGACTGGGCGTCACCGTCGAGACCGGCGCCCGCTATGTCCTCGACCCGTGGCGCAAGCACGGCCCGTCCCTGTTGGACCCGGACCCGGATCAACGGGCCCGCCGTGTCGACCTGTTGGTCCGGGCCGTCCAGGTGGCGGGCGACCTGGGCGCCCACGCGGTGCACTGCTTCAGCGGCATAACCCCCGAGGGCACGAACGAGGACACCGCCTGGAAGCGCCTCGCCGAAACGCTCGCCCCCGTCCTCGATGCCGCCGTCACCGCCGGCGTCCCGCTCGCCATCGAACCCGAACCCGGTCACCTCCTCGCCACCCTCGACGACTTCCACCGTCTCCGCCGGACCCTCGGCAGCCCGGACGCCCTCGGCCTCACCCTCGACGTCGGCCACTGCCAGTGCCTCGAACCCCTGTCACCCGCGGAGTGCGTACGCGCCGCCGCCCCCTGGCTCCGCCACGTCCAGATCGAGGACATGCGCCGTGACCTCCATGAACACCTGCCCTTCGGTGACGGAGAAATCGACTTCCCACCCGTACTCGAAGCCTTGGCCACCACCCCCTATCAGGGCCTGATCGTCGTCGAACTGCCCCGCCACTCCCATGCCGGTCCCCAACTCGCGGAGAAATCCCTCCAGTTCCTGCGCCGTGCGACCGCTGCCCTCAACTCCCAAGACATCGACAGCGACCCTGACTCCTCCCAAGATCCGAACTCCTCCCAAGACCCCGACGAGACACCGATCCCCGACGAGACATCGATCCCCGATGAGACACCGATCCCCGGCGAGGGCTCCGTCGCCTCCGAAGGGAGAATCCCGTGAACCACCTCCACAACGCCTCCCGCGCTTCCTCCGCCACACCGACGGAAGCCGTCGCCGACCTGCACGCCCGCCTGAACACCCAGCTGGGCGCCACCGCCCGCGCCTGGCTGAACCGTGCCCTGGACGAGGCGGCCGCCCACCCGGGCACTCACGGGCCCATCTCCGTCTGGGAGCTGCGGATCGCCGAGGCGGGCCGCCGGTGCGGACCCGAGCACGCCGACGCCGCCCGCGTGCTTCTCCTGCACGCGGCCCGGCCCGACGCCGACACCCTCGCCCGCGTCTACCGCCAGGGCACCGCCGCCGAACGCCGCGCCGTCCTCCACGCGTTGCCCCATCTGGTACCGGGCCCCGAAGCCCTGCCGATCGTCGAGGACGCCCTGCGCACCAACGACACCCGCCTCCTGGCCGCCGCCGTCGGCCCGTACGCCGCCCGGCACCTGGACGACCACAACTGGCGGCACGCGGTCCTGAAGTGCCTGTTCACAGGCGTGCCCATCGATGCGGTGGCCGACCTGCCCCGCCGCGCCCACGCGGACGCCGAACTCGCCCGCATGCTCGGCGACTACGCCGACGAACGCTCCGCCGCGGGCCGTCCCGTGCCCGATGACCTGCACCGTGTCCTGGCCCTGACCGAGCCCGGGAACAACCCGGCGACCGACGCGCCCACCGCTTCGGCACCGTCGCCCGAACCCGGCACCCCGTCCGGCAAGGAGTCCTGATGCGCATCTTCGACCCCCACATCCATATGACGTCACGGACCACCGACGACTACGAGGCCATGTACGCGGCCGGCGTCCGAGCCGTCGTCGAACCCGCCTTCTGGCTCGGCCAGCCCCGCACCTCACCCGCCTCCTTCCTCGACTACTTCGACTCGCTTCTGGGCTGGGAACCCTTCCGCGCCGCCCAGTACGGCATCGCCCACCACTGCACGCTCGCCCTCAACCCCAAGGAGGCGAACGACCCCCGCTGCATGCCGGTCCTCGACGAGCTGCCCCGGTATCTCGTCAAGGACCAGGTCGTGGCCGTCGGCGAGATCGGCTATGACTCGATGACCCCCGCCGAGGACACCGCACTCGCCGTCCAGCTCCAGCTCGCCGCCGACCATGAGCTGCCCGCCCTGGTCCACACCCCGCACCGCGACAAGCTGGCGGGTCTGCGCCGCACGCTCGACGTCGTCCGGGAGTCCGCGCTGTCGCCGGACCGGGTGCTGGTCGACCACCTCAACGAGACCACGGTCAAGGAGGCCAAGGACGGCGACTGCTGGCTCGGGTTCTCCGTCTATCCGGACACCAAGATGGACGAGGAGCGGATGGTCGCGGTCCTGCGGGAGTACGGGCCCGAGAAGGTCCTGGTCAACTCCGCCGCCGACTGGGGCAGAAGCGACCCGCTCAAGACCCGCAAGGTCGGCGACGCCATGATCGAGGCAGGTTTCACCGAGGACGACGTCGACCAGGTGCTGTGGCGCAACCCCGTCGCCTTCTACGGGCTCAGCGGCCGTCTCGACCTCGACGTCGCCGACACGGACGCCACCCATGAGGGCAACTCGATCCTCCGTGGCACCCCTGTCACCGACGCGGCGACCCCGGAGGCGTGACCGATGCGCTTCCGGCACCCCGACGGCTCCACCGTCCACCTCGCCTACTGCACCAACGTCCACCCGGCCGAGACGTTCGACGGCGTCCTCGCCCAACTCCGCGACCACTGCGAACCCGTACGCCGCCGTCTCGGCCGCGACCGCCTCGGTATCGGCCTGTGGCTGGCCAAGGACGCCGCCCACGCCCTCGTCAGGGACCCGTCCGCCCTGCGCCGGCTGCGCACGGAACTCGACGCCCGAGGCCTCGAAGTCGTCACCCTCAACGGCTTCCCGTATGAGGGATTCGGCGCCGAAGAGGTCAAGTACCGCGTGTACAAGCCGGACTGGGCCGACGCCGAACGTCTCGATCACACCATCGCCCTGGCCCGCGTCCTCGCCGGCCTCCTCCCCGACGACGTCACCGAAGGCAGCATCTCCACGCTGCCGCTCGCCTGGCGCACCGCCTATGACGACACCCGTGCCGCGCAAGCCCACACGGCCCTCGTCACTCTCGCCGAACGCCTCGACGCGCTCGAGGAGTTGACCGGCCGCTCCATCCGCATCGGTCTGGAGCCGGAGCCCGGCTGCATCGTCGAAACCACCACCGACGCCATCGCCCCGCTCACCGCGATCGGCCACGACCGCATCGGCATCTGCGTCGACACCTGCCACCTCGCCACCTCCTTCGAAGATCCGGGCACCGCCCTGGACGCGCTGACCACCGCCCGCGTCCCCGTCATCAAGTCCCAGCTCTCAGCCGCCCTGCACGCCGAACACCCCCATCTCCCCGAAGTCCGCGAGGCCCTCGCCGCCTTCGACGAACCCCGCTTCCTGCACCAGACCCGCACCAAGCGCTCCGCTGGGGGGAGCAGTGATTCGGCTGCGGCGCAGTCGTGGCTGGTCGCTCCCCCATCGCGGCGGAGCCGCATATGTGACAGCCCCGCGCCCTTATCGGGGCCTGCGGCCCCTCAAGCGGGCGCGGAACCGCACCGGGCTTCACCGAGGCCGCTCAGCGCCACCGCTGCCGGTCTCGCCGGCACCGACGACCTTGGCGAAGCCCTCAAGGATGACGCCCTGCCCGACGCGTCCCCGTGGCGCGCCCACTTCCACGTCCCGCTGCACGCGGCCCCCGCCGCACCCCTCACCTCCACGCTGCCCGTACTCAAGGACGCACTGACCCGGCTGGTCGGCGGCCCGCACCCCCTCACCCGCCATCTGGAGGTCGAGACCTACACCTGGCAGGCCCTCCCGCCCGAGCTGCGCCCACGCGGACGCTCTCAGCTCGCCGACGGCATCGCCGCCGAACTCACCCTCGCCCGCGACCTGTTGACGGACCTCGGCCTGAAGGAGCTGCCGTGAACCAGTCCGATAACCAGTCCGAGAACCAGTCCGCGAGCCAAGGCACGGAACCCAGCGAACCCACTCCTCTCCTCGTCCTCGACGTCGTCGGCCTCACCCCCCGTCTCCTCGACCACATGCCCCACCTCAAAGCCCTCGGCCAGTCGGGCTCACGCGCCCACCTCGGCACCGTTCTGCCCGCCGTCACCTGCGCGGCCCAGTCCACCTTCCTCACCGGCACCCACCCCGCCGAGCACGGCATCGTCGGCAACGGCTGGTACTTCCGCGAACTCGGCGACGTACTGCTGTGGCGCCAGCACAACGGCCTGGTGTCCGGAGACAAACTGTGGGACGCCGCCCGTCGCGCGCACCCCGGCTACACGGTCGCCAATATCTGCTGGTGGTACGCCATGGGCGCCGACACCGACATCACCATCACCCCCCGTCCCATCTACTACGCCGACGGCCGCAAGGAACCCGACTGCTACACCCGGCCCCCGGCCCTGCACGACGAACTCACCGAGAAACTCGGCACGTTCCCGCTCTTCCACTTCTGGGGTCCCCGCGCCGACCTCGTCTCCAGCCGCTGGATCATCGACGCGACCCGCCACATCCTGCGCACCCGCCACCCGGACCTGACCCTGTGCTACCTCCCTCATCTCGACTACGACCTGCAGCGCTTCGGCCCCGACGACCCGCGCTCCCTGCAAGCGGCCGCCGACCTGGACGCGGCCATGGCTCCCCTGCTCGACGACGCCCGGGCTGAAGGCCGTACCGTCGTCGCCCTGTCCGAGTACGGCATCACCCGCGTGGACCGTCCCGTCGACATCAACCGCGCACTGCGCCGCGCCGGACTCCTCGAGGTGCACACGCAGGACGGCATGGAGTACCTCGACCCGATGGCCTCACGCGCCTTCGCCGTCGCCGACCATCAGATCGCCCACGTCTACGTGCGCCGCCCCGAAGATCTCGACGCCACCCGGGCAGCACTGGCCGACCTGCCCGGCATCGAGCAACTCCTCGACGACGAGGGCAAGAAGACCCATCACCTCGACCATCCGCGCTCCGGCGAACTCGTCGCCGTCGCGGAGCCGGACGCCTGGTTCACGTACTACTACTGGCTCGACGACGCCCACGCGCCCGACTTCGCGCAGCTCGTCGAGATCCACCGCAAACCCGGCTACGACCCGGTCGAGCTCTTCATGGATCCGCTCGACCCGTACGTCAAGGTCAAGGCGGCGGGCGCACTGGCCCGCAAGAAACTCGGCATGCGCTACCGCATGGCGGTCGTGCCCCTCGACCCGTCACCTATTCGCGGCAGCCACGGCCGCCTTCCCACGAGCGACGACGACGGTCCGCTCCTCATCTGCTCCACCCCCCGCGCTGTCGACGGCCGTCTCGCGGCCACCGACGTGAAATCACTGCTGCTCCACCTTGCCGGTCTCGACTGATCGGCGCCGACGGGCACGCCATGGCCCGCGGTCCCACCCGACCGGTCTCTTCCGACTGGTCACAAGTGAAGCACTCGCCACTGACAACGCCCTTTGACACCGAGGAGTTCCAGGCATGAGCCGCACCAGCCGCACCGCCTTCACGGCCTCCACCAGCAAGAACGACGATCCCGAACTCGCCCACCGCCTCAGCAGACGAGGCATGCTCGGCGTGGCCGCGGGCGCCACCGCCGCCGCCCTGCTCGGCACTGCCGCCGCCACCCCCGCCACGGCTGCCGAAGCGGGCCGGAGCCGCCCCGTCCTGCCGCCCGGCCGGCTCGGCATCCAGCTCTACAGCCTCCGCGACAAGGTCTCCACGCTCGGCTTCGCCCCCGTCTTCGCCGAGTTGAAGAAGTACGGGTACGACGAGGTCGAGTTCGCCGGATACACGCAGGGTTCGGCGGGACCCATCACACTCGCTCAGCTCAAGCGACTGGCGCGCGACCATGGCCTGAACCCCATCGGCAGCCACGTCGGCTACTACTCCGACGACCCGAACGCGTACACCTTCGCCCAGAACCTCACCAAGGTTCTCGACGATGCCCAGGCCCTCGGTCTCAAGCACATCGGCACCGCGTCGAACCCGTTCCGCTACGGCTCGACCGTCGACGCGTGGAAGCGCGCCGCCGAGGAGTTCAACACCTATGGCGCGGCGGCGAGGGCGCGCGGCATGAAGTTCTACCAGCACAACCACTCCGAGGAGTTCTCCTTCGCCACCGACAAGCCGAACGTCCGCCTCTACGACGTGCTGCTCGCCGAGACGGACCCGAAGCTCGTGTACCTGGAGATGGACATCTTCTGGGCGTACTCGGGCCAGTTCCGCTTCTCCAAGCGGGTCGACGGCACACCCGCGCCCTTCGAGCCCCTCGACTACGTGCTCAAGCAGCCCAACCGCTACCCGCTCTTCCATGTGAAGGACGGGGTGAGCGACCCGTCGAACACCTACGGCTACCGCATGTCGGACGTCGGCGACGGAGACATCGACTACCAGCGCTTCATCTCCGGCGTCACGCGCCTGAAGGGCCACCGCCTCGCCCACCACTGGCAGGCCGAACACGACAACCCGACCGAGTCGTTCACCTTCGCCCGCCGCTCCAGCGAGCACCTGCACTCCCTGCGTGAGAAGTGCTGACGGTTCCCACCGAGACGCGAAGGGGCCTCCCCGTGGTGACGGGGAGGCCCCTTCGCGTCGAGGGACGGCCAGACCCTGGCGGCGGTGGACCGGCGAGGGGCCCCGCCGTCATCTCAGGCCATCTCCTCACCGATCGGATGCGGGTTGGGGACGATGCGCCTGGCTTGAGGCCGGTCGGGTGCCCGCAGGAACAGCGCCAGCACCGCGGAGCCGAGACCGATCCCGCCGGCCAGCGCGAAGGCGCCTCCGTAACCCCAGGCACTCACGACGACCGCTCCCACGCCGGAGCCGACCAGGCCCGAGATCAGTTTCGAGCTGTAGACCATGCCGTAGTTGGAGGCGTTGTTGTTCTCACCGAAGTAGTCGGCGGTCATCGCCGCGAACAGCGGGAAGATCGCGCCGCCGCCGAACCCGGAGACCATCGAACAGAACAGGAAGAACGGCATCGAGCCCATGTTCCCGGAGACGAAGACGCCGAACTGTGCCGAGCCGAGGACGATACAGACGATGACCAGCGTGTTCCGGCGGCCGTAGCGGTCCGAGATCCAGCCGATGACGCCGCGTCCTGTGCCGTTCACGATGGCCTTGAGCGACATGGCGGTGGCCACGATGCCGCCCGCGAAACCCATCTCCTTTCCGAACGGCACCTGCATGGCGATGCCGAAGATGTTGATGCCGGCCGTGCACAGGAGGCAGAACCACATCATCCACAGCACCGGCGTCCTGGCCGCCTCACGCGGTGTGTACTGCCGTACGGCGGGCGGGTTCTTCTGCAGCGCCCGCACGATCCGCGGGTCGTCGGGGACCTTGAGCGGGTCGACGTGCGCGGGCCACCAGTTCTTCGGCGGGTCCTTGAAGAACCAGCCGGAGATCGCGACCATCGCACAGCAGACCACGCCGACGAAGATCAGCACGCCCTCGTAGTTGGACAGGTCCATGTACGAGGTGAACAGGAACACGAAGGGCACTGAGCCATAGGCGAAACCGCCGTTGACCATGCCGGTCTTGCCGCCCTTGCGTTCCGGATACCACTTGCCGACCATGTTCACGCAGGTCGCATAGACGAGGCCGGCGCCGATGCCGCTGAACATGCCGAAGCCTATGTAGGCGACGATCACGTGCGGCGCGTACGCCAGTGAGAGATAGCCCATGATCGTGCCGAGTGCGCCGAGCATCATGGCGTACCGCGCGGGGAGTTTTCCGCTCTCCCGCAGCTGCCCGGCGGGGAAGGCGACGGCCGCCTGGAAGAACACCCAGACGCCCATCAGCCAGAAGATGTGCCCACTGCTCCACAGATGTGCCTCGTGCAGGGTGTCCTCGGCCGATGTGAACGCGTACTCCGAGGAACTGATGCCCATCATGCCGATCCACGGGAAGAGCACCATGGTCCAGCGCGGTCGCCCCATGATGTCCCGGTCGGTCTCGCCGAGCCGGTACAAGCGGCCGTTGCGGTCCGTCACCTCCCTGTAGGGGACGGACGTCGTGAGGTCGGTGGTTGTCATGTCGCGAAGCACCCCTTGCGTCGAAAGCTCTGGCCAGCGCCCCCTGTCCAATGCCTTTCGTGTGCGCACGGGTCCCGGGGCGGGCCGACGCGCACCGTCGGCCCGCCCCTTCCCTCCTCACCTCATGAACCGCCCCCCAACACCCCCGCCGCGCGCGCCCAGCGATACTTCGCGCCGAGCACGGCCACCGGCTTCTCGGTCGTGTACGGGTACGCCACGACGCCCCGCTCGAAGAGGTACTGGCACGCCTCCTCGACCTCGACATCGCCCGCGAGCGACGCCACCACGGGCTTCTCGATCCCGCGCTCGCGGAACTCGGCCACCACGCGCGCGGTGAGCTCGGCGAAGACGATGGGAGGGGTCACGATGGTGTGCCAGTAGCCGAGGACGAGCGAGTGGATCCGCGGGTCCTCCAGGCCGAGCCGAATCGTCGCCTCGTACGTCGACGGGGGCTCGCCGCCGGTGATGTCCACCGGGTTGCCGGCGGCACCGAAGGGCGGGATGAACTTCCTGAAGGCCTCGTCCAGGTCCGGCGGAATCTCCATCAGGGAGAGGCCGTTGTCGGTCACCGCGTCGGACAGCAGTACGCCACTGCCGCCGGCGCCCGTGATGATCACGACGTTGTCGCCCTGCGGCGCCGGAAGCACGGGCAACGCGCGCGCGTACTCCAGCATTTCGTTCAGCCCGGGAGCCCGGATGACACCGGCCTGCCTCAGGATGTCGTCGTACACGGCGTCGTCGCCGGCGAGAGCGCCCGTGTGCGAGCCCGCGGCCTTGGCCCCGGCCGCCGTACGGCCGGCCTTCAGGACGACCACCGGCTTCTTGGGGACGGTCGCCCGCGCCGCCTCCACGAAGGCGCGCCCGTCCTTGAGGTCCTCCAAGTGCATGGCGATGCACTGGGTGTGGGGGTCCTCGCCGAACCAGGTCAGCAGGTCGTCCTCGTCCAGGTCCGACTTGTTGCCGAGCCCCACGATCGCGGAAACACCCGTCTTCGTAGTGCGCGCGAAGCCCAGAATGGCCATCCCTATGCCACCGGACTGCGAGGTGAGCGCGACGCCGCCCTTGACGTCGTACGGCGTGCAGAACGTGGCACACAGGTCCTGCCACGTCGAGTAATAGCCGTAGATGTTCGGCCCGAGCAGCCGGACACCGTACCGCTCGCCGATGGCCACGATCTCGTCCTGGAGCTCCTGCTCACCGGTCTCCGCGAACCCGGAGGGAATCAGCACGGCGTTGGGGATCCCCTTGCGTCCCACCTCCTCCAGGGCCGAGGCCACGAACTTGGCGGGGATAGCGAAGACCGCCACATCCACCTCACCGGGAACGTCGGTGACACTCTTGTACGCCTTGCGGCCCAAGATGTCATCGGCCTTGGGGTTCACCGGGTGGATCTCTCCGGAGAAGCCCCCGTCGATGAGGTTGCGCATCACCGAATTGCCGATCTTGCCCTGCTCGTTGGAGGCGCCGATCACGGCGACCGAGGAGGGCTGCATCAGGCGGCGCATGGAGGCGAGGATCTCCTCGCGTGTGTATGTGCGGCGCTGCTCGGGGACGGAGTCCGCGAGGATCACGCGGATGTCCGCCGCGACCGCCCCCTCCGGGGTGGCGATCACCGGGTTGAGGTCCACCTCGGCGATCTCCGGGAAGTCCGCGACGAGTTCGGAGACCCGGCGGATCTGCTCGGCGATCGCCCACCGGTCCACGGCAGGCGCGCCGCGCACTCCGTGCAGGATCTCCGCCGAGCGGATCGAGTCCAGCATCGACAGCGCTTCGTCGGCGTCCACGGGCGCCAGCCGGAAGGTGACGTCCTTCAGGACCTCCACCAGCACACCGCCGAGTCCGAAGGCGACGACCTTCCCGAACGTCGGATCGGTGACCGCGCCGACGATCACCTCCTGTCCCTGGGGAAGCAGTTCCTGCACCTGTACGCCCTCGATACGGGCATCCGGCGCGTACGCGCGCGCGTTGTCGATGATTTTGCAGAAGGCAGCCCTGACGTCGGTCGCGCCCTCCACGCCGACGATCACGCCGCCCGCGTCGGTCTTGTGCAGGATGTCCGGAGAGACGATCTTCATCACGACAGGTCCGCCGAACCGTGCCGCGTACGCGACCGCCTCGTCGACGTCCGTCGCCAGCTCCTCGCCGGGGACGGCGATCGCGTAAGCGTCGGCGATCACCTTGCCCTCGGGCGCGGTCAGCGCGGTCCGCCCCTCGGCCCGTACGGCGTCGAGAAGCGCACGCACCCTCATCGCCCGGTCTTCGGCCATCAATCAGATCACTCCGTTCGACTTGAGCAGGCGCAGCTCCTCGTCGCCGAGACCGAGCTCGCCGACGTACACCTCTTCGTTGTGCTCGCCCAGCAGCGGCGAACTGGTCACGTCCACGGGGGAGTCGGAGAGCTTCAGCGGGCTGCCCACGGTCGTGAACTCGCCGCGCTCCGGGTGCGGCACCTTCACGACCATCTCGTTGGCGACCAGCGACTCGTCCTCGATGATCTCCCTGGTGGAGAGGATCGGGCCGCAGGGGATGTTGTGGGTGTTGAGCTTCTCCAGCACTTCCCACTTGGGGAGCGTGGCTGACCACTCCTCGATGAGCTGGAACATCTTGTTGAGCTTGGGCAGGCGGGCCTCAGGTGTCGCCCACTCGGGGTCGTCCGCCAGCTCCGGCCGTCCGATGAGCTCGCTGAGCGGCTTCCAGCCGACGGGCTGCACGATGACGTACACGTAGTCGTTGGGCCCGCCCGGCGCGCACTTGACCGCCCAGCCGGGCTGGCCGCCGCCGGACGCGTTCCCGGACCTGGGAACTTCGTCGCCGAAGTCCTCGTTCGGATATTCAGCGAGCGGGCCATGGGCCAGGCGCTGCTGATCGCGCAGCTTCACCCGGCAGAGGTTGAGCACAGCGTGCTGCATGGCCACATTGACCCGCTGACCGCGCCCGGTGTTCTCCCGCTGAAGCAGCGCCGCGAGAATCCCCGCCACGGCGTGGATGCCCGTGCCCGAGTCACCGATCTGGGCCCCCGTCGCCAGCGGCGGTCCGTCCTCGAAACCGGTGGTCGACATCGACCCGCCCATGGCCTGCGCGACGACCTCGTACGCCTTGAAGTTGGTGTACGGGCCGTCCCCGAACCCCTTGATGGAGGCATAGACGATTCGCGGATTGATCTCCTGGATGCGGTCCCAGGTGAAGCCCATGCGGTCGATCGCGCCCGGTCCGAAGTTCTCGACCATGACGTCGGAGCGCCGGATCAGCTCGGTGAGGATCTCCTTGCCGCGCTCGGTCTTGGTGTTGAGGGTGATGCTCCGCTTGTTGCAGTTGAGCATCGTGAAGTAGAGGGAGTCGACGTCCGGGAGGTCGCGCAGCTGCTTGCGCGTGATGTCACCGGTCGGCGCCTCCAGCTTGACCACGTCCGCCCCGAGCCAGGCCAGCAGCTGGGTTGCGGAGGGGCCCGACTGGACGTGCGTCATGTCGAGGACACGGATGCCTTCGAGTGCCTTGGTCGCGGTGTTCGACGCGATGGTTGTCGCGGTGCTGGTCATGGCGGGCACCTCACTTGTACATCGTCTGGTTCATGGTTCCGGGGGCGTACGCGTCCGGGTCGACCCAGACGTTGATCAGCGAGGGCTTGCCCGACTCGCGGGCGCGGCGGAGGGCGGGGCCGATGTCGGCGGGGTCGCGGACTGCCTCGCCGTAACCGCCGAGCATCTGGGCGAACTTGTCGTAGTGGACATCGCCGAGGGTGTTGCCAACGCGCTCGCGGTCCTCGCCGTACTTGGCCTTCTGGCCGTAACGGATCTGGTTCATGGAGGAGTTGTTGCCGACGATGCCGACGAAGGGGAGGTTGTAGCGGACGAGGGTCTCGAAGTCCCAGCCGGTGAGCGAGAAGGCGCCGTCTCCGAAGAGGGCCACCACTTCCTTGTCCGGTCGCGCCTGCTTGGCCGCGAGTACGAACGGGACGCCGACGCCGAGCGTGCCGAGCGGGCCCGGGTCCATCCAGTGGCCGGGCGACTTGGGCTGGACGACCTGACCGGAGAAGGTGACGATGTCGCCGCCGTCGCCGATGTAGATCGAGTCCTCGGTGAGGAAGTCGTTGATCTCGCTGACCAGGCGGTACGGGTGGATCGGCGAGGCGTCCGACCTCAGGCTGGGCAGCCGCTTCTCGATGGCCGTCTGCTCGGCCGCGCGCAGCTCGTCGAGCCACTCCTTGCGCTTCGACGCGCCCCCATTGAGGCGTCCGGAGGCGGCCTCGGTCACCGACTTCAGGATGAGGCCCGCGTCGCCGACGATCCCGAGGTCGATGTCGCGGTTCTTGCCGACGGTCCGGTAGTCGAGGTCGATCTGCACCACGGTCGCGTCCGGCGACAGCCGCTTTCCGTAGCCCATACGGAAGTCGAAGGGCGTGCCCACGATCACGATCACGTCGGCGTTGGAGAACGCGTACCGGCGCGAGAGCTGGAAGTGGTGCGGGTCCCCGGGCGGCAGAGTGCCGCGCCCGGCGCCGTTCATGTAGGCGGGGACATTGAGGGTGCGTACGAGATCGATGGCGGCCTCGGTGCCGCGGGTCGTCCAGACCTGGCTGCCCAGCAGGATCGCGGGCTTCTCGGCGTGTACGAGGAGGTCGGCGAGCTTCTCGATCGCCTCGGGGTCACCGGCCGAGCGGGTCGAGGCCCGGTACTGGCCGGCCGCGGGCACCCGGGCCTTCTCGACCGGCACCTTGGCGTCGAGCACATCGCGCGGGATCTCCAGGAAGGAGGGCCCGGGCGCGCCGTGATAGCACTCGCGGAACGCCATGGACACCATGTCGGCGGCGCGTGCGGTGTCCGGCACGGTCGCCGCGAACTTGGTGATCGGCGTCATCATGTCGACGTGCGGCAGGTCCTGAAGGGACCCCATCTTGTGCTGTGTGTGCGCCCCTTGACCGCCGATCAGCAGCATGGGGGACTCCGCGCGGAAGGCGTTGGCGACGCCCGTCACGGCGTCGGTCGTGCCGGGGCCCGCCGTGACGACCGCGCACCCGGGCTTGCCGGTGATGCGCGCGTAGCCGTCGGCGGCGTGGGCGGCGACCTGTTCATGGCGTACGTCGACGACCTCTATGCCTTCGTCGACGCAGCCGTCGTAGATGTCGATGATGTGGCCGCCGCACAGGGTGTAGATGACCTCCACACCCTCGGCTTTGAGTGCCTTGGCGACCAAGTGCCCACCGGAGATGAGGTTCTGGCTGTTGTCGTCGGGCATGGCGAAGTCCTGTCCCTTCCTAGGGGATCGGGCGCGCGAACGTGCAGTTCAGACACCGTTTGCGCACTGCTCATGGATGCCGTCGCGGTCGATTGCATACAGTCGACGAATACTGTATGAAGCTTGTTATCCCGCATCCGGTGGGTGGTGTCCAGGGGGCGTGCGGCACTTTTGAGTCAGGAGCCGGTAATGGACCTGTACGAGCACCAGGCAAGGGAACTCTTCGAGGAACACGGCATCTTGGTACCGCGGGCCGAGGTCACCGACTCGTCCAAGGAGGCCCGCGAGATCGCCCGCAGGCTGGGCGGACGCGTCGTCGTCAAGGCGCAGGTGAAGACCGGCGGACGCGGCAAGGCGGGCGGTGTGAAGCTCGCCGCCGACCCGGCCGCCGCCGAACTGACGGCACGCCAGATCCTCGGCATGGACATCAAAGGCCACACCGTCGGCAAAGTGATGCTGGCCCAGCCGGTCGACATCGAAGCCGAGTTCTACGTCAGTTACGTACTCGACCGCGCCGCCGGCCGTTTCCTCGCCATCGCCTCGGCCGAGGGCGGCATGGAGATCGAGGAAGTGGCCGCCACCAGGCCCCAGGCCGTGGCGCGCGTCCCCGTCGACCCGGACAAGGGCGTCACCTCGGCGAAGGCGGCGGAGATCACCGAGGCGGCCGGGCTGCCCCCGCAGACCGTCGACGTCCTCGTACGGCTCTGGGAGGTGCTGACCCGCGAGGACGCCGTACTGGTCGAGGTGAACCCCCTCGTGCGTACCGCCCAAGGGCAGATCCTCGCCCTCGACGGCAAGGTCACGCTCGACGACAACGCCCGCTTCCGGCAGACCCGTTGGGGCGAACAGGAGTCGTCGCACGACGACCCGCTCGAGGCGGCGGCCGCCGCGAAAGGCCTCAACTACGTGAAGCTGGACGGCGAGGTCGGCGTCATCGGGAACGGCGCGGGCCTCGTCATGTCGACCCTCGACGTGGTCGCCGGCTGCGGCGCGCGCCCCGCCAACTTCCTCGACATCGGCGGCGGCGCATCGGCCCAGATCATGGCCGACGGCCTCTCGGTCATCCTCTCCGACCCGGCCGTCAAGTCCGTTTTCGTGAACGTCTTCGGCGGCATCACCGCCTGCGACGCCGTCGCCGACGGCATCGTGCAGGCCCTGGACACCGTCCAGTTGACCAAACCCCTGGTCGTGCGCCTTGACGGAAACAACGCCGTACGCGGTCGCGCGATCCTCGACGGCCGCGCGCACCCCCTGGTCCAGCAGGCCACCACCATGGACGGCGCCGCGCTCCGCGCCGCCGAACTCGCCAACGCCGGCTGAAGGAGCGGGACATGGCCATCTACCTCACCAAAGAGAGCAAGGTCCTCGTCCAGGGCATGACCGGCGGCGAGGGCATGAAGCACACCCGGCGCATGCTCGCGGCCGGCACCGACGTGGTCGGCGGCGTGAACCCGCGCAAGGCGGGCAGGACCGTCGACTTCGACGACCGGGCCGTGCCCGTCTTCGGCTCGGTGCGCGAGGGCATCGATGCCACCGGCGCCGACGTGACCGTCGTCTTCGTGCCACCCGCCTTCGCCAAGGCGGCAGTTGACGAGGCCGCCGATGCGGGCATCGCACTCGCCGTCGTCATCACGGAGGGCATCCCCGTCCACGACTCGGTCGCCTTCCACGCGTACGCCACCGCCAGGGGCACCCGCATCATCGGCCCCAACTGCCCGGGCCTGATCACCCCGGGACAGTCCAACGCGGGCATCATCCCCGCCGACATCACCAAGCCCGGCCGCATCGGCCTCGTGTCCAAGTCCGGCACGCTCACGTACCAACTCATGTACGAACTCCGCGACATCGGCTTCTCGACCTGCGTGGGCATCGGCGGCGACCCCGTCGTCGGCACCACGCACATCGACTGCCTCGCCGCCTTCCAGGACGACCCGGACACCGAACTCATCGTGCTGATAGGGGAGATCGGCGGAGACGCGGAGGAGCGAGCGGCGGCGTACATCCGAGAGCACGTCACCAAGCCCGTCATCGGCTACATCGCCGGTTTCACCGCACCCGAGGGCAAGACGATGGGCCACGCGGGCGCGATCGTGTCCGGCTCGTCCGGCACGGCGCAGGCGAAGAAGGAGGCGCTGGAGGCGGCAGGGGTGCGCGTGGGCGGTACGCCGACGGAGACGGCGCAACTGGTACTCGCCGTACTGGAAGCGGCGGCGTGATGTCACTCATAGTTGATGTGAGGTAACTGTCGGGCGCCGCGGCGCCTCACTACCTTCGTCAGTACGCGTCTCCGTACCCGCCAGTAGCCAGTAGCCAGCAAGACAGCAGCCAGTGCTGGTGCGAGAGGCGAGCCATGCACGACACCGCCCCGACTGTGCACCGAGAGCGGAGCAATCGAATGGCATCCACCCTCACCGCGAACACCCTCACCCTCAAATCAGGCACATCCTGGACCGACGCCTGGCGGCGTTGCCTCGCCGTCGCCCCCGAGGCGTTCCGGGACGACCGTGTCCTCAACCTCTGGAACGCCGCCTGGCAGGCGGACGGCCGGGCCTTGCCCGCCACCAGCCCCGTCGACGGCACCCCGATCGCGGGGCCGCCACGCCTTGACGGCGCCACCGCCCAGCAGGCCGTGCGGGCCTCCCTCGACCAGCACCGCGCCTGGCGCCACGTACCCCTGGACGAACGCCGCGCCCGCGTCGCGGCCACCCTCGACGCCCTCACCCAGCACCGCGAGCTTCTCGCCCTCCTCCTCGTGTGGGAGATCGGCAAGCCCTGGCGGCTCGCGCAAGCCGACGTCGACCGGGCCATCGACGGCGTGCGCTGGTACGTCGACGGAATCGAGCCCATGGTCGGGGGCCGGGCCCCGATCGACGGCCCCGTGTCCAACATCGCGAGCTGGAACTACCCGATGAGCGTGCTCGTTCACGCAATGCTGGTACAGGCATTGGCAGGGAACGCGGTCATCGCCAAGACCCCGACCGACGGCGGCGTCGCGTGTCTCACCCTGGCCTGCGCGCTCGCCGCACGCGAAGGGATTCCCGTCACCCTCGTCAGCGGCAGCGGAGGCGAGCTGTCGGAGGCGCTCGTCCGCGCGCCCGAGATCGGCTGCGTCTCCTTCGTCGGTGGCCGCGACACGGGCGCCGCGGTGGCCACAGCCGTCGCCGACCTCGGCAAGCGACACGTACTCGAACAGGAGGGACTCAACACCTGGGGCATCTGGAACTACACCGACTGGGACGCGCTCACGGCGGTCGTCCCGAAGCTCTTCGACTACGGCAAGCAGCGCTGCACGGCGTACCCGCGCTTCGTCGTCCAGCGGTCGTGCTTCGACGAGTTCCTCGCCGCGTACCTGCCGGCCGTACGCACCCTGCGGATCGGCCACCCGCTCGCGGTCGAGCAGCCCGACGATCCGTATCCCCAGCTGGACTTCGGGCCGGTGATCAACGCGGCCAAGGCGAAAGAGCTCCATGACCAGGTCGCCGAGGCCATCGACCGCGGCGCCGTCCCGCTGCACCGCGGCAAGCTGTCCGACGCACGCTTCCTGCCCGGCCAGGACACGGCGGCGTACGTCCAGCCCGTCACGCTCCTGAACCCGCCACCGTCCTCGCCGCTGCACCACGCGGAGCCCTTCGGCCCGGTCGACACCATCGTCCTGGTCGATACGGAGGCCGAGCTGCTGGCTGCCATGAACGCCTCCAACGGCGCCCTGGTCGCCACCCTCTCGACCGACGACCCGGCCACGTACGACCGCCTGGCCCCGCAGATCCGAGCGTTCAAGGTCGGCCACGGGAAACCCCGCTCCCGCGGTGACCGGGACGAGCTGTTCGGCGGCTTCGGCGCGTCGTGGCGCGGCGCGTTCGTGGGCGGAGAACTGCTGGTGCGCGCCGTGACCCAGGGCCCGGCGGGGGAGCGGCTGCCCGGGAACTTCCCCGACTACCACCTGATGCCCTGAGCCCCACGGGGTGACCGAGCGGCTCCGCACGTCGAAGGTCTGCCCCAGGGAGTCGGTGGGCGTCACCGTCACCGCGGTGCCGCCCACCGCTCGACGACCTGCTGTGCCTGCTCGATCACCGGCGGTGCAACCCGCAGCTCGCTCCTCCGGCCATCTTCGGGCCCGGATACGCAGGTGAAACGCACTCCCAAACCTTGGTATTGTTGTCTCCGTCGCCGCGCGGAACACTCCCTGCAAGGTGACAGACACCTGGTCCGGGTGGCGGAATGGCAGACGCGCTAGCTTGAGGTGCTAGTGCCCTTTATCGGGCGTGGGGGTTCAAGTCCCCCCTCGGACACAACCACTGACGATACGGAAACGAGGGCCTCGACCTTGCGGTCGCGGTCCTCGTTTCGTGTTCGTAACTGATGGTGATGCCCAGGGCTTCGTACAGCGGGCCTTTGTGCTCGGCGTCGGCTGTCTGGATGCGCTGCGCAAGGTCCGCGATACTCTCAGTGATCTTTCGGATCTGCTGCGCGTCGAGTGGGGATTGCTTCCAGCCCGAGCTTGACCCACGCAAGGTCAAAGACCTGGCCACCCTGTCCTTCGTCGAGGCGAAGGCCAATGCTGCCCTGCTGGGGCCGCCCGGCGTCGGCAAGACCCACATCGCGATCGCGCTGGCGGTCGCCGCCTGCCGGGCCGGATACTCGACCTACTTCACCAGCCTCGACGACATGGTCCGCAACCTCAAAGCAGCCGAGGCAGCAGGGCGCCTGACCAGCAAACTGTGCTCCTACCTGCGGCCGAGCGTTCTCGTGGTCGATGAAGTCGGCTACCAGCCCCTCGAACGCGCCGAGGCGAGCCTGGTCTTCCAGGTCATCTCCAAGCGCTACGAAAAGGGCTCCATCATCCTCACCTCGAACAAGACCTTCAGCAAAGCGCACTTGTTCCGGCGAACCTGTGTGAGGTGGCGGCGATGTTTAACAGGTTCGGCCTTACCAAGACGGTGGGCCGGGTTGGTGGTGCCTTATCTGGGTGCGCTGACGACATAGTTGATCGCGGAGGCAACGTCGTCAGCAACGTGAGTGGGCTGGTAAGAGTCCTGGGTCCACGGTCGGCCGTCCGAGACCCACACGCTTCGAAGGCCCAGTGCGTTCGCGCCCGCAATGTCGGCGTGCGGAGAGTCGCCGATGACCCAGGCACCAGAGAGGGAGACTCCGACGGCTTCCTCTGCCGCATGGAAGATCTCCGGTTCCGGCTTCTTATGACCGACTCCCTCGGAGATCACCCAGCCTTGCACGAGCCGATCGAGTCCGGCATTGCGGATCTTCGCTTCCTGCTGCGTGATACGTCCGTTGGTGACGATCACGCAGGTCCAGCCGTCAGCCTGCGCTTTGCTCAGGGCCTCGCGCGAGGAGCTCGCCAGCACGACGCGATCGGCGGCGCCATTATCAAGTAGGGCACGGATGGCGGTGGTTGGCACCAAGGTCCCATACCGGTCGGTCATGGCTGCGGCGACATCGTGGCGGGCGGTATAGCCGCTGGCGTCGACGGTCATCACCCACGTCAGGTCGGTGTCAGGCAGGCCGTGCTCGGCCAGGAATGCCTGGACGGCGGCGCGGAAGGCCGCATCGCGGTCGACGAGGGTGTTGTCGAGGTCCAGCATCAGCAACGGCATGATCGGCAGTAGATCATGGGGGCGGTGTCAGGGAAGGTGGGCTTCGCGTCCAGGATCGATGCGGTCGGCGAGGTAGATCAGGGTGGCCTGCGGGTTCATGCCGAAGGCGGCGGCGACGAGCTTGGGGTCCATGGTGTTGACCAGGTCGACGAGGTGGGTGCTGCGGATCATCCGAGGAGGGACCCCACAGTTGTCAAGGACGTGCGAAATTTAGGCAGTTGAGGCTGGGCTTCGCCCGGCCTTTGTTCCCTTGGTGACTATCACGTGTGGGTTGTCGGTTCGCCATGCCTCGCGATGGGCCAGGCATCGCTGCAGCACTGTCCAGGAGGCGGGATCCAGCGGAACGGAGTGGGGTCGCTTGCAGAGCCGGACCGTCTGGGCCGCCGCGTCGATGTCGGTGATCTGCAACAGACGCACCTTCGCGCTGGAGGCGCCGTGCAGCAGGGCGAGCATGCCCAGCAGGGCCTCGTGCGGGTGGATATCCTCGCCCGTGGTCCAGCGTCGGAAGAGCTCGCGCTGTTGGTCGAGTGTGAGCGTCCTGCCGCGGAAGCCGTTCACCGACTTCGCCGTCAGGGTGCGGGTCGGGTCGATCAGCACGATGTGCTGGGAGCGGGCGAAGCGGAAGAACTGCCGGAGTACCACGAATCGGCGTTTGCGGGCCTTGGGCACGGTGGCGAGGAAGGCTTCGACATCGTGCACGTCGACCAGGGCCCAGTCGTCCTTGTCGCGGTGCTCGGTAAGGAAGCGGGCCAGGTCCCGCAGGATACTCAGGGCGGTTTCCAGGGTGTGGTCGCTGCGGGGGCGGGTGCCGGCCCGGAGGGCCCGGTCCTGGGCCCGCATGCGGGAGGCAGCGAAGGCGACCACGGCCGGACGGAGCGGTTCGGGGACGGCGTCAATGCGGCGCTTGCGGCGTCCGGCGGCGAGTCGTTCCGCCTGGTCGGTGGGCCGGGCCAGGCCGTGGAGGGTGAAGAAGTTCTCCAGTGCACGGGCGAAGGAGCCCATCGAGCGTCCGGGTCTGCGGGCTCGCTCCAGCAGGGCCTGAGGCGAGTTGGAGTGCTCATCGTTCAGGAGCCGGCCCAGGTCGGTGACCAGGCCGCAGGCCCGGGCGACGCAGAAGCGGGCCGCGACGTGCGCGACGAAGTCCTCGAGCCAGGCGGGCGGGTCGGCGAGTTGGTCGCGGAGGTGTTCGCCGCGGATGAAGGGGCGGCCGGGGTGCCGTTGCCAGCAGGCGGAGCATAGGCCCAGTCCGGCATGCCGCCGCAGCTGGCCGCACTCGCGGCAGATCCGGGGTGGCTGCTTGGGCGGACCCGGGCGTGAGCACGAGCCGCACCAGCCGGTGTCCTCGCGCAGATAGCCAGGCTTGCCGCAGCGCGGGCAGGGCTGCTGGGCGGCGAACCGCTCGGCCTTGCGGTGGCAGTCCCGGCACAGCCGGTTGCCGGCCGCGCGGACCGGATGGCCGCACTGTTCGCAGACGCGCGAGCAGGTGATGCACCGGCCGGTGTCCTCCCGGAGGACACGGTCCTTGCCGCAGACCGGGCACGTTGCCTTCGCGGCCTGTTCCTGCATCCGGCGCCGGCGCCGGCAGCAGTGCTCACGGTCGAGATAGCCGACTGGTGCCCCGCAGGTGACGCAGTCGCGTTGCCTCTTGCCCACCGCTGTCTCCGCCGGTCACAGCGGCGGCATTGACCGGCCGCGTCCGGAGACGGCCTCGGGAAGTTCGGTGACGGGCCGGGGCGGAGCCACGGGCCGCTCGACGGGGGTGGTGTCGACTTCGATCAGGTCGTTCGGGGTGCACTCCAGCGCGGTGCACAACGCTGCCAGGGTGGTCATCTTCACCTGCGAGGGTTCCTTGGTGAACAGCGCGGACACCGAGGCGGAGGACAGCTCCAGGCCGGCCTTCTCGGCCAGCAGTCGCCGCAGCTCGGTGCCCGTCCAGACCTCGCGCTGGGCGGCGGCCATCCGCAGCCGCCATCGGATCTTCATGCGGTGGTGTCCTTCTCGGTCAGCTCGGTCAGAGTGCCGGCGACGGCCCGCTGATAGGCGTCCTCGATGAACGTCGCGGAGGGCCGGACATAACGCATGGTCGAGCTGACCGTCCAGTGCCCCAGCATTTGCTGGATCGCCACCAGGTCGACGCCGCGTTCGTAGTTGTGCGTCGCGCAGGCCCTCCGCAGGGCATGCGGGCTGAACCGGTCTGCGGGCGGGCGCCCTTCGAGCTCCATGAGATAGCGAAGCCGGTTGCGGATCGTCCCGCGATGCAGGCTGCCGCCCGACTCGTCGGCGAACAGCACCGGTGAGTCCGGGAACTTGGGCCGTACGTCCTCCAGGAACCAGCGCAGCACCAGGTCCAGGCCGTCGAGCATGGGCACCCAGCGCGGCCTGGGCCCGGAGGTGTGGGCCCCTTGCCGAAACGGACGTGGAGTTTGCCGAACGGGCCGCGGCTGAAGTGCACATCCGGCTTATCCAGCAGCGATGCCTCCACCGAGCGGAGCCCGGCGTGATACAGCGTCCTAAACATCGCATAGTCGCGGGCGGCAGGTCCGTACTTCCGGGCGGTGGCGATCCGCTGCTTCAGGAAGTCGAAGAACTCCGCCACCCTGTCCGGTGTCGGCGGCGGGGCCAGGGCCGGGGAGTCGTCGCCGACATGCCGGGAGGCGTTGAACTCGTCGACCGGGCAGACCAGCCTCACGCCGAACGCGGCCTCGATGTCGGCCGCTTTGCGGGCCTGCAGGAACCGGTGGAACCCCTTGAAGATCTGGACGTACTCGCGTCGGGTCGACGTCACACGGCCCTTCACAGCCAGGTCACCAACGACTCGGTCGATGTCCTCAGGCGTCACCTCCCACGCGGGGCGGCCCAGGGCCGCGAGGGTTCGCTCCAGCAGGCCGACGTCGTTGTCGATGGTCACCGGACTGAACCCGCGGGCCCGCCAGGAGGCGACGAACGCGTCGACACACGCGGCCTGGAACTGCCACGGGTCCCTCGCCTGGGGCTCCTGCGGGACGGCCCCGCCCGCGATGACCTGGAGTCTCGCCTCCGCCACCGGCACACCTTCCTCGCACCTGAACCGTCAAGGCAACACCTGGAAAACCGGAGTGCTACCGCGAGAACCAACGAGGACCCCAGGAACGGGATACGGCCAGGTGGCAGCCACAACTCTTGTGAGGGAACAAGTGCCAGCCCCAGATGGCTGGAGCCGCACCTTCACCGACCCACGGCTCTGCGCGGCGATCGTGGACCGCCTCACGTTCAACGCGACCATCATCGAGACCGGAACTGAGTCCTGCCGCCTGGCTCGCTCCAAAGCCATGCAGAACGGCAAGGCGAAGTAGACCACCACGGCACGATGTCCCGAGTGGTCCCGGGGAGAGTTGCCAGATGCGGGGTGAAAGTCGCTCGCGCCTGGGTGCCGCTTCTGATGTTGTGAGCGGCACGAGGTACTCGGGTCTTGAGGGGACAGGCTGTGATGGACGACGGATGCATCTTTTGTGCAATAGCGAGAGGTCGGGCGGACGCCAGCATCGTCCACGAAGACGAATCGGTGATCGCTTTTATGGATCTCCAGCCCGTCACCCCAGGCCACTTGCTGGTCATCCCCAAGGCACACGCGGTGGGACTGGAGGATCTCCAGGAGGACGTCGGCGTCCAGGTCTGGAAAGTTGCGCATCAGCTCGGACGCGCACTGCGCCGATCAGGCTTGCGATGTGAGGGCGTCAACTTGTTCCTTGCGGACGGCGAAGCAGCCTTCCAGGAGGTTTTCCACGTTCACCTGCATGTCTTTCCCCGCTTCGCAGGTGACCCATTTCGTATTGATGCTGACTGCCGCGTCCAGGAACGAGACCAGCTCGACAAGGCGGCTGCTGCCGTCCGTGGCGGCCTCGCTGCCCTTGACGCCGGGCAACGCTGACGACCATCGCTCTGCGGGCCGGACACGGTCTTCGGCCTGATGCCGAGGAAGTTCATCGAGTGGCCCCTATCGACGCCAATTCCCGGGGCCACTTCAAGACGTTCCGATGACAAGGATCTTCACCAACCGGGGCCGGCTGGAGCCAACATGCCGGAGCCACTGAACGGCTCTGGCACAGATCTTGGGGAGCGGTCGCGGAGCGTTACTGAAGCAGGATCATCTTGCGGAGTAGTTCGAATCCGGCTCGTCCATAGAGCTGCCTCTTGATCTTCTTGATGCGGTTCGCGGCGCCCTCGGTGCTGCCGGAACTCCACTCCAGGGTGAGCCCAGCTGTCACGGCGTCGAGGTCTCGGAGCAAGTGGAGCGCGAAGCCGGTGAGACCGGGCAATTGGCTGGCGTCGACCGCGTCGATCCAGGCGGGGAGTCTGCGGCCGAGGCGGCAGGTGAGTATCTCGCCGAAGTCGCGAACATGCCCGGTGGCCGTGTCCAGTTCGCGGCAGCGGGCCAAGACGTCCTTCAAATCGGCGCGGTCCTCCTCACTCAGGGCCGTGGGGTGACGGGTGAGCCAGCCGGTCACCTGCCGCACCGACGGCGGCGGGGGCGGCGTGCTCGACGGTGCGGTGCGCAAGGTGGCGATGTGAGCGCGGACCATGGCGTAGGTGACCGGGGCGTGCTCGGCAAGCAGTTCGCTGTGCAGCTGGTGACGCTCGTGCATCCCGCGGCGAACCGTCGCTCCAAGCAGGACTTGTAGGGATCCAGCCTGCTGGGCCGGGGCCGGTTCTCGCGGAACGTGTCCTGCCGGCGTGCGGCGCGCGCATACCGGAGCACGGTATTGAGGCCTCAGCCCAGGTGCCGGGCGATCGCCCGGCGGGAGTGGCCTTGGGCGAGTAACTCGTGGACCAGGGCGTGTGCGGCCTTCTTGCGCTCGGCCCGTCGGCCGACAGCTCCCGGCCGGGAAGCGGCGACTTGCGGTCTCGTGCGGAGATCCCTGTACGCCACTACGCGGATCTGCTGTCCTGACGGGCCGTGAACACCTGGACGGACCACCTTGCAGCAACCCCGGCATCCGAATAGCGGCTCTTCATGGATGGGCCTGGGTGAGCCGCTCCTCTCTCATCGCCGGTGTTGTGCCGCGTGGCAGCGGTCGCCGATCGTGTGGAGGGCGTCGAGTAGTTCGGGGGGACCGTCGACCTCGAAGTCGGCGTCGATGACGAGAATGTGTGCGGCGAGCATGTGCGGGCTCTCCGCGCCGACGTGGACGAGACAGGTGTGGTCGTCGACGGCTTCGACGACTGTGGCCGGGGTCAGCCATTGCACCAGTTCGGTGGCCGGTTTGTGCACGAGCACCCGTGCGCGGTAGCGGGTGAGTGCGGCGTCGACGCCTTTGGTGACGTAGGCGGTGAGGTCTTGTTCCGGGGGCTCGCGGGGTGTGAAGCGGGGCCCGGTGGGGGTGCGTGGCTGCATCCGGTCGACGCGGAAGGTGCGCCAGTCGGCGCGGCCGGGATCCCAGCCGACGAGGTACCACTTACGGCCGAGGTGCACCAGCCGGTACGGCTCGATCTCCCTGCGCTGGTCGGTGCCGTCGTGGGTGCGGTAGTCGAAGCGGAGGCGGTGGTGGTCACGGCAGGCTGCGGCGATCGCGGTCAGGACCTCCGGGGCGACGGTCGGTCCGCCGTGTTTGGGGGTGACGGTGGAGGTGCGCAGGAGGGTGATCCGGTGGCGCAGCCGGGAGGGCAGGACCTGTTCGAGCTTGGCCAGCGCGCGGGTGGCCGCTTCCTCGATCCCGGCGACCGCGCCACCGGCGGCGCTGTTCAGGCCGATCGCGACGGCGGTGGCCTCGTCGTCGTCGAGCAGCAAGGGAGGCAGCTTCGCCCCGGGCGTGAGCCGGTAACCGCCGCCCACGCCGGGCAGCGCGTGCACCGGGTAGCCGAGTTCGCGAAGCTTGTCGATGTCGCTGCGCACGGTGCGCGCGCTCACCCCAAGCCGCTCGGCGAGCTCCGGTCCGGTCCATGAGGGGCGGGCCTGTAGCAGGGACAGAACCTGGAGCAATCGGGCCGAGACGGTCATCACATTGCGTTACTCTACTCCTATTGCGGAAGGGATCCTTCCGCGATAGGGGGTGTCATGGTGGGCATGACGAACCACACCACTGCTGACACCAAGACCGAGATCCGTCCGTTCCGGATCGAGATCCCGCAGGCCGACCTCGACGATCTGAATGAGCGCCTGGCCAGGGTCCGCTTCCCGGACGAGCTGCCCGGCGCCGGCTGGGACCTCGGTGTCCCCACCGGGTACCTGGCCGAGCTGGTCGACTGCTGGCGCACCGGCTACGACTGGCGCGAGCACGAGGCCGCACTGAATGAGATCCCGCAGTTCGTGACGGAGGTCGACGGCACCCAGGTGCACTTCCTGCATGTGCGCTCGCCCGAGCCGGACGCGGTGCCGCTGATCCTCACCCACGGCTGGCCGGGCTCGATCGTGGAGTTCCTCGGCGTGATCGGCCCGCTGAGCGACCCGCGCGCCTACGGCGGCGATGCGGCCGACGCCTTCCACCTGGTCATCCCCTCCGTTCCCGGCTTCGGCTTCTCCGGTCCCACCCGCGAGGCGGGCTGGAGTCCGAACCGGGTGGCCCGGGCCTGGGTGGAGCTGATGCACCGCCTCGGCTACGAGCGTTTCGCCGCCCAGGGCGGCGACATGGGCGCGTTGATCACGCCGGAGATCGGCCGGATCGCGCCCGAGTCGGTTATCGGAATCCACGTGAACGCCGCAAACGTCGGCTTCCAGCCGATGGGCCCCGCGCCGGAGGACGTGGTGGCCAAGCTGACGGACCAGGAGCGGCAGCGCCTTGCGGCGCTCGGCATGTTCGCCGCCGTCGGCTCCGGCTATATGGCGATTCAGTTGACCCGTCCGCAGACCCTCGCCTACGGCCTGACCGACTCCCCGGTCGGCCAGCTCGCCTGGATCATCGAGAAGTTCAAGGAGTGGTCCAACCCTTCCGCCGAGCTGCCCGAAGACGCGGTTGACCGGGACACCTTGCTCACCAACGTGATGCTGTACTGGCTCACCGCGACAGCAGGCTCGTCAGCGCGGATGTACTACGAGGGAGGCAAGCACGCCCAGGCCGGGTGGTTCCCCCTCACGCGTTCCAAAGTGCCCACTGCGGTGGCGAACTTCGCCGGCGACACGGCGATCCGGCACTGGGCCGAAGAAGCCAACAACGTCGTCCGCTGGAGCGAGTTCGACCACGGCGGGCACTTCGCGGCCCTGGAGGCCCCCGACCTGCTGACCCGCGACGTCAGGGAGTTCTTCCGCGACCTGCGCTGATCTCACAGCGACGACCCGCCCACGGCCCGGATGCCAGTGATCCGACTGCGGCCCGGCCCCGGTGCTGATGCCGGGGCCCTCTCGCGGTCAAAGCAGTAACAATGCGCTACGAACACGCCCCCGGAACTGGCCAACTATGCCGCAACACAATGGCCACCTACGCCATCGGCCAGCAAGACCAGCACCGTCACCGGCCACAGCCGACCACGGCGGATACGAGCAGAATGGCTCTGACGTCGTTGAACGGGGTCTGGCAGCGATCACGAGGAGCCGTCACGGTCCGTGAAGGGGCTGTTCGATTCCAGACCGTGAGCCGGGGTACGCCCCGCCGTGATCCACCGGGCGTGACGCTCCGTCATATTCCGGTGAGACGGGCTGAACTGCCCCGTCGGCGTCGACGCCCAGGACATGAACTACGACGAAATCTCCTGGCAGGACGTGCTGTTCAAGGGATTCGAGGTACTGGTCACCACGGCGGTGCACGGAGCGTGCGGGATGGTGGTGCGACTGAGCGGCCGCCGCGACGCGGGCTCGTGTCCAGCCTGTGGCCGGGCATCGGCCCGTGTGCATGACCGCTACGAGCGCCGTCTGCAGGATCTCCCAGTGGCCGGGCACGCCGTGCGGATCCTGCTGTCGGTGAGGCGATTCGTCTGTGCTGACGGCTCCTGCCCTCAGCGCACATTTGTCGAGCAGATACCGGGCTTGACCAGCCCGTACGCCCGGTGCACCGATCGACTGGGCGCTGTGCTGGACCGGATCGCGCTCGCATTGGCCGGCCGGGCCGGAGCCCGGTGGCCAACGCCCTGGGGGTCGCGACGGGGCGGATGGGACTGTTGAACCGGATCCGGGCGATGCCCGACCCGCTCTACGACACCCCGCGCGTCCTCGGTGTCGACGATTTCGCCACCAGGCGTGGCCACTCGTACACCACTGTGATCACGGATGGTGAGCGGCACCAGCCCATCGAGGTGCTGCCCGGGCGCGAGGCGGCGCCCCTGGCCGCGTGGCTAACGGCCCATCCCGGGGTGGAGGTGATCTGCCGGGACAGGGCCGGAGCCTACGCTGAAGGCGCCGCGCTTGGTGCCTCGGATGCCTTGCAGGTCGCGGACCGGTTCCATTTATGGCAGAACCTCGGTCAGGCGGTCGAGAAGTGCGTCGCGGCCCACCGCGACCAGTTGCGCACCCTCACTCTTCAGCCCGAAGAGGAGGACGCCGCGATCTCGACGGCCAGCACTGGTGAGGCAGCGTCGGTGCCCGACGATGCGTTGCCGACCGGGCGCCGGGCCGAGCGCATGCGGGCGCATCATGCCCTGGTCCACGGCATGTTGAACGAGGGGATGGGCCTGCGTGCCATCGCCCGGCATCTGGGCTGGGGTCGCCATACTGTCCAGCGATACGCCCGTGCGGCCCGCTGGCAGGACGCCGTCACCGGCCGCCGCACCCGACCCAGCCGCCTCGACATCCACCGCCCCTACCTACAGCGACGCATCGACGAAACCGCGGGCGTCATCTCCATCAAGGAACTGCGCGAGGGACTCGCCGCCCAGGGCAGGCCGGTGCTCTACAGCAGTCTCCGCGACTGGGCCCGCAGCCGTCTGCAGTGGCCCACCGCCCCGGTCCGGCCTCCGGCGCCACCGAGCGTCCGGCAGGTCACCGGCTGGCTCACCCGCCGTCCCTCCACGCTCACCGAGAACGAACACCAGCAGCTCAAGGCAGTGCTCAACGCCTGCCCCGAACTGGCCACCACGCACCGGCTGGTCCGCGACTTCGGCGACATGCTCACCCAGCAGACCGGCGTCCTGCTGCCCGCCTGGATCGAGGACACCGCCGAGGCGAAGCTGCCCGGACTGACCGGCTTCGCCCGCGGCCTCAATAGTGACTTCGACGCCGTCACCGCCGGACTTACCCTTCGCTGGAGCTCGGGCGGCACCGAGGGCGCCGTGAACCGCATCAAAAAGATCAAAAGGCAGCTATACGGACGGGCCGAATTCGAACCACTTCGCAAGATGATCCTGCTTCAGTGACCGTCCGTGACGGCTCCCCGTGATCGCTGCCAGACCCCGCTGAACGACGTCACAGCCAGTGCTGGCAGATGAAGCTCAGGGCGCCATGTGTCGGACGAGCCCCCGTGACTTCTGCTGCAGCGCGGCTGTCCACTCCTTTGCATGGGAGTCCGAAGCCGTCTTGAGATAGTGGCTCTCGGCCGCCTGCCAGTTCACCTCGATGTGCGGCATCGGGCGCGTCCACAGCGCATCCCCGCCGAGGACGTCGTAGCCGCTCAGCGCCCAGTCCGGGTCCGTGAAGTGCGCCGCGATCACGGTTCGCCCGTCGCTCACACAGCTGGACATCCTCGGCACGGCGATGTGGCGCAGTACGGTGCCCGACTCGGTGTCCAGGACGGTGACCGTGACCCCCTGGGGGAGGGACGGTCGCGGTGTCCGCTCCCACGGCACCACGACACAGCCGCCCGCCACGGTGAAGTCCCACACGCGGCGCGACGCGGTGTCGCGGTACGGGCTGCGCCACCGTTCCTTACCGGTGTCCAGGTCGAACGCGGTGATCCGCCCGCCGACCGACACGTACACCCGGTCCTCCGTGACCACGGGCTGCGACAGGGTGTCCGCGGGTGCCGTGAGGGTCCACAGCCTCGATCCGGGTTCCTGTTCCAGGCGCGTGACGATCTCGTCCTCGACGTCCTCGAAGTCCCCGACATCCTCCGGCACGGTTCGGTCCCCCTTCCCACCGTCATGGTGCCGCGCGCGCCAGCAACTCGTCGACCACTGCGGCCAGTTGCTCGGCGGTCGATGGCTTTCACAGCCGCCGGACGCGCAGCACGCCGGTCAGCATCGGCAGGGTGAACTCGCCACGGGCGGTCTCCGGTCTACTCTCGAGGAATGCGCGGATCCGGCCCAGCGTGGGCTCTCGTTCCTGCTCCGGCATGACCAGTATCCCGGCGCGCGTCGCGATGGTCGCGACGAGGGAGTCGGCGGTGCGGCGCTGCCCGTGCGGGAATTCGGCCTGCTCCGGCGAGCCGAACCGGGTGGCCACGCCGGTCTTCGGGAGGTGCATGTCGGCCGTCTCGATACGCCAGCTGGCGGGCGTGTCACGCGGGCCGATGGCTGCGCTTCCGCTGACCCGTGCGAGTCCGGCAACCCACTCGACCTGGTCGTCCATGAGGTTCCACAGGCCGGCCAGAATGCCGCCGGGTGCGAGGACCCTGGCGATCTCGGGTCCCGCGACGGCCATGTCGAACCAGTGCATGGCGTTGCCGGCCAGCACGGCATCGACGGAAGCGTCCGGCAGTGGGATCGCCTCGGCACTGCCCCACAGGGCACGGACGCCCGGCAGCGAGCGGCGCAGCTCGGTCAGCATGGCCGGGTCGGGCTCGACCGCGATGACGTCGGCACCCAGCGCGACCAGCGTGGCGGTCAGTTTGCCGGTTCCGGCACCGAGGTCGAGCACGCGTGGGCCCGGCGCGGGCTCGAGCGCCCAGCGCACCGCGGCCTGCGCGTAGTCGGGACGGTGCTCGGCGTAGGCGACCGCCGCTGCGCCGAACGATGAGGCGTGAAGTAGCAGTTCATCCTCATCCACACGGTCACCATATCTGTGCCGCAATTGGTTAACGGGGCGATCGCGAATCCATGGAGGACCTACAAGTATCCTCCCAGCTCAGCCCTTTACTTCAGAGGAACTTGGATCACGTTGCTCTTCCAGCTCGTGGGCTCCCATCGCGGGTGGACGTCGCGCCTCGACAGCCGACGACTCACGTCCGGCACCGTAGGTCGAGCCGCCCTTGTGCCACCTTGTGCTCGGCGTCGGCTGTCTGGATGCACTGCGCAAGGTCCGCAAGACTCTCAGTGATCTTTCGGATCTGCTGCGCGTCGAGTTTCTTGCGCGCCGCCTCTTTGTCTCTCTGGGCCTGGTTGATCCGCTGGGTGACGACGGCTGGGTCGGCTCCGGCTTCGAGGGCTGCTTGGTAGCGGGCGAGTCGTCGCTCGCAGTCCTTGATCGCCTGGCGTGCGTGAGCCTGCTCGGGTGTGTGCGTCTGTGCGGTGCTTGCTGCGGTGCTTGCGAGGGTGAGTGCTTCGATGGTGGCGGTGAGCCGGTCGGGGGCGAAGGCCCGGGCGATCCACTCATCCAGGGCCCGGCAGACGACGTCTTCGCGCAGGTTGACGGTGTGCGGGTGGGTGAGGTCGGGGTAGAGGGCGGCTTGCTGGTCTTTGAATTCGCAGCGGTAGTGGACGTGGTTGCGGATGGTGGCGGGCTGCATCTTGCGCCCGCACCGGCTGTGTCGGACCCGTCCGCGCAGGGCGTAGGGGCGTCCGCCTTGTTTGCCGGTTCGTTCCTGTCGGCCCTGGTTGCGGGCGCGTTGTCTGCGGAGGGTGGCTGCGGTGTCGAAGAGATCGGGGCTGATGATGGCTTCGTGGGCGGGGTCGTTGGGGCGGATCCACTCCTCGGCGGGGTTGTGGGTCATGCTGGTGCGGTGGCCGAGGGTGACGTCGTCGACGTCGAGGAGGCGTTCTTCCTTGCGTTGCCTGTTCCAGATCTCGTAGCCGGTGTAGCGGGGGTTGCGGGCGAAGTGGCCGGAAGCTCCGCCCGCCTGCGGCCGGTGCTGCCACTGAGGTCGCTGCCGGAGCGAAGGCCGTCATCCTGCACTACGCGCAGGCCGCCCAGGCGCCGGTGCAGTACTAAGACGAGTTCCGGTCTCCTTCACCCGCCGCACCCCAGCGCTGCACGAAGTCGGACAAGGCGCGGCGCTGGTCGTCCTCGCGGGCGATCTGCTGGGCGAGCACCTGGCGGTCGATGTAGGGGGCGACGGCGGCGCGGACCAGGCGCTGCATCTCGGCCGGCTCGAGTGCTTCGACCTCCCATTGCACCGGGCGTTCGATGTCGAAGCCATAGCGACGGGCGAAGGCCTTCCACCGGGGATCGCCGCGCTTGCCCTCGGTCGCGGGCAACTCGTGGGCGCGGACCTGGTCGTAGGTGAGCAACACCCGGGTGACCCGGCTCCAGCAGCCGGTGCGCTTAACCCGGTCCCGCTCGATGTCGGAGCCCGAGCAGTCGAAATCACCGATGTACAGCAGGTGAGCCTCACGGTCGTCTTGGGCGGTGCGGTCGCGGACGACGTCGACGTAGGACTGGGAGCCGAAGCCGCGGACCACCAGGACCGGTATGCCGTATTCGGCAAGCCAGCCGGTGAGCAGCTGGCGGAGGGTGTCCTTCTCCGCCGCGACGTAGAGCGCATACTTCTGACCTCGGGTGCGGTCCAGGCTGAACCAGTCAACGACCTCGGACAAGAACGCGCCCGCGTCCGGCCAGGCCGGCGGAACGTGCACCTCGCGGAGGGTGTCGACCAGGTCCGGGAAGCGCCTTTCCCGACGGGCCTGTGCCAGCCGGGAGGACAGACGCCGGTACATCGATGGGGTGTGCGCCAGCACTCCTTCGGAGACCAGCCGGTACATCACCTGGCGAAGCGTGACGCCGCCCTCGTAGCCGTCCACGATCTCCCGGGCCCGGTCCACAACGACCGGCCACCGCCCCCTCTCGCCCGCCATGCGGTACACGTACCCCCGCACGGGCCGAAGCCGCGGACTGCGGGCGGGTCAGGCGTTCGCCGCGGCGACAGCTGCGCGGAACTCCTGCGTCATGAGGGCGACTGAGCCGCGCTGGACGGCAGCCGCGTCCGGCTTGCCCCACACCTCGGACAGCGCGGCACTCATGCGCTGTTCCATCGCCGCGTCGACCACCGGGTGGTACTCCTCTGGGATCTCCCGGGTGTCCTGAACGGCGACCATCGTGCCGAAGCGGGTGCCGATCCGCCCGATCGTGGTGACCTTCCAGCCGAGCTGACGGGCCGCCTTGCGCATCGCGGCCCTGATCAGTTCCACCCCGCCCAGGCCGACGGCCTCCTCATCGTCCAGGTTCACCTGGTACGAGCCACCGAAGCCGCCGGCGCCCTCGGGACAGGCGCGGCGCAGCAACGGGACGAGGGCCTCGGCCATGGCACGGCAACGCTGGTCATGCGCGGGTAGGAAGCCATCCCCGCATCGTAGAGCCGCACCCACGCCCCGGGCCGCCGTACGGGGCCGCTCACTCAAAGAGGCACTCCGAGCGGCGTCCTCCCACGTACGGCAAGACGGACTGAGGCTCGGCGCCGTCGGGGCTACCGGGGTCGCAGGGCGTGGAGATCCGGCAGATGGCGTTCGCCGACGTGGGGCAGGGTGGTCTTGCGTCCTTGGCTGTCGCACAGACGTATGCGCTGCCTCGGTGGGGACGAGTCCGTCTCCACGACGATGTCCTGGATGTCGGGCCAGGCCCACTTCCGCACCCCGGGTGGGCCTACTTGGCGGCCCAGGAGCCCAAGTTGTTCCGGTTCCCCTCCGCCGCCCGGCGCGGCGCGTCCGGCGATCCCAGCAGACCGTACGGCAGATACCCGGACCGGACACCGAGTTCCCACCCATGGACCTGGACGGCGAGGCAGGCCAGGGCGAGGGTGCCGAGGGGGAGGAGGGACCGGGGCGCGGGATTACCGGCATCGGCCTCGACGCTCTCCCGGTATGCGACCAGCCGGGCGACGAGGGCGTCCTCGAAGGCGTGCTGGTCGTCGTCGAGGAGTACGCGGAGCAGCCGCTGGTCCGCGCTCAGCGCGTCGCCGACCTCGTCGAGCCGCCGGGCGGCCTCCGCACGCTCCCCGGCGTCCGGCTTGCACAGCGGAACCGTAGGCCAGTCGCGGGGCAGATGCCCGGCCGCCTCGGTGAGATAGGGGCACAGGGCGTCCATGGCGGCGAGGTCGGCGGGGTCGGAGACGGAGGTGTACCGGTTGTAGGGCACGCCGTCACGGATGGCGGGCGCGTAGTCGCCGCGCAGCAGCAGCCCGGTGGCCCGTTCCCAGTCCCACACATGCCCGCTGACGACACACATCTCGAACATGTCGAGCCAGGTCCGCGCGGTGGGCGCCTCCTTGACGACGTCCCGGAAGGTGATGGGCCCGTCCCCGAACTCGTCGTCGTCCGGGTCCGTGCTGATCCGCTCCCCGACGAGGGGGAACCGGAGTTCCTGGTCCCCGCTCGGGAAGCACATGATGCTCAGCACTCCGTGCACACACTCCGCGGCGGTGACGGCGACCGTGCCGGCCGCAGCGTCGAGCCCCGGCTCCGTCACCGTTCGCGCGGCGACATGGTCGAGTAGTTCGTCCGCCATGGCCCGGATCAGCGTCGGCGAGATGCTGCCGTACCGCAGCGAGTGCCACCGCGTGTAGGCCCGCCCGTCGATGTCGTCGAGCGCCTCGGCCAACCGATACTCGCCGACCTGATGGCATGTCACATTCCGCACGTACCCCGTCCCTTCATGAACTCCACGACTGGACGAAGCACGTTATCAACGGGCACTGACAGCACTAGAGCGTTTCTTTCGGATCACCTCGCCGACCAGATGATGAAGGTAGATGGCGGCGGTCTTGTCGTATCGAGTGGCCAGACCGCGCCATTGGTCGGGTAGCCGGGGCATGTTGCCATGACCCGGCCCCCTCAGAACCGGGCCGTGGCAACCCGGTTCGATTGACTTGCGGTTCGGTTCGAGGCGACGGTTCAGGTCGCGGCGATTCATCAGTGGCTGTGAACCCTCAGCCTGCCGTCGGTGTGTATGGGGTTGCACCTTCCGTAGCGGCATGTGGTCCGGTGGACTTACGTCCCGATGCCTTGAGGAAAGGTCCCTGCTCATGCATTCGTCTTTCATGCCACCCCGCCAGGTCAAGATCGGTGACGCGGCGGCCTTCGCCGGCAGCACGCCACGGGCGATTCGCCATTACCACGAGATCGGGTTGCTCCCCGAGCCTGAGCGGGGCGGCGATGACCGCCGCCGCTACGGGTACGAGGACATGATCCGCCTGCTGTGGATTCGCAAGATGGCCGATGCCGGGATCGCCCTGGACGACATCCGTGACGCCTTTACCACCGGCACGGCTTCCGCCGGTGCGGACAGCGGAGAAGGTATCGCGGGCATCCTGGAGCGGTTGGAGGAAACCCTCGCCGAGCAGGAGGCGGAATTGCGGCGGCAACGGACCGCCGTGCAGCGGATGCGCACCGAAGGCAGCCGGATGGGCCTGCTCTCCGACCTCGTCACCGAACGCCTCAAGAGCCTGCCCGAGGGCTCCCTGCGTCAGGCGGACCTGGACAGTCTGCTGGTCACTGAGCGGATCTTCGGCCCGCTCGGCGCGGCCGTCCAGGCCACCCGCTTCGTCGTCCTGGCCACGCATCCCACTCTGCGGGAAGATTCCGACCGCATCGATGACGCCGAGGAGGCACTCGATGACAGTGTCGCCGTCGATGATCCACGGGTGGCTCAAGTGGCCGTCGAGCGGCACACCTTCGAAAGCGCCCTGCAGGCCGTCATAGAGGAGTCCGGCCTGGGTAAGGACGACGATGACCTCTTCGACGCCTGGGACACTTTGCACCCTGCCACCGCCGATGACGGCGAGGGCGAGGCCGACCTCAGCTCTGGCAGGCGGGAGGCTGACTCCATGAGCGTGTTGGAAGCCACCGGCAACATGCCCTACGACTTCTCCCCAGCCCGCCTGCGCTGTATGGAACTGGCCGAAGAACTCTCCGCCCAAGACTCACCCGCTACCTAAAACACGGCCTAGGCCCAATGCCGTGGCGCACGGGCCGGGCAGACGAGAGGTGGGCGGAGGTTCCTGAACCCGCGGCGGACGCGGGCAGGGGTGAGCCGACCGGGCTCGGTCGGCCTCTCCCAGGGGCGCCGGAGGTCGGCGGCCAGCGGGCGGGCGAGGCGGAGTTGAGTGTGGGCGGCGACGATCAGCCAGGTCCACCGGTCCGCCGCCTCGGGTGTACGGAGCTTCGGACGGGTCCAGCCGAGGATCTGCTTGATCATTCTGAAGGTGTGTTCAAGATCGAATCTGCGCAAGAATACCTGCCAGCGCAGGTCGACGTCCTCGCCGGTCATCCCCGTGGCCGACGACCACAGCCAGACCGGGAGCGGATCGTGGCCACCGGGCAGACGGTCGACCTCCAGGCGGATCAGTGTCCCCTCGATGACGGGGAGTTCGCCGGTGTGGTCGATCCACGCGGAGCGGGTAGTCAGCCTCGGGTGGACGCGGTCCCAGGCCATCACGCGAGCGGTCCCGTAGCGGTCGGTGGCCTGGACAGTCGCGGCATCGGGCTCGCCCCAGGTTGCGGGCTTGGCGAAGCGGAACTCCTTGCCGTGTTTCGGCGGACGTCCGCCCTGCGGCGGCGAGATCCACGGCACCGGGACGGGCTTGCGCATGACGCGGTCCGTGCGCATACGCCCCAGGACCTCCACCGGCAGACCGTCGAGGAGGTAGGCCATGCGCGGAGCGTCGTAGCCGGCGTCGAAGACGATCAGGATGTCACGGTCACCTGCCTTCCAGCGCCCACATTGATGAGGTCGGTGACCACCTGGCGGGCCTGGGACGCGGTGACCTCGGCAACGTCGTCGGCCGGTCCCAGCCGCAGCGCGTCCAGGATCTGGCACCACGAAGTCCGGCCCGACTCCAGCGCGGCAACGAACGAGTAGGGCCAGCCGGGCACGAACTGGTCCGACGAGCGCCCGCTGCGGCCGTAGGCATGACAGAACAAGCGGTCCGCACTGGTCGGCGCGCCGGGCCGGAGCCAGTGGATGACGTCGACGGCCAGGACCAGACGCCCGTCGGCGGCCACGGGCTGCGGCAGCCCGGCCAGCACCTGCCGCAGCCGCGGCACATCGACGTCCCCGCGGTTCAGCGCGTCGTACATCGCGCCGTGCCCACGCCGATGCTCGGCCGTCAGCGTCAGATCGACCGGCGTGGCCACCGGACCGTCCGCGCACAGCAGCGCGTCGGTCAGCTCGAACAGCGTGTCCCCGCGCACGGGCAGGGAGTCGAAGAAGTCGCCCCGGAAGCGTGACGCCACTGCGAACGCCTCCCGCCGGACATCGGGTTGCAGCACAGACTCATTCCCCCCACGGCCTTCGTACTGGTCAAGTGCCTCTTTGGTCGGAGCACAGGATCAGACGAAGGCCGTGTCCACGTCCCCGGAATCCTCGTACGAGCGATCACGTTCGGGACATCGTTCGAGGTCAGACCATAAAGAACAAGCTGAGAAGCGTGTCTGATCCCGGCATGTCAAGAGCGACAGAGGCAAGCACACAAGTGCGATGTCTCATCCGAGATGATGGATTCATCACATCTGCGCATGGGTTGATGAGCAGTCAGGCGGATGCTTCCAGTGAAGGCATCAGCGTCTCACCTGGAGGTCTCATGCATCCTCGCCGTGCCCTCGCCGCTGTTATCTCTGCAACGGCTGCCGCCGTGCTGGTCCTAGGCGCAGCCCCCGGAGCCTTCGCTGACGGGCCGTGCGGCAGCACGGCTGATCCGGATGCGGATGTCGACGTCAGCGGCAGCGCGGCCGGCTCCGATGCGGATGTCGACGTCACTGCCGATGTGGACGATCAGGGAGCCGAGGTTGGTGCTGTCATCGAGGCCGAGACCGAAGCCGACATCCCTGTCTTCGTCTTCGACGACGAAGTGGGGAACAGCTACCGAAACTGCGCCAACGTTCAGATTTAACTGGAGTAGGGCTCATCAGGCTGAGGGCCTGGCGGGACATGGCAACCGCCAGGCTGCCTGAAGCTTCCGTTGCCGTTCGGCTGTCCATCGACGGCGAGCCGAACGGCAAGCAGAGTCACTACCGCTCTCCATGACGCTGTGACGTGCGGAATGGGGATGTGACACAGCTTCTTACTGAGCGTTTGGTCCTGTCTCGGTCGAGTCGGTGTCGTTTCCAGGGTCCTGCAACGCCGGGGCCGCTGTGCTTGATGGGACAGTCGACGCGTCCGCGACGCCTGGGGGTCGTTTCGTTCCGGCTGCTCCTGTCTGCTCCCAACACACCCCCGAGCGCCGCCTTTTGACCACTGGCGGGACCGACGGCGGTCGGCTATCTCGCAAACATGACCCCGCACAGCCCCTGTCCCAGCGACCTGCCGGACGCGCGCTGGGCGCTGATCGAACCCGTCCTGACAGCCTGGCGGAACCAGCGCCGCGCCCGGGCGCCGGCCATCGGCCGACCGCCCGAACACGACCTGCGCCAGATCATGAACGCCATCCTGTACGTGGACCGCACCGGCATCCCCTGGCGCTACCTGCCGCACGACTTCGCCCCCTGAGCCACGGTGTACGGGTACTTCGCCAAGTGGCAGCAGGACGGCGTGTTCGAGCAGCTCACCGGCCTGCTGCGGCGCCTGGTCCGCGAAGCCGAGGGCCCAGGCCCGGAGCCGTCGGCCTGCGTGCTGGACTCCCAGAGCATCAAGACCTCCGCCCATGTCCACCTCACGCATCAGGGCACGGACGCCGGGAAACGGATCATCGGACGCAAGCGCCACCTCGGCTGCGACACCCTCGGCCTGCTGCTGACCGTGCCGGTCGCCGCCGCCGGCGTCTTCGACACCGCAGCCGGCGTGACCCTGCTGTCCCGCATCGCCGCCGCCCACCCGCATATCACGAAGGCCTGGGACGAAGGCCTGGGTGGACGCGGGCTACCGCACCACCGCCATCGACCACGGCGCCCGCCTCGGCATCGACGTCCACCCCGTCCAACGCCCGGGCGGCGCCCGCGGGTTCACGATCATCCCGAGACGGTGGACCATCGAGCGCAGCATCGGCCGGCTCATGCACCACCGACGCCTCGCCCGCGACTACGAGAGGCACCCGCACCGCTCCGAAGCCATGATCCACCTCGCGATGATCGACCTCATGGCCCGCAGACTCACCGGCGAAGCCACCCTGAACTGGCGCGGAACCTGACCCGGTACCAAACACGAATCACCGGACCAAACGCTCAGTAAGAAGCCGTATCTCAACCGATCTTGGAACGTGTGGATCGAACGGAGTTCCTGGACGGTGATCTTCCGGCGGTACGCGCGTGAAGCCAGGGGTGAGTGCTCGTTCGTGGTCGTTGCGAGGTGAGTTGAGGGGGCTTTGAGTTCAAGTCGGGGCTAGCCTGACGGGCCCTGCTCGCTCGATGGTGAGGAGAGTAAGTGCCCATGCTGATCAACGCTGTTGATGTCCGCCCGCGCGTGTACTACAGGACCATCCAGATCGGCCCCATCCTCTTCGAACAAGCACCGGCGGAGGACGACATTGTTCAGATCCCCGGGGAAGGCTGGAGCCTTACCTCCAGCGACAACGATTTCTACCCTCTGGTGCGTTTGGAGGTGTGGGACGGGCCCGCTCCTCAGCCATCAGGCTCTTGGGAGTATGAACGGGCTTTCCGTTCTCCGATGGAAGATCGCCTCGCGGTGGTCGACTTGGGTGGCGTCTGCTACGGGGAGATCGCGCTGCGGCCGGGGCACTATCACCTGCGTTTGCTCTGCCGAGGGCGAGATCATGTTGAGGCTTCGCTGGCACTCGATCCCTTCCCTCCTGTAGGGCCGCACGACGATCCCCTTGAGGTCTGGGTTGTTCAGATTTGGCCTAGTGCTGACTGAAAATCCGCATCTCAACCGACCTTGGAACGTGTGAATCGAACGGAGTTCCTGGACGGCTGATCTTCCGGCGGTACGCGCATGAAGGAAGGGCCTCCTGGTAGCTCGGGAGTGCGATCCCATTCCGAGCGGTTCCCGGAGGCCCTGTTGTCGTTGGTGTACGCGTCCGAGCCGTCGAGTTCAACTCGCCCGCCCTGTCGTGCGATTGCCTCGCGCACGTGTACGGCAACGCGGCTGATCATCCGGACCGGGTGCGCCGGTATCCGTCGGACATGACTGACGGGAGTGGGTGGCTGTGCGGCCGTGGCAAGTCGTCGGCGGTAGCGGCGACTTGAGTGCGCAGCCGCGTAGCGAAGGGGGAGGGGGCGTGACTGTCAGACCCCTGTGTCATAGTCCGCGGCATGATCTCAGCTAAGGATCCAGACGACCTCGTGGGCACCGCAGACACCGTTGAAGCCTTGTTACGGCAATGGGTGGATCACATCAACCGCTATCGCGAAAGGTGCACGCCCAGGCCAGAATGGTTCGCCTACGTAGGCGAGTTGGCGCTGGAGGAGACGGTCACCGGGTTCGGGATGGGTAGCGGCGGCTATTCTCACGAGGATCTGCCCACAGGACTGAGCAAGGCTCCGGTGTACGCGGGCTTCTACTGGTGCCGGGAGGACGACAAGCCTCCGGTGGCCCGGGCCAACATCGTTGTCGTGCCGCTGGCAGACGCCGCCCGTATCAGGGCGGCCGACTGGGGCGACGGATATGACGGCTACGAACCGGCCCCGCTGGAAGGATATGCCGTCTTGTGCAGCAACCCGTTCGACCCGAAGCGGGCCGGTGAGGAAGGCGCCGAGGTCCATCTCCGCAACGCCAAGTCCATCATCGCGGCTGGCGACCGTGAAGGTCGCCAAGCCAACTATGCCGAAATCGTCACCGATCCGGACCGCGGAGGCAACGCCCTGTTCTTTCCCGTAGAGGGGGAGGAAAGGGGCGGCTACGAAGCGGTGGAGCCGGACGGAACCGTTGTCTGCCTCGCCTTCATCGACTACGACTCCTACTAGCCCTCCACGACAGCTCGCCCGACATCACCGCTGGCGTTCGCCACGCCATCGCACTCTTCCGAGGGCGTGATGCGTCTTCTGAGAGCAAGAGGTCGGCGATCTTCAACCTCGCCCGTGTGCTGGAAGAGCGCCGAGCCCTGATCAAGGAACACCTCGGAAACGACGAGGGTGCGCTGTTCGAGATCGCCCAACCGCTTCGACCTGCGTCACCGTCGGGCCGACCAACGCGGCGACTACGACGCAGCGTTCCTCGACTGGATCTTCTGGTGGTACCTGGCCACGGTGGAGCTGACCAGCAAGCTCATCATGTCTCGCGGTCTTCCCCCTGTGAGCTGATGCGCCGGACTGAGAGGCTGTATCTCGACCGATCTTGGAACGTGTGGATCGAACGGGGTTCCTGGTCGGGTGATCTTCCGGCGGTACGCGCATGAAGGCAGGGCCTCCTGGTAGCTCGGGGGTGCGATCCCATTCCGAGCGGTTCGGGCGGCCATCCGGCCGCTGCGCCTCGGTCCACGGGGCTCGGACCTGTGTGTTCGCCCCCTTTTTTAGCCCTGACGTGGGCGGTGTCGAGGACGACGCGGGTGACGTCGATGAGGCCGGCGTCGTCGAGCCGGTGCAGCACGGCTTCATGCAGACGGCCCCAGACGCCAGCTCTGGACCAGATGAGGAATCGCCGGTGTGCAGTGGACTTCGAGACGCTGAAGCAGGGCGGCAGCGCCCGCCAGGCACAGCCGCTGGCCAACACGTAGATGATGGCCGCGAACAGCGTCTCATCAGGGGTGTTGGCTGTTTCCGCCGCCCTGCGGCCGTGTTCGTTGCTCCGGGATCAGCGGCTTCGCGATGTCCCACAGCCCGTCCGGCACGATCCAACTCCACGTTCCCCGCCCCATACCGGGTCAACGCCCGCCTCACCACGTAGGACACCGTCTTAGCGTGTAACCGCAGGTGGCGGGGGTTGGGGAGCGAGTCTGTAAAGGCTCTAGCTCTGTGAACTCTGCCCCGATTTGGGTGGCTGTCCGGCGAAAGCCCCACGGGACAACGGAGTTCCCCATAGACAGGAGATCGACCAAGATCCTTCTGTCGCGCGAGGAACTCCGTTGGATGCTCAGTGTCGCACCCTGCCCGCAACAACCAGGCTGCATGACCGGATACGGCGACGGACCGGCCGTAAGCGGTATCTGTCGGCTTCGAGGCGACGGGCCAGGGCGCCGGTGTCGGTGCTGTCCCGAGCTGTCCTCCCGGCGTTGGTGGAAGGGACGGCCGCGTCAGCGCCGCTGGAAGGCGCGGTTCAGGACGTCGCGGGTGACCGCCAGCCCGAGCCGGTGCCCGTGCTCGGAGGCGAAGCGGTAATGCACGCCGGCCCAGATTCGCGCCTCCAGGAGTTCGGCTGTCGCCGCCTGAAGGCTGCCGTAGTGGCGGGTCGTGCCGGAGGCGGGGCTGTACGCGGCGAACGTGAGGTCGTCTCGGCCGAAGAACGACCCCAGGGCCGTCATGACCGCCGTGGTGAAGCAGGCGTGGCCCGACGGGTACTCCGGCGACGGGGCGGTGACCCGCAGCGGCGTCCAGTCCGGGTCGGGATCGGTGGCCGCGTTGCCGTCGGTGCCGGCGAGCGGAATGGCCGTCACCGGGCGCCAGAAGTTCCAGTGCACCTTGGCCTTGTAGCAGGCGATCAGGGTGTCGGCGGAGGCCACGTACACCATGGCGAGCAGCCGGGCCGTCCGCAGGCTGTTGAGGCGGTGCGCGTCGGCGAGTTGCCGGGTGATCGACCATTCAACCATCCGGGGGTCGTCCCACCAGATCGCCGCCTCGGTCTGGTCCTCGGTGCGGACGGTGCTGGTGGCCGCGCCGAGGCTCTTGACCTCGTTCAGGTCGCGGGCCCAAGCGGCGCCGGTCAGGGCCGGCGGGGGCTTGACCCGGTAGGCGCCGGCGTCGGGGACGACGAACGGCTTCAGGTTCGGCACCCAGGCGCCGACGTTGACGTAGCCGGGCGGGGTGAGCCGGTATTCGCCCGGCTCGGTGCCGACGGTCCACGGCGCGGTGGGATCGAAGCCGTCGTCACGGCGGCTCTCGGTCATCGCCGCGGCGGCGGCCCTGCCGACGGCCACCCCGCCGTCCTCGGCGCGGCCGTCGGGGATCGCGGCCAGCGCCTCGTCGTACCGGGCTTTCAGCGACTCGGCCTGCCCGGGGAAGAGCCACAGCAGCGTGTCGTGGGCGGCCGCGGCGACCGCCGCGGCGGTGGAGTCCCCAGGGCGGCTGCGGGGCGCGCTGACCAGGGGCTCGTACGGACGGCCGGCGACGGCGTTGACCGCGTCGTACACGGCGCCCTGCACGATGGCGAAGCTGCGGTTGCCGGTGGTGGGCGACTGCTTGGCGGTGTCGTAGATGGCGGTCTGGGCGTGGATGTTCCAGGCGAGGACGGGATTGCCCGGGGCGGCCTCCACGCCGCTGTGTGCCTCGGCGGTGGTGGCCGTCAGCGGGACGGTCAGGGCGAGTGCGGTGAGGACCGCGATACGGCGTAACCCTCTGAATGATCCGGCGAGCGGGCGTTGTGTCACGAGACCCCCATGGGCTAGTCGGTGACAGATTGTCAGAGCCTATAGGCAGGGGTCAGTTTTTGTCGTTACATCGACAATCATCGACAATCCGGCGGGGTTCACACCCGGATGTCCGTCACCTCGGCGACGAATGCGCGGGCTCCGGCCGGGAGCACTCGGCCGGAGTGCGTCGGGGTGCGGAACGGGCAGCTCATCGCCGGCGGAATCGGTCTCCTCGTGCCGCAGTACTTCGGCGGGCAGGCCGTGCCCTCCGCGCCGCTCAGCGCCGGGTGCGTGGCCCCTGAGGAGCGCGGCGCCCGGCTCTCCGTCGACATGCTCGCCGAACGGCTGCGCCACCTACGCGACCAGGGCGCGGTGGTCTCCACGCTGTGGACGACATCGAGCGGGTACGTCCGCCGACTCGGCTGGGAGGCCCCCGTCCCCGTCTTCGCATGGTCCATCGCCACCGACGACCTCAAATGGTCATGATCAGCGACCGTCCCGCCGAGGTTGCCGACCGGGCCATCCCCGGCCACTGGGAAGGCGAACTGATCATCGGCAAGCAAGGCGGCTCCGCCATCGGCACGCTGGTTGAACGTTCCACCCGCTACGTGATGCTCCTGCACCTGCCAGGCGGTCGTGGCACCGAACTGGTCCGCGACGCACTGGCGGAGACCGTGACTACTTTGCCGGCCCACCTGAAGCGGTCACTCACCTCGCCAGGAACTCGACGCCGTCGCGGCCGAGGGCGGATTCCAGCGATCATCGCAACACAGTGATCATTCCAGTGTTGCGACAAGCTTAACGAAGAGGTCAGCGGGGGTCTGCCAGCCGAGGGTCCTGCGGGGGCGACTGTTGAGTTCGGCGGCAACGAAGGTGAGGTCCTCGGCGCTGAAGATGGACAGGCCGGTGCTCTTCGGGAAGTACTGGCGCACCAGGCCGTTCGTGTTCTTGTTCGAGCCGCGCTGGCACGGGCCGGCGGGTTCGCAGAAGTAGACGGGGATGCCGGCGGCGCGGGTGAACTCGTCGTGACGGCTCATCTCGCTGCCCTGATCCCAGGTCAGCGAGTGGGCGAGCTCGGCGGGCAGGTCGGTGAAGGCGTGCAGGAGCGCGTCGCGGACGTTCTCGGCGGAGTGGCTGTCAGGGCGGTGGAGAAGCTTGACGTAGCGGGTAGTGCGGTCGACCAAGGTTCCGATCGCGGAGCGGTTGGACGTGCCGACGATGAGGTCGCCTTCCCAGTGCCCGGCGACCGCGCGGTCGTCAACTTCCGCTGGCCGGTGGCTGATCAGCGTTCCCGGGTCGATGAACCGAGTGGCGCGCTGAGCAGCGCGCCTACGACGTCGACGCGCGGGACGGCCGGTGCGCAAAGTGCCGGCCGTGCGCTCCAGGCCGCCGCGATGCGGCAGGTAGACGGCCTGGTAGATGGTCTCGTGCGCCAGGTGACGGTCGGGTTCGTCCGGGAAGGCGGCGCGCAGGGACTGGCAGATCTGCTCCGGGCTCCAACGCCGGTCCAGGCTGCTGGATGAAGGGGTGGTATTTGCCGGTGCGTGGGTCGCGGTTACGGCGCACCTCCCGGCTAATCGTGGCTGGGGCCCGGGCGAGTTCCCGGGCAATGGTGCGCAGGGACTGCCCGGCGCGGAGGAGGTCGGCGATGACGATCCGCTCGTTCTCCGACAAGAACCGCTTGGAGACCGGGTCGGATTCCCGTACCTCGGTGATCGGCAGGTAGACACGTACGTTGCGGGCCCGGTCGACGACCTTCCTTCCGTACCTCCAGCGGTTCCCGGTCTTGCGGTTGATTCCCACCTCTCGGCACGCGGCCGAGTTGCTCATCCCCTGCGCCATGAGGCGAAGGTATTGATCACGCTTGTCTGCCAACGGCGCGGGTCCGGGCTTCTTCGGCTTCCGACGCGGCTTGGTCATCGCGACAACCCCGAGGGTCAGGTGTTGCAACCACCTCTAGAACCCAAGGCCGGTCCAGGGGGTCAGCCGGGCAGGTCAGCTTCGATGTCGTTGCGCTCGTGGTCGCGGAAGGAGCGCCGCTTCGCCACCGGGGCGGCAGTACCACTCGCGAACTCGACCCGGTAGCACTCCGGTTCCTCGTCCATGCCCCTTCCTTCCCCGCCGCTTCAGTGGGGGCCAACTATGCCAAGCGAGGCCACGGCGCCCGCATCCCGGCCTGGGTCGGCACTGAGCGCCGACGCGCGGATCACTACTGAGAGCATTCATGCCCCGGCTGGATCACGGCTGTTGCTCTCTGGTAGGAGATGGTTTCGCCGTGTAGCGGCGCTGTTCAGATGTCATGGTTCGCAGTACCTGCCCGCGCTCCGGCGCGGGCGCTTTGCTGTGCAGCGCCGGACCAGGGCGATCACCTCCGGATCCGCGCGATGCTGGTCCGATATCGACTGGAAGGCACCAGTATGGCCAGGGGAACCGTCAAGTGGTTCAACGCCGAAAAGGGCTTCGGCTTCATTGCCCAGGACGGCGGCGGACCGGACCGTCTTCGCGCACTACTCCAACATCAACTCCTTCGGCTTCCGCGAGCTGCTGGAAGGCCAGGTCGTGACCTTCGACGTCACTCAGGGGCAGAAGGGCCCGCAGGCGGAGAACATCACGCCCGCCTGACATCGTGGTCACACTTCGTCGGGCCTCCGGAACACGTGTTCCGGAGGCCCGACGCATTCCGTGAAGCCGATGCAGCATGCGTGTCTCCTCCTCAGAGGGACGTTCCGATGTGGGCCGCGCTGCTCACTCCGGCCGACCGGCGAGGCCTCACCCGCTGTTCTGGTCCAACCCCTCGGCATGGACGTCCGGCTGAACCTCACTGCGGTCACTGTGCCCAGTGCCCGCGCGTCCGAGCCCCGGCTGCCGACGCCTCCTAAACTCTCATGTCATGCTCTCTCCATCCCCTCATGCCACGGTGCTGCATGCCGGCCGCAGGACCATGCTGGGCCTGCTGATTGCGGCTGTCGTCCCACTTCTCCTTGGGTTCTTTGGGGTGGGCGGACTGGTGACGGGCCGGGTCACCACGGAGACACTGGTCATGGTGGGGGTTGGCGCGCTCGGCGTACTGATGCTGGTGGTGGCATGGCGGCAGCGGCATCAAAAGATCGCCGCAGACCACACGGGACTATGGGTCCACAATGGCCGTGCCCAGCAGGTCATCCGGTGGGAATCGGTGGCCGGCATCGGCGTGTACTACGCCGCACAGGCCGTATCGCTGGAGGTGGTTCCCCGCGGCCCGGCCAATGACCGCGACCCGGTCCTGCGTGCGCTGATCCACGATGACGAACCTCTGGCACCAGAACTGGCCCGAGTCCGCTATCGCATCACACTGCCCCAAGTCGGATGGCGCACTCTGGTGGAGGCGGTCCGGCGCCACAGCGAACCCCACCCCTCCCTCCGGTGGTGCGGTCAGATCAACTACAACCCGGTCATGGCGGCTCTTGCCCGTCGGCGGTCTGATCGCACCTGACGGCGCCGAAAGCCCCGGTGATGCAGGAGGCCCCGGACTGAGGCGCATTCAAGAGGGCTGCCTGCATCTCGTGGTCGCTCTCCTGCCAGCGCAGAGACGCCAGTTGCTCCGGGACACTGGCACCAGTGGCTGACCGAGACGGTCGGCGACGCCATGGCCGCACCCTTCAGCCTGTACCTGGACGGCAGCATCCGGAGAGTGAGCGCGTGGGCGCAGGAGCGCAAGGAGGCCGAAGGCGAACCCCGGGTCCAGGTTTCCGCCCGCCGGCACCAGCCGCTGCACCTCGCGTGGCGCAGGAAAAACGACAACCCCGCCCCGCCCTCGCCGCACTGATCTCAGCCATCCTGCCGTCTGTTCGAGACGTTGCGGACTGGCCGGGTCAGGTTCGGGCGATCAGTTTGATCTCGTGCAGCACTTGGCCAAGCTTGTTGATCACCTTGGCCGGCATGCCGACCACGAAGCGCACCGGATGGTCTTGGGCATCAGACCGGAGCTTGGCGGGCAGCCGGCCGAGACGGCCGCGGAAGTCCCGGGTGTACTGCCCTATGACCAGTTCTCTGGGCATCGTGGTGGTTTTTCCGCAGTTGTCACAGATGATCGTGAGCAGGCAGCCGTGGACGTAGGTGAGCCGATGAAGCTGCTCTCCGCTGCAGGTGCACTCCAGATACGCGGTCTCCGTGGTTTCGGTCATGGTCGGCTCCTTGGCTTCCTCAAAGGCGCACCGCGCCCGTCGTGCAAGTAGTGCGGCAATCAGTCGGGGTGGGGGCAGGGACGGCCAGTGACCTGACTGGCCGGGCTGCGTCCGCGGCATCGAATGAGCGGTGGTTCTGCCGTCAGTTCCAGGTGCACCAGGCGCGTGGGGTGATTGGGCGTTCAACCATAACGATTCGCTCACCGGGTCGCTGGACCTCGCTCGATACTCACATATGTGAGTATTAAATTCACGGACGTGATAATAATTCCATGCGAGTCACTCCCTGTCCAGGTCCGTGGGTCGAAGGAGAACCCGCGCGGGAAGTTGTAAGCAGGCCGGGAACTGCCGGTTAAGTCTCTGAGCGGAACGACGTAGTGGTCGGCTGTGCAACAATCTGAGCAGATGTGACGACAGGGCGAGGTGAGGGGGTGGACATGCCGGCGTCCCGCGAACGTGACCTCTTGGTGAAGGCGGCACGGCTCTACTACCTGGACAATTTGTCGCAGCAGCAGGTGGCCAGCGCCTTGGGGGTCAGCCGCTCGAACGTCTCACGCATCCTCACTGCCGCACGTGACCAGGGGATCGTGGAGATCCGGATCAACGATCCGGCCGGACGCGATCTGGATCTGGAGGAGCGGCTGCAGGCCGCCTTCGGAGTGTCCTCCTGCCGCGTGGCCTCCGTGCGCACCGACGAGTCGGCGCTGGCCAAGGTGGGGGAGCTGGCGGCCGCCTGGATGCTGGACACGGTCAAGCCCGGCAGCAGCATCTCGCTCTCCTGGGGGAGCACGCTCCAGGCCATGGTGAATGCCGTCCCCTCCGGGCAGGACCTCGCGGTGGAGATTCTTCCCCTGGTGGGCGGACTTTCCGCCGTGGCCTCGGAGATCACCGGCGAGGAACTGGTGCGGGAGCTGGCCGACCGCCTGGACACCACCTACCAGCGACTCCACGCGCCCGCCCTTCTGGAGACCAAGGCATCACGTGACACCCTGATGACCGAGCCGTCCATCGTCGGCGTGCTGGACGCCGGCCGCAAGTCCTCCGTGGCCTTCCTCGGTGTCGGCGCGGTGGGGGTGGGCTCCTCCGCGGCGGTCATCGAGTCGCTCCACCTGAGCGATCGCGACCGGGCGGCCTTTGAAGCGGCGAAGCCGGTGGGTGATGTGTGCGCCCGGTTCTTCGACGAGGACGGCAACCCGGTACACGGAGCGGTCGAGGACAGGGTGCTGGCCATCTCGCTGGAAGACCTCCGTCAGATACCGACCGTGGTGGGGCTGGCCGCGGGCGTCGAGAAGGCACGGGGCGTGCTGGGTGCGTTGCGCGGACACTACGTGGACGCCCTCATCTGCGATGCCCAGCTGGCGGAGGCGCTGCTTGCCGCGGCCTGAGCGGATCCGTCCGCACGCCGCATACCGCATGCATGTCGCATCCCGTCCAGCGATACGTCAGATACGTCAGGGCATGACCCGCTGCCTGAGAACCTGGACAGCACGCTGCCGCCGCGTCCACTGGCAGTCAGGGCAAGGACAATGTGGACGGACGGCAGCGCGTTCATGTGCCACCGGTGGTGGCGCGGGCGCCCGCTGAGCAGTCGTCGGAGCGACCCTGGGTGAGCGGCAGGTTCACCGCCATCCGAGCCAGTTCGGGTCGTCCAGACGCCGCTGGACCGCGTCCAGCAGGCGCGCGGCGTCCGCGCCGTCACCGACGCGGTGGTCGACGGTGAGACCGACCCGGCAGCGGGTGCGTACCCCGACTCCGTCGCCGACGGGGACGACGTGCGGGGCCACCGCACCGACCGAGAGCGCGGTCGCCTGGGGCGGGTTGAGCAGTACCTGGAAGGCGTCGACGCCCAGGGCGCCCAGGTCGTGCACGGTGGTGGTGGCCGCGGTCAGGTGCTCAACCGGCACCTTGCCGCCGCGGGCCTGGTCGGTCATGCGCCCGACGCGGTCGTCCAGCTCGTCGATCGGGAGCCGGTCGGGGTTGACGAGCACCGGGGCGACCGGGCCGCGTTCGGTGTCCACCATCAACGCCACCGCGACGTCGGACCATACCTCGCTGCCCTCCCCGGTCCACCGGGCGTTGAGCGGGCTGTCCCGCAGGGCATCCGCGTACGCCCGTACGATCAGGCTGGTCCAGCCGCTCAGGCCGCGGCGCTCCGCAACCGCCCCGAGGTCGAGGTCACGGAAGACGACAGCCTGAGGGATGGCGGCGCTTGCGCTGGTCTGGCGGGCGACAGCCCTGCGGTACCTGTGCCGCAAGGCCGGTGTGCCTGTGCCTGCCAGTGTGCCGTTGGTGGCTGACGGACGGTGAAGTACCTGGGCCGCGGGCGCGACGAGCTGGGAGGTGACGGCCTCGACGTCGACCACTCTGATGGTCCCGCCCGGTCCGGTGCCGTGGAGGGTCGCGAGGTCCACGCCGAGTTCCACCGCCCGGCGTCGGGCGAGCGGCACGGCCGACACGACCGTCGAGAGGGACGACGGCGGAGTGGGCGTGGTGGCGAGCACCGCCGGAGCGGGCGGAGGGGCATCCGCCTCGGCTGGTGCGTCGAGGAGGTCGCCCAACAAGTCGCCTGCGGCGCTGCTGAGGTAGGCGATCGGTTCGCCGACAGGCACGACATCGTCCGGCTGAGCCACCAGCCGGACCAGGATTCCGTCGACGGGAGATTCCACCTCCATGTCGACCTTGTCGGTCGCGACCTCGCACACCACGTCGCCGGAGCGGATCTCGTCGCCCTCCGCCTTGTGCCAGGTCAGGAACGTGCCCTCCTCCATCGTCATGGACATCTTGGGCATGACCAGGGGGATCTCGGCCATCACCACGACCTGACCAGACGGGTGGCCTCGGCCACGATGTCGGGGACCTGGGGCACGGCCGCGCGCTCCAGCTGGGGAGCGTAGGGGATCGGTACGTCCAGGCCGCTGAGCCGGCGGATCGGGGCCCGAAGGCGGCCGAACGCCTCCGAGTCGGCGATCAGCGCGGCGATCTCCGCCATGTAGCCGCAGGTCCGGGGGGCTTCCTGGACCAGCAGGGCACGCCCGGTTGCGGCCACTTCGGAGATGATCGCCGCTTCGTCCAGAGGGACAAGGGTGCGCGGGTCCACGACGGTCGCGCTGATGTCTTCCTCGGCGAGCAGTTGCTGGGCGGCCTCCTCGGCTCGCGACACCATGATGCCCGTAGCCACGATGGTCAGGTCCTGCCCCCTCCGGCGGACCGCCGCCCGCCCGAGCGGAACGCGATCGGCGCCGGTGGGCACCGGGCCGCTCTGCTTGTAGAGCAGTTTGTGCTCCAGCACGATGACCGGGTTGGGGTCGTCGATCGCGGCCAGCAGCAGGCCCTTGGCGTCCGCCGGGGTCGCGGGCATGACGACCTTCAGTCCGGGGATGTGGGCGAACCAGGTCTCCAGGCTCTGGGAGTGCTGGGCGGCGGCGCCGGTACCGGAGCCGGTCGGGGCGCGCAGCACCATCGGGACGCGGGCCGCGCCACCGAGCATGAAGTGGATTTTCGCGGCCTGGTTGGCGATCTGGTCCATGGCCTGGGCCGTGAAGTCGGAGAACTGGATCTCCACGATGGGCCGCATGTCGGCCAGCGCGGCGCCGACCGCCGCGCCGACGATGCCGAGTTCGCTGATCGGGGTGTCGCGCACACGGTCCTCGCCGAAGCGGTGCACCAGGTCTCCGGTGACGCCGAAGGCGCCTCCGTAGACGCCGATGTCCTCGCCGAGAATGAAGACGCGGGGGTCGGTCTGCATGGCTTCGGCCAGGGCCTCGCGGACCGCTTCGGCGTAGGTGAGGGTGCGCTCTGACGGGTCGGCCGACGGCCGCGTCGTCGTCGCAGCCGCCGGGCTCGGGAGTGTGGTGGTCATGTACGGGTCTCCAGAGAGTCAGACGGCGTAGACGGCCGACGTGAGTTCCGCTGCGCTGGCGTCGGGGGCGGCGTTCGCCGTGCGTACGGCCTCGCGCACCGCCTCACGTGCGTCGGCTTGGCACTGCTGCGCCTCTGCCTCGGTGAGTGTGCCGGCGTCGAGCAGGGTGGCGGTGTAGCGGGCGATCGGGTCCTGCTCTCGCCACTGGTCGATCTCCTCGCGCGTACGGTAGAGGTTCTTGTCGCTCTTGGAGTGGCCCTTCCACCGATAGGTGAGTGCTTCCACGAAGGTCGGGCCGTCGCCCGCGCGGGCTCGTTCGACGGCGGTGCGGACAGCTTCCTGCACCGCGGGCACGTCGTTGCCGTCCACGGTCACGCCGGGGATGCCGTAGCCGGCGGCGCGCTCGGCCAGGCGTTCCACGCGGAACGCCCGCTGGACGGACATGGACATCCCGTAGTTGTTGTTCTCGCAGATGAACACCACGGGCAGGTCCCAGATGGCGGCGAGGTTGACTCCTTCGTGCCAGGCACCCTCATTGACCGCGCCGTCGCCGAAGAAGCTCAGCGCGACCCGGTCCTCGCCGCGCAGCCGGCTCGCCAGCGCGGCGCCAGCGGCAATGGGCACGCCGCCGGCGACGATGCCGTTCGCGCCCAGGTTGCCCGTCGCGACGTCGGCGATGTGCATCGAACCGCCGCGGCCACGGCAGTAGCCGGTCTCCTTGGCGAGCAACTCGGCCATCATGCGGTCGAGTCGGGCGCCGCGGGCGATGCAGTGTCCGTGGCCGCGGTGGGTCGAGGTGATGTAGTCGCCGTCGCGCAGTTCGGCGCAGGCACCGACCGGCACTGCTTCCTGACCGATCGACAGGTGCATGGTGCCGTGCATCATGCCGCGGGCGAACAGGTCGTCCACCGCTTCCTCGAACCGGCGGATGGTCCACATCGTGGTGAGAGCGGAACGGGCCGGCTCGGCGTCCTTGATCAGGTCCATGCTCACGGTCTTCCTCACGCGGCCAGGGAGTCGGTCGGCACCGTCGTCGGCAGGTCGATCCGCTCGCCCGCGAGCAGCCGGTCCTGGAGGCGCCGCAGTGTCGCGATCATGGTGCTGTGGTCGATCCGCACGTCCTGGTCGGTGAGCAGGGTGCCGGCGGGGACGTCCCGCACCACCTCGGCTCCGGCGGCAAGGCCCAGGGGCACCAGACCACCGGCCGCCGTCGCCTCAGCGCTCTCGGCGAGGCCGTACACGGTGGATCCGCCGATGCCGTCGACGCGTTCGCCGGCCCGCAGGTCCCGCTTGGCGACGGCGACCACCTCGGCGTTCCACACCGTCGGCGCGAGGCTCGGGGTGCGGTCAAGGACCGCCTCGGCGACGGAGAGCGGAGCCTCGACGCTGGCCAGGTGGTAGGGCCGGTAGAAGGTGTAGTACGGCCCCTCGCCCATCGACAGGTACTCCATCTCGGCGGTGACGACCGGATCGTCGCTGTGACCGATGACGAACACGCCCGGCGCGACCGGACCGGTGCAGTAGTCCACCACCCCGGCAGCGGGAAGCACGCCTCCGTCCCTTTCGGGGCGGAAGGTCTTGGCCAGGTCGGCGACCGTCGCGTGGGGACCGGTCATGCCACGTCGGCTGAGCTGGAGGCCGGTCGCGTTGGCCAGCGCCACCATCTCGATCATCGTCTTGGAGCCGTCGACGAAACTGGCCAGCATCTTCGGGTTCATGCCCTTGGCCTTGGCCTGATCGGCCAGTGCCTCCGGGGTCGCCGTCGGGTCGAGGGGGTTGTTCTTGCCCTTGCCGGCACAGACCACGCTGAACCCGATGTCGCGCACGTAGTCCACCAGACGCTTGCACTCCACCGGTTCGTCGCCGCGGCACACCGTGTAGACCCGGTCCATCCGCTGCGCCACCGTCGACAGCAGCAGACCGACCGTCACATCGCACTCCACGTTGAGCAGCGCGATGTCCTTGCCCGCCAGCAGACCGAAGAAGGCGACGGAGGCGCCGACATCCGGCACACCGCTGGCGTCGACGATGATGTCGATCGGCAGCGAGACGAGGTCGAGCGCGTCGGTGACGACGACCGGTCGGCCCCCGAGCACCGCCGCAGCGCGTTCGTCGGGCGTACCGCCGCTGAGCGCAGGGCCGCGGTCGGAGCGCTTGAACGCCTCGTGGCCCCGTTCCGGGTCGATGTCGGCGATCGCGGAGATGTCCATGCCCGGGATGTGCGCCACCTGCGCGACGAAACCGAGGCCCATCTGTCCAGCACCCACGAGGCCCACCCGGACCGGTCGGCCGAGCTCCCGCTCCCGCTGCCGCAACTGATCCATGTAACTCATGCTCCGGTCCTTCCTGCCGCCCTGCCGGTGACCCACCGCAGGAGCTGCACATATGTGCAAACGATATGCACGTTGGTGATTTACTTGGTAGCACGTATGCCGTCCTCGGAACAAGGGCTGGACTCGTGCGGGATTACGGCGCTCGATGTCGTCGGCGGTAGGTGAATGACCGCCCGTCAGGCGGTCGTGTGGGGCATACCAGGTTCGGCGCGACCGATCTGACTGCGCGTCACAGCGCGGAGCATCGAGGGAGGTGGGAGCCAGGGCGGGACTGCGGCACAGGCGGCGGCCATGTGGCCGGCGGTATGACGCAGGCCGGCACAGGAACGGCGAGACGGGGTCCGGCGCCCCGAGGTGAGAGTGTCGTCAGGTGGCGAGACCGGCCCAGCCGCTCGGTGACGGCGCGCCGCTGATCGGCGCGACGCCCGGGATGTGCCCCGTGGCGGCAACTCGGTTGATCGTGCGTTGACTCGGTTGATCGTGCGTTGAGAGGTGCGGTACTACACCAAGGGCGGCGGCTGAACTCCGAAGTGAAGGAGGCCGACCCGCCATGTCATGTGCGGTACCGGCTGGGCTCACCGGCGGCCAGGGCCAACGGGGCCCCGTCTCGGGAAGCGTCAGAGTTCCGCGGCCGTACACCGCTCGCTCCGGGCAGCACCTGGCAATAGACGTTGCTCACCGTGCCGGCCACATCCGTACAGCGGCGCTGTGATCGGTCGCGGCCCCCGACTGCATCCGGCGGTAGCGGTCGCGAGCGTCCTCAACCGCACGCGCCATGACGGCGGATGTGGCCCGGGAGGGCGCCGTGCTCAGCTCCCCGGTGAGCTGCGGGCGTTCACGGAAACGGGCGAGAACGGAAGCCCCCTGCATCACCAGGGCCCGTTCGACGACCTTGTCGCTCCGCCGTACGAGCAGCAGCACCACGGCGCCGCGGAACCGCCCGGTGGCCCGGCCGGAGACGAGGGTGACACCCGCCCGGTGCTCCTGGGCGGCGAGCCGGTTCACGGTGCGCATGTAGTAGCGGTGCTGCGCCATGCTCGACACCATCGTCAGCGCGAAGCCGCCGAGCAGCAGCAGTGCCAGGGGAAGGTATGCCATGAGTCCTCTTCTCAGGGGCCTTCGGTTTCGGCCCTTCGTTCACGAGGGGGAGGGACTGCCGGCCCCTGCCCGCCCTCGGGGAGGAAGGGCGAGCGGTCCGGCAGTCCCGGGAATCGGGGCAGGCCGAGGGAGTGGCGGTGGCGGACCTTCTTGGCCTCCACCGCGTTCCGTATCCGGTCGGGGTTCCGGCCGCGCAGCCGGACGGTTCCGCAGCTCAGACACATCAGGGCCGCCACCTCGGTGGTGACTTCGGTGGTGCCGAGACGGTAGGCGAAGCGAGGAGAGCCGAGCAGCGGCAACGCCATGGATCCTTCGACCAGCGTCCCGCCGCAGTCGCGGCAGACGTCCTCGGCCGGGGCGCTGTCATCAGGGGCGTTCATGGGGTACTGCTCCTTCCTTGCTCCGCCATCGCGTGTCGGACACACCCTCGTACGGGTCGTACGGGTCGTACGGGGCGCCGTGGCCGCATCGCGTCCCCGCCTGGCCCACCCGCACCGTCACGCGCGGACGAGCCTCAGTTCGGCTCCCGGCTCAGGGGCCGCCAGTGGACCCTCGGCGTGCACTGCTCCGGGGAGCAGCCCGGCAACCGGATCGGGGGCGACGTAGACGACCATGTGCCCGAGAGTCGTCAGATTCTCCTGGGCGCGCTCGCCCACCGCTGTCAGGGTCAACCGCGTCTCACCGAGCCACAGTTCGTCGCCCGGTCGGATCTCCTGGGCCGGTGTGTCGACCGGTTTGTGCACGACGCTGAGGCTCTCCAGGTCACCGGGCAGCGGCTCACCGAAGAGGATGAGGACGCCGCCGTCGATGAGGTCCGCGGCTTCGTTGCCGACGCGGAGGATGGTGCTCTGGTAGTAGGGAGCATTCATCAGTACATCCCGAAGCTGACGAGCCAGGCGAGGGCCACGGCGATGGGTGAGGTGATCAGACGGCTGAGCAGCACTGCCGGCGTACCGACCGCCACCGTCTCCGGTTTCGCCTCGCCGAGGGCGAGACCGACGGGGATGAAGTCGCAGCCGACCTGGCCGTTGATGGCGAACAGGGTGGGCAGAGCGTACTCGACGGGAATGGTGCCCGCGGCGATCTGCGTACCCATCAGCACGCCGATGATCTGGGCGATCGCCGCTCCCGGCCCGAGGATCGGGGACAGGAAGGGCAGGGCCACCACGGCACCGAGGGCGATGAGCCCGAACGGGTTGCTGGCCAGTGGCTTGAGGCCCTCGCCCATCTTCTCGGCGACGCCGGTGTAGATGACGAACCCCAGCAGCAGGCTGACGTACGCCATGAAGGGAAGGATGGTGTTGATCGTCAGCGTGATGGCCTGCCGGCCCGAGGCCAGCAGGGTGTTCACCGCGTAACCGATCCCGGAACTGAACTTGATGAAGCCGTCGGATATCCGGGAGAAGCGTCCGCCGCCTCCCGCCGGTTCCGCGATGGACTGAGGGACCGGACCCGCGCTCTGTTCGCGGTCGTCCGCGGCCGACGGCGTATCCGGCGCCGGCCCTGTATCAGCGCCGTCCTCCGTCCCCTCCTCGACCACGACATCGTCCACCCCCACGGCGGAGACGAAAATGTCCTCGGTGATGAACTGGGCGAGCGGGCCGCCGGGCGAGCCGGGATAGACGTCGATCGTCGGTATCCGCTTGCGCGGATAGACGCCGATCCGTGCGGTGCCGCCGCAGTTGATCACCGCGCAGATGACTTCCTCGTCGGGAACGGAGGTGCGGAACCCGTCGACGGCCTCCGCCCCGGTCAGTTCCGCGATCCGCTGGGCGACCGGGTGGATACCCCCGCCCGTCACCGACAGCACTTTGTTGCGGGTGTCGGTGCGACGCAGTGTGAGTCCGTTGCCCCAGCCGCCGGTACCTTTGCGGACGAACACCGACGGGTACGTGCGGGGACTCTGCTCGATGGTGGTCATCGTGTCCCTCCGGTCACCATGAGCGTGCTACTGCCGGTGCCCGTGGTGAATTCCTCGTCGAACTTGCGGAAGATCTCGGTGCGGCCGGTCCGCTTGATCAGGATGAGAGTGATCCGCTCGGTGACCACGCCCCTGATGAAGATCACTACGACGCCGGTGGCGAGGTAGTACAGCGCCAAGGGCACTGTGGACAGCCCCAGTTTCTGTACGCCGCTGGCGATGCCCAGCCAGACGAACAGCTCGCCGGCGTTGGCGTAGGGGAAGAACGAGGTCACCGGGTGGACGAAGGAGACCGCCGAGTCGTAGAAGGCCGGCTTGTACTTCTCGGGCAGGAACCTGCCGAACGAGTAGCACATCGGATTGGTGAGCATCAGCACGGCGAGGACCGGCATCACCGTGTAGCGGGTGATCCACCAGCGCGAGGACCACTCGACGGCCCGGGTCACACGCTTCTCGCCGACGAACGTCACCAACGCGTACATCGCGGTGAGCAGGACGATCAGCGTGGGGAGAATCCCGGTCACCAGACCGGTGAACTGCTTGCCGGCCTCGTTGAACAGGCCGATGAAGTGGGAGCCGGCCCAGACTGCGCCGCGAATTACGGGGTTGTCACTCTCCTCGCCCTGGGGCGTCGACGCGGCCAGGGCGGCAGCAGCAACGGTAACCATCTCGGCCCTCCTCTCTGTTTCTGAGCGGGGATACGGAGGTCTCTGTCTCCGAGTGGGGATGCGGAGGCCGGTCGGAGCCCATGGCCCGTACGGCGGAGACGTGTAGGCGGCTCTTGGGTGGGGAGCCGAAGCGATCGGGATGTAACAGGAGGAACCGGGGGATTTTCAGCACAACGGGTTTGCACGTCTGCTCAGGGTTCCTCACCTCTGTTCGGTAGAGGTGTAGCACCGCGCGACAAGGCGCGACAAGATGTCGACGCCGATTGCCCTGTGTGACAGCGGTGAAAACTCGGCCCGTCAGCCCGAACCTCGCCCTGCCCCCGCAGAAATGCAGCAGCGACTGGCGGCGGTTTGCACATCGATGCAAACCCTCTTCACATCTGTCCAACGGCTGTGTAGCGTGCAGCCTCGCCCAGCCCTCGGCCTGCGCGAGCGTACTTGGCCGGAGCCACGAAGGAGAACGCTGTGCCCGAAACCCGCGTCACGATCGCATCCGCGGTAGGACTGCACGCCCGGCCCGCGGCAGCATTCGTCCAGGCGGCCGCGCAGCGACCGTGCCAGGTGTCCATAGGCCGGGAGGACGGGGCGCTGGTGAACGCGAAGAGCATGCTCGCCGTACTGTCCCTCGCCCTCAAGCACGGTGAGGAGGCCGTGCTGCGCACCGAAGGCGCCGAGTCCGACGCTGCCCTTGCCGAACTCGCCGACCTGCTCGCGCGGGACCTCGACGCGGTGTCATGACGGGCACTCCCCGCGGTCACCGGACCGCACCGCTTGACGCACCGTCGTGGAATCACCATGCCGACCGCACGTGACCAGCACCTGCTGGTGAAGGTCGCTCGCATGTACTACGAGGAAGGCCGCTCCCAGCAGGAGATCGCCCACGCCCTTGGTGTCAGCCGGCCCAACGTCTCCCGCATGCTCGCCGCAGCCCGGGAGCGGGGGATCGTCGAAATCAGCATTCACGATCCGGCCGGGCGCGACCTGACCCTCGAGAGCGAGCTGCGTGCGACGTTCGGGCTGCGCGACTGCAGGGTGTCTGAAGCCCCTGGAAGTGACCGCACCCTGGCCCACGTCGGGGACCTCGGAGCCCGCTGGCTGCTGGAGACCATGCGGCCCGCGCAGCGCGTCGGGGTCTCCTGGGGGCGCACGCTTCAGGCGGTTGTGCAGCACGTCCCCGACAATGGCGGGCTGAACGTCGAAGTGGTGCCCCTCGTCGGCGGTTTGTCCTCGGTGGACTGCGAGATCACCGGCGAGGAACTGGTACGGGACCTCGCCACGCGCCTCGGCGGCCGGTTCCGCCGCCTGCACGCTCCGGCCCTGCTCACCACCCCGGCGAGCAGGCAGATACTGCTCGCCGAGCCCTCCGTCCAGGCCGCGCTCAAGGCAGCCGAGCAGGTCGGCATCGCGCTGGTCGGCATCGGCAGCCACGGCGTCGGTTCCTCCGCGGCCATCATCGACGCTCTGGCACTCGACTCGCGGGAAAAGGAGGAGTTCGACAGCCGACAACCGGCCGGCGACCTCTGCGCGCGCTTCGTCGACGTCAACGGAAGAGCGATTCCCGGTCCGGTCGAGGATCGGGTGCTGGCCGTGTCTCTCGAGCAACTGTCCAGGATCCCGCTCGTGGCGGGGGTGGCGGCAGGGTCGGAGAAGGCCCGCGGCGTGCTCGGCGCCCTGCGCAGCGGCACGGTCGATGTGCTGATCTCAGACAGTTCCCTCGCTCGCGCCCTGCTCTCCGCCCAGGCCCCCTCCGACATCATCGGGACCAGGAACAGGCCCTGACCTTGTCGTTTAACCTCCGGTGCCTACGGCGTCGCGAAGTCGCGAAGTCGATGGGCTTCCTTCGGGACGCTTGCCCCGACCTGTCCCCGCTACAAAGATTCGGCCCCCTCGACACCTGTCGAGGGGGCCGAATGCATGTGGTGCTGAAGCTACGGATTGCTGGGGAACGGATCACCTCGCCGCGCCTTGCGTCCCCGTCCTCAGGCGACCGGTGCCGTGCAGCTGCTCGCGAGCAGCTGCGAGCAGGAGGCCGATGTCGCTCGTTGAATGAACACCACCGAACACGTAGTGGTCAGGACGAGCGAGCCGTGGCGCCGCGTCAGGGTGCCGAGCGGGTGAAGCGCGCCGTGATCGTGACGATCGTGATGTCCTTCATGATGCCGAGCCGGTTCCACGTCTTCCCGAAGTCCTTACGGGCGATGCCGAGTTCGGCGGTGAGCGTGACGGCGTCGGCCGAGGCCTCGGTGGCATGAGCGGTGAAGCTGACCGGGCGGGTCCTGCCGAGCACCGAGAGTTCACCGGTGACCTGAGCGGTCGCCCGGCCGCTCGGGGCGACGCGAGTCGCGGCGAACACGATCGAGGGGTGGTCGGCCACGTGGAAGAAGTCCGCTCCCCGCAGGTGCTCGTCACGCTTGGCCACCCTGGTGTCCACGGAGGCGGCGTCGATCGTCAAGGTGCCGTGCGCGGAGCCCTCGGTGAGCACCTGGCCGAGGCCGGAGAACGTGCTGAAGACTCCTCTGTCGCGGCCCTGGATCGTGTCGGATGAAGTGTGGTCGCTTATCGAGCCGTCCAGTGGGAGTTGCTGCCCCGGGAGCTGGGTTTCGGTTCGGGGGTGACGTGCTGGCGGCGTCTTGCCGGGTGGAACCAGGCCGGGGTCTGGGATCAGCTGCATGTGGTGCTGCTGGAGAAGCTGCGGTCGAAACCTGGAGAAGGGTCGTCCGCGGGGCAATCTCGTCGTCACGGTCGGTGACCGCAACGGCTGCAAGGCATGGGAGGAATCCGGGGCGGTACGTGGAGCCGTCCGCATCACGGAACCACTGTCAGACCCACCCCCTATGGTGTCGTGCCATGATCTCGAGCAATGCCGGCAGCGAGGCCGCCGATGGCTCCCAACTGACCATCCTGCGCGAGTTGCTGGCGACGGGTAAGCCGGTCAAGATGCGTAAGGCCATCGCGGAACTCGTCCTGATCCCGGACGACGGAACAGCACTCGCCCTGGCAGCCCAGTCAGCGAGTGCGGCCGAGATCTCCTCGGAGGTGTTGTTGGGGCTGTGGCCCAAGGTGGCCGACCCGGACGGTTTCTGCGCCGCGCTACTCGCCCCCGCCCTCGTGCGAGAGAACCGGACATCCATACGGCTGCGCCGGATGACCTCACTGACGGGTCTGCGCCATCTCACCACGCTTCGTGGTCTGAGCATCCACCGCTGCAAGGAGATCACGGACTTCACCGAGGTCGGCACGCTCACCGGCCTCACCGAGCTCGACCTCAACGGCTGCGCGGGCATCGAGGACCTGACCCCGATCAGCCGCCTCACCGAGCTGACCCGGCTGGGCCTGCACCGCTGCCGCGCAGTGCAGGACACCACGCCCCTACTGTCGCTGGGGAAACTGCGAGAGCTGGACCTCAGCATGACCAGGGTGCGGTCCGCCGACGGTTTCACCACAGCGTTCCCCGCGCTGGAGACCTTGACGCTGCGCGGCTGCCGCTCCTTCAAGGATGCCTCCCACCTGTCAGGGCTGACCCGGCTCACGAGCCTCGACCTCGGCTGGACCGGGATCCATAACCTGACCGGCCTGCGTGACGTCCCGGCCGTGACCCACCTGGACCTGCGCAGCTGCAGCCACCTGAACGACCTGTCCGGTATCGACGCGATGCCCGGCCTGACCGAGCTGATCGTGCACGACTGCCCCCGCCTGGAGACCCTCACAGGGCTCGGCCCGCACCCCCGCCTGGACCGGCTGGAAATCAAGAACTGCTCCCGACTGGCGGACCTGAGCGGGATGTCCGCACTCACCCAGCTGAAGAAACTGACCGTCGAAGGGTGCGAACAGCTCACCTCCCTGCACGGCATCGACACGCTCGGCTCCCTGGAAGCGGTCTGCCTCACCGACTGCCCCGCCCTGCGGGACTTTTCCGCGCTCACGCACCTGCCGGCACTGCACGAGCTCGACCTGCGAGGGCTCGGGCAAGTCCGCGACCTCACGCCGTTCGCAGCCGTACCCGCTCTCGTGTCCCTGCGCGTGGACCAATGCGACGGTGTGGTCACCCTGGAGGGCCTCGAACGCCAGGGTGACCTGGCCGAACTGAAAGTCACCCACTGCCAGGCCCTGCGCCGGCCCGGCCCACTCGGTGACCTGCCCGCCCTGAGCGCGGTGTGGATACGCTACTCGCCCTCACTGACCGGCCTCGACGGCCTCGGCGACCTGCCCGCGCTGCACGATCTGAAGCTCTCGCACTGCCCGGTGCTCGTGGATCCCGGCGGCCTGGCCGGCGCCCCGGTGGACGAGGTGTGGTTCGACGAGATGCCGAACCTGGGCTCGCTGCATGCCCTGGAGGGCTGCCCCGACTTGAGGAGCCTCATCCTCGGGAATTGCCCCCGCGTGGAGGACATCCCAGTCGGGCCGGTCAGCGAACTCCGCGTCTCCCACTTCGGCGGCTATGAGATCGACTACACGATCGACTGGCGGGACCTCTCCCACCTGGCCGGTCACAAAAACCTCCGCCACCTGTCGCTCGGTCTGAAGCAGGTGAAGGACATCAGTGCTCTGCGCGGCCTGCCCGACCTCATCAGCGTCGACCTCAACAGCTGCTACCGCCTCAAGGACGAGGACCTCCACCCACTCCTCCACATGCCGTCCCTGAAGAAAATCAAGGTGCCCCTCGAAATCCTCAAGACCATCTGGGAGGGAGAACCCGCTCCTGTGTACGACCAGATCGCAGAACGAGACGTCGACGTCTGGCGGCCCTACTCTTCCGAACTCGCCCAGGAAATACGCGAACTACGTGCTCAGCACCTGCACGCGAGTCAGCCGGACGCGCCGGCTGAACCCCACAGTTGATCCAGGCTCCAGGCACCCTAGGGACGCGGCAGCGGGCGCCCCTGCCGCGTACCCCCTCCAACTGTCCCTAACAGCCGCTCTCATGGAGGACTTCGCACCGCTCGCCCCCAAGGACCGCAATCTCGCGCGCCGGGCATTCCTCGGGCCGCAGCGACCTGAGGCGACGCTGTACGGGATCTCCGACGCCGCCGAGTTCCGCCACCAGGTCGTCATGGAGCTCCACGCCACCCTCGCCCGCTACCCCACCGATCCCGTGGTGACCGGCCTCGTCGACGAGCTACGCAACGCCAGGCCCGACTTCGCCCGGCTCTGGGAACGGCACGACGTGCAGACCGCGCCGATGCTCACCAAGACCTTCCGCCCCGCCCGGCCGGCGGGGAGATCACGTCGACTGCGACACGCTCACGCTCACGGACCGCGACCAGCACCTCGTGCTCTACAGCGCGTCGCCAGGATCCCCTGGCACCGACGCTCTGGTACTTCCGGACGTCCTTGGAGTGGACGGACAAGCTCACCGACGCGGACCGGCGGGCGCTGTCGCCGCTGAGCGCGGCGGCCACCGTGGTGTCGCTGGTGCCGCAGGATGAGGACATGGCCGAGACCGCCATGCGCAACGCGCCGGCCACCCGGTACAACACCGTCAGGCCGTCCAATCGAAGGCACTCTCCGCGGAAGGTGAGCGTCCAACACGCACACCACGTACTCGTCCCGGTCCACGCGGGCGGCGCTGGCACGTTGTGCGAATGGTCCCGTCACGTCGGGACCTGGAGTGGGTGATCGTCAGTTTGTGAGCAGTTGCTCCACCGCCTCAAGCTTGCGTTCGTCGGTGAGGTGCCGGGAGACCCACTGCATGCGGGCGTTGTCGGGCCGCGGGGCGTTCTTGCGGCAGCGGCCGGTGAGCAGGCCGATGGCCAACGGGCTCCACACCAGAACGCCCAGGCCGTAGCGGCGGCAGGTGGGCAGGACCTCCCGCTCGATGCCGCGGTTGAGGATGGAGTAGGTGGGCTGCTCGGTGCGCAGGCGGTGCAGTCCACGCTGCTGGGACACCCACTGGGCCTCGACGATTTCCGAGGCCGGCAGATTGGAGGAGCCGATCGCGCGGACCTTCCCGGCACGCACGAGGTCGGTGAGCGCGGAGAGGGTCTCCTCGATGTCCGTGTACGGGCCGGGGTGGTGGATCTGGTAGAGGTCGATGTAGTCGGTCCCCAGCCGCTCCAGCGAGCCCTCGACCGCCTGGACGACCCAGCGCCGGGAGCTGCCGCTGCGGTTGGGGTCCTCGCCAATCGGTCCGTTGAACTTGATCGCCGGCACGACCTCGTCGCGGTGCCCTTCGAGGGCCTTTCCGACGATCTCCTCGGTCTCGCTGTAGCCGTACACGTCGGCGGTGCCGACAAAATTGATGCCCGCATCCAGCGCCCGGTGGATCATGCGCACGCAGTCGTCGTGATCAGGATTGCCCATTTTGCCGAACACCATGGTGCCCAGGCAGCAGGCACTGACTTCGATGCCGGTCCGTCCCGGCTTCCGCATCCTCACGGTGCCCCGCATCCTCACGGTGCCCCGTTTCCTTCCGCTGCCGTACGTGTTCGGTGCCTGCGCCGTCCGGACCGCCCGTGCGGCTGCGGCGGCCCGGACGGCGCAGGCATGTCAGGTCGGTCGGCTGGTTCAGCCGTTGTACGGGGCGGTGACGTCCAGGACCCAGGTGACGCCGAAGCGGTCGGTGAGCATGCCGTACAGCGGTGCCCACTGCGCGGGCTCCAGCGGACGCACGATGGTCGAGCCGTCGGCGAGCTTGCCCCACAGGGCGCTGATCTCCTCGGCGTCGTCGCCACGCACGGAGACGAAGAACGGGTTCTCGCCCTGGTTCCAGGGCAGCTGTGAGGGAACGTCGTAGGCCATGACGTGGAAGCCGTTGTCGCCGGCCACCTCGCCCCACATCACCCAGTCCGCCTCGCTCTCGTTCTGCACGGCGCCTGCGTCCTTGTAGGTGACCGCGACCGTACGTCCGCCGAAGACGGACTGGTAGAAGTCCAGCGCCTCGCGTGCAGTGCCCCGGAAGTTCAGGTGAGTGGTGGTCGTGACGGACATGACCTGCTCCTTGCTCGATGTGACGAATGCGCCGCCGACCGTCCCAGCTCCAGCGGCGGCTGCCGTGACCAGGAGCGATGCCTCCCTAACGGCTCGTATGCCACGATGGCAGAGGTAGAGGACAGGTTATGTCCGGTACTCCGGGGAGTATGGGTGCCATGCATAAAACATCTGCCCGGCTGCTCGCGCTGCTCTCGCTCCTTCAAACGCCCCGTGACTGGTCCGGCGATGATCTCGCCGAGCGTCTCGGCATCACGTCGCGCACGGTGCGCCGCGACATCGACCGCCTGCGCGAACTCGACTACCCGATCAAGACCCTCAAAGGACCGGCCGGCGGCTACCGCCTGGAGGCCGGCACTCACCTGCCGCCCATGCTGTTCGACGACGACCAGGCCGTCGCCCTGGCCGTCGCGCTGCAGACCGCGGCCGCCGGCACCACCGTCGCCGAAGACGCTTCCCGCGCGCTGGCCACCCTCCGCCAGGTCATGCCACCCCGCCTGCGCCACCGCATCGACCTGTTGCACATCACCGCCGTCCAACCGCCCGCGGCGGCCGGCGACATCCCCCAGGTCGACGCTCAGGTCCTGATGGACCTGAGCCGCGCCATCCACGCCCGCGAGGAACTGCGCTTCGACTACGCCCCGGATCCAAGCACCCCGGCCGATGACGTCCGCCGCGTACAGCCCCACCACCTGGTCACCTGGCGTCATCGCTGGTACCTCGTGGCCTGGGACCTGCGCCGCGAGGACTGGCGCACCTTCCGCGTCGACCGCATCCGGCCCCGCACACCCACGGGCCCCCGCTTCACCCCGCGTGACCTCCCCGGCGGCACCGTCTCCACCTTCGTCACCAGCCGATTCCGCGGCAACGACGGCACCACCACCGACTGGCCCTGCCAAGGCGAGGTCATCCTCCACCTCCCGGCCGCCAACGCCGCACCCTTCGCCCAGGACGGAATAGTCGAGGCACTCGGCCCCCACCACTGTCGGCTCATCCTCGGCTCCTGGTCATGGACCGGACTCGCCGCCGCCATCGGCCGCTTCGACACCGATATCGAAGTCATCGGCCCACCTCAACTGGCCACCGCATTCGCAGACCTCGCCGCCCGCTACGCCCGCGCCGCACCCACCACAGGACCAGAGACCGGCCCGGCGCGGTGAGAACAGAACTCACCACGCCGCTCAAGCCCTGCGAACCTCCGGGGCCGACCCAACGCTCGGTTGCACGCGATCCGAGAGCAGGGAAGGGGTTCGCATGAACCATCCTGCGACTTGCGTTGTGCGAAAATCAGGGTCCCTGACGGCCCATCAAGAACCTTCCTCCGGACCTGAGTCCGAAGCCGATCTCGTCGAGCGCCATCCGTGCCCGAAGTGCAAGGCCGCCCCCGGCTCGCCGTGCCGCTCGCGCAGCGGGGCAGTCACGAGCGCCTACCACACCGGCCGCTTCGCCAAGGTGCCGAAGCTGACGAAGTCAACGAATCGGGCCGGTAGCCAGCAGCCGGAACTGCCGGACGGACCTCGGCGGTCTGCCTGTCGTGATGCGCGCCACGTCTACCGGGCGCCGTACGACTACCTGATGTTCGGCCACCTGCACACCCAGGACCTGCGACGCTGGGTCGGCACCACAGGCCCCCAGCCCGACCTCGGCGGCACTGTGAAACCGGCCTTTCCAAACGCCAAGGTCATCGTGCAGCGCCGCGAACTGCTCGCCATGTCCCAGCTGCACCCGCTCCAACAGCCCTGGTACCAGCCGGAGACCTACCGCGACGTCCGCCCCGACGCCTTCCTCGCCCTCGACGGCAGCCTCGTGCTCGGTCCCGGCGTCGCCGTGGCCGACACCCCCGGCCACGTCCTCGGCAACCAGACCCTCGTACTGAACACCTCCACCGGCATCTGGGCCAGCAGCGAGAACGCCATCGCCGCCGAGTGCCTGACCCCCGAGCACTCCCGGATGCCGGGCATCGCCCGCTGGGCCCGCGCCTGGCAGCAGGAGATCGTGCTCAACGCCAACACCATCGAGACCACCGCCGACCAGTACAACTCCCTGGTCATCGAGAAGACCCTGGTCGACCGCTCCCAGAACGACCCCCGGTTCCTGCAGTTCTTCCCCTCCAGCGAACTGACCCCCTCCTGGGTCAACCCCGGCACCACACCGACCTTCACCCACAAGGCCATTCACCACACGGCCTGACCGACCGGGAAGCCTCATGCTCACTGACGAGATCCGCAAGGCCCGCCACAAGCTCGTCCTCGACCACTTCCAGGACGAGGTCCGCCAAGACTGGGACGACGTCCTGTCGACGTTCCCGCACCCGCACTACGAACTGATCCCGACCATGCAGGTCCACGACGGCGACACGGCCGTGCGCGGCTACTACCACGACAGCCGGGTCGCCTTTCCCGACCAGGACCACGAGATCATCGCCTTCCGCCACAGCGACGACGCCGTGATCGCCGAGTTCTGGCTGCTGGGCACCCACCGCGGCCCACTCGGCGCCATACCACCCACCGGCAGCCGCTTCCGGGTGCGCATGACCGCGTACTTCATCTTCGACACCGACGAGAACGGCGACGAGAACCTGGTCTGCGAGCGCATCTACTTCGACAGCTTGACCATGCTCAAGCAACTCATCGGCGGCTTGAACATGAGGAACCCCAAGAACTGGCTCCTGGCAGCACAGTGCCTCAAGGGCCTGGTCGCCATGTCAGGCGACAAGCCCGATCCCACGCTCGTCGACACCACACCTCCTGCCTTCGCCGACTGACGGCGTCGAGCAATGAGCGTCGGGCAACGAGCGCCGAACAGCCGAACAACGGGGCCGTGAACCGCCACACCAAGGACCCGCCCATGAAGATCCACCACCTCAACTGCGGCACGATGCTCCTGCCGATCGCACATCTGGTCTGCCACGTCCTCCTCATCGAGACGGCGGGTGGGCTGGTCCTCGTCGACTCCGGCTTCGGCCTGGACGACATCGCGGATCCCAAACGGCGAGTCGGGCCGGCGCGCCGTTTTCTCAGACCCGTCTTCAAGGCCGAGGAAACCGCCGCTCACCAGATCGAGCGGCTCGGCTTCAGCCGGGACGACGTCCGCCACCTCGCCCTCACGCACTTCGACGCAGACCACATCGGAGGTCTCTCCGACTTCCCCCGGGCCCAGGTCCACCTCACCGCGGCCGAGGCACTCGGGTCCATGATCTCGCCGTCCCGGCGGGAGAAGATCCGCTATCAGTCGGCCCAATGGGCCCACGGCCCGAAGATCGTCGAACACAGCCCCGACGGGGAGAAGTGGCGAGGCTTCGCCGCCGCCAGGGAACTCGATGCCATCGCCCCCGGAATCGTCCTCATCTCGCTCCCCGGCCACACCCGCGGACACGCGTGTGTCGCAGCCTTCTACCACCACGGCACGATCGACGGCCGTACGCCCGTCCCCGCCGCGCTGCGTGCCATGGAAGCCCTCGTCGCCCGGGACCTGAAAAGGGTCCGGGACAACCACGCCCGCCTCGCCGAGCTGTATCGCCACGCGGATCCCGACCTGGTGATCTTCTCCGCACACGACCCGACCCTCTTCGAGAAGGTTCGCGCCGAGGCGTAGCGGCCTCCTTCGGAGCGCGGCAGGCCGGTTCGAGCCGAGAAGGGCGCATGCGCGCAGCAGAACCTCCGAAGCGTCGCCGGAGAGGTCCAGCCACCACGCCTTCATCCTGACCTGACAGGCGGTCCCACCCGACATTTCGGTCCAGCCACATGCCCCCGCCGACCCCGTGCCGGCTTAAGACGTCGGTCGTAGCCCTCTGAGGTGCTGCCAGGTCCCGGCCCTGCAATCGACCGACCCGGCGCGCCGATGATCGTCTCAGGGTCAGATCCAGAGCGACTACCAGGTCATACGTCCGCCCAGGCTCTGGCTTGGGAAAACGTCCGCGAAATCGAGCTACGTAGTCAGGACACTCCCGCTTAGCTGCGTCGGCCGTGATCACGGCGGTGGTCAGTGCGGTGACGTCGTTGGCGCAGAACGCGGCCACCGGTCAGGACCGGTGGCCGGGTCCGCTCGACCAGGTTCTGCGACACGCGTGGATCGTCCTGGGCGTGGATCTGACGTTAGCCCTGCTGCTGGCCTTGTATGTGCTGTTCCACGAGGTCAAGTCTTCGTCGACGGCCGAGGACCCACCACCGCCAGCGGCCCCGGAGATGCCGCGGTGGGTAGTCAACCGTGCACAGGTCCGGCAGGTGGCGGCTGAGCTGGGCCGCCGAAGGCGGTTGCGGTCGGTGGGGATCACCGTTGTGGCCGGACTGCACGGTGCGGGGGGGCTTTGGGAAGACCACGCTCGCGGAGATGGTCTGGACAGCAGAGGGACCCCGGCCGTGTGACGGCCGGGGTCCCTCTGCCTCGTGCAGGTGTCGGCTCAGCGGCAGCAGTCGCAGCCGGGGCGGCGGCCGCAGGCGTCTGTCTCCCCGCTGGCGGCCGGAACCCCCACGGTGGGTCGGTGTCCGGACCCGGTCAGGAGTTCCGGTTCCACCTCTTCTTCCGCGGTGCTCTCCACTCACCTCCAGTCGTCGATCGAGAAGCTGCCGCCCGCTGGCCGGACAACCGTGGCGGTCAGTTCCCTCACCCGGTCGGCAGGTACCGGAACGCCCGGGGCCTGGAAGATCCATTCCATCGTCTTGTCCAAGCTCACGTCCTTGGGCACTTCCCCGAAGTAGGGCTTGCAGTAGACGGGCGTGCCTGGTTCGCTGCGCCAGCTGTCGGCGAGCGTGCCGATGTCCACCGCGTCGTAGCCGAGGATGTCGAGCAACTCCACGACCTCTGCCTTGGCGGCGGCATCGTCGCCGGCGATCGGCATGGCACTGCGGTCCGGCGCACCCGAGGGGCGGGCAAGGCTGAACAGCTGGCTGACGACGATGTTGTTGGCCGCCTTGACCACACGGGAGTCGGCCAGGTGGCGCTGTACCAGCTCGCTGGTCGTCAGCTCGTTCGCGTCCAGCTCGGCGATGCGGCTGTCGCGCTCCGGGTAATAGTTCAGCGTGTCGATCACGATCTTGCCCGCCAGCGGCTGGGCCGGGATCTGCTCATAGGCGCTCAGCGGGATGGACACCACTACCAGGTCCCCGGCCTCGGCGGCCTCGGCGGGAGTGGCCGCCCGGGCGCGGGGGCCGAGTTCGGCGACGAGACCGGCGAGGGACTCGGGGCCGCGGGAGTTGCTCAGGACGACGTCCAGGCCTGCGGCGACAGCAAGGCGGGCCAAGATGCCGCCGACGTTGCCACTGCCGATGAAGCCGAGTGTCTTGCTCATGGTGCTCTGTTCTCCAATGGGATGAGGAAATGCCGGACCGGCCACAGCCACGAACCATAACCGGACCGGCTGGTCACTTTAACTACCGTACCACCTAACCGGACCGCTCGGTCATGTTGCGTAGAGTGGACCCATGAGCACTGAAGAAGAAGCCGTTGCAGCGCCGCCCGCGCGACGGATGAGAGCCGACGCGGTGCGGACGCGAAAGGCGCTGTTGAAGGCTGCCGCGGAGGTGTTCGCCGAGCACGGCGCGGAAGGGTCCATCGCACAGATCGCGGCACGGGCGGGAATCGGAAAGGGAACCGTCTTCCGGCATTTCCCCACCAAGGAGGACCTGTTCGCCGCGATCATCAGCGAGGAAATCGACGGACTGGTGACAGTGGGCCGCCAGCAGGCCGAGCAGGCCGACGCCGACGCCGCCCTGCTGCAGTTCATGAGTGCGGGCGTCGAGCTCTACGCAAACAACCGGGCGCTCGCGGAGGCACTCCGTATGGTGTCGGATGTTCGGCACCCGGAGATACAGGCCGGACAGGAGCAGCTGATCGCAACAGCCGAGTCACTGGCGCGGCGGGCGCAACGCGACGGCTCACTCCGTGCGGACCTGAACGGGCAGGACGTGATGCTGCTGATCTGCGGCGTGTACTACACCGCCGCACCCTTGCTGGCTGCCGATCCGTCGGCCTGGCGGCGCTACCTGCGGCTCACCTTCGACGGCATGTGCGCCACCGGCACCGGGCCTCTACCCCCGGCACTCTTCCACGACTCCTTGCTGCCGACGATCCGGTAGGGCCGACCGGCATGCGCCAGAAGCTCACCGACGCGCGGGCTGCCGACACAACCGAATCCGGCTCCTACAGGCCTCCGCGCTGGAGCGGTCCTTCTACCTGGACGACGTGGATCGGGACCTGATCGCGTTGCGGCGGACGAAGGCCACCAGCTGGGATTCGCGGTGCAGATGTGCACCGTGCGGTATGTCGGCCGGTTCCTGGTGGACGATCCGCTGGACGTGCCGTGGTCGGTGGTCGAGCACTTGGCCGCGCAGTTGGGGATCGAGGACCCGTTGTGCGTGAAGCGGTACACCGAGCGGCTGAAGACGGCGTACGAGCACGCATGGGAGATCCGGGACGCCTAACGGCTACCACTCCTTCGAGGATGTGGAGGGGGGCCGGAAGTTCCGGACGTTCCTCCACGGCCGGTCGTGGACAGGCGCCGAGGGGCCGGTGGCGCTGTTCAACCAGGCGGTGGGGTGGCTGCGGCGCAACCGGGTGCTGCTGCCGGGTGTCTCGGTGCTGGCCAAGCAGGTCGCCGCGGTGTGGTCGCGGAGAAGCGGCTGTACGCCACGGTCGCGGGTGCCGCGCGGCGGTCGGACGCGTCGTTGCCGGCGAATCTGGTGGCGCTGCTCGGGGTGCCGCAGGGGCGCAAGCTCTCGGAGCTGGAGCGGCTGCGCCGGCCGCCGACACGCACGACGGGCACGGGCTTGGCGAAGGCCCTGGAGCGGGTGGACCAGACACTCCCGGGTCCGCAGCTCTTTCTTGCGATCTCCATGGTGGCCGGCTGGGGAGGACCGTCGGTCCATGGATAGGTGATCCTCTCCCGCCCCCGCCGATACACCCCCATAGTCGAGACTGCCGGGCGCGCCCGGCCCCTGCGGCGAAGGAGAGTATCGCCGAGGCCAACGGCGCC
>NZ_JAAKZY010000259.1 GCF_011045015.1 Streptomyces scabichelini | reverse complement strand
GGGGTGGGGGTGCGTGTGGTGGGTGGCCGCGGTGGTGTGGGCAGTGCCGGGGAAGGAGAGCCGTGCGCGAGGGCGGCGGGTTTGGCCTCGGCCTGAACAAGGGGCGAGGCCGGCCAGGCTTCCGTGACGCGGAACGGGGTCCGGCAGGGACGACAAAGGCGGCCCGGCCTGCGGGTACGCAGGCGAAGGCCGCCAGACGAGTGGGGTGCCGGACTGCGGCTGCTCGAAGCCCCGGCCCAGCGCGAGATGCGTGGGAGAGGGTGCGGGTGCGGGTGACGGAGTCCGCGCCGCCGCGTGCAACGCAGTCGCAAATGCCGGGTGCAACGCAGTCGCACAAAAACGACGAGGGTGGGGTGTGCTCTAGCTACTCGCGAGCACACCCCACCCTCGATCTCGTGGGCGATACTGGGATCGAACCAGTGACCTCTTCGGTGTGAACGAAGCGCTCTCCCGCTGAGCTAATCGCCCGGGCGCATCAAGAAGATTACCCCATGTCAGCGGGTGCTTCCGACCGCCCGCCGAGCACGCGGATCGCCGCTACTCCTTGATCTTCCACGGCATCACGAGGCCGAACCGATAGAGATAGATCCCGGCCAGCACGCCGACGATCACCAGACCGATCGTCGTCAGGATGATGTTGCGGCGCCGCACCTTGGGATCGAGTGCCCGCTGCGTCGCCTCGGTGACCTTGCGCTTCGTCCAGCGGAGCACCAGCTGCGCCCAGACGAACTCGGTCGCCCAGATCGCCATGCCGCCGAAGATCACCAGCCAGCCCGGCCCGGGCAGCGGCAGCATGATCACGCCTGCGACGACGACCGCGAGGCCCACCACGAACACGCCCACCTGCCAGCTCAGGTGCAGCATGCGTCGCGCCTTGATGAAATCCGGCGCACGGGATCCGAGAATCCGCTCAGTCTTCGATTCGTCGTCCGGCGCCACGACGGCCTTCCCCGTTTCGTCACTCCCCGTATTCATACGGCCAAACCCTACCGGACCGAAACCAGTCACTGGAATGGTCGTAGTCGACGAACGCACACTCGGCCGGATGAGCTACCTAAAGACACGCAAAACACTCAGAGGGGTTTACAACGGCACCGTAGGTGGCATGTCGATTTCGCCGACGTGCGAATCCCCGAGCGCACACTGAGCGAAAGGCCCTGGCGCTTATGAACACCACGGTCAGCTGCGAGCTGCACCTGCGCCTCGTTGTGTCGAGCGAGTCCTCACTGCCTGTTCCCGCAGGACTGCGGTATGACACGGCCGATCCCTACGCCGTGCACGCCACCTTCCACACCGGAGCCGAGGAAACCGTCGAGTGGGTGTTCGCCCGCGATCTCCTCGCCGAAGGCCTGCACCGGCCCACCGGCACGGGTGACGTCCGTGTCTGGCCGTCCCGCAGTCACGGTCAGGGCGTCGTATGCATCGCTCTGAGCTCCCCGGAGGGCGAGGCTCTGCTCGAGGCCCCGGCGCGGGCCCTGGAGTCGTTCCTGAAGCGGACGGACGCCGCCGTGCCCCCGGGCACGGAACACCGCCATTTCGATCTCGACACGGAGCTCTCGCACATCCTGGCCGAAAGCTAGGACGAGGGCCCGCAGAGCTGCCCGGCGCCGTCCACTCGGGGAGACGGCTCGGGCTCAGACAACCGCATACGGTACACACCTGCGCCGTCGCCGCTGATTCCGCGGAGGCGGCGTCGGCACGCGTGTCCCCGGGTGCGGCCCCACGTACGCTCGACACGAGCCTGACGCGAGTACGCGGACGGACCACGGCGTACGCAGACGAACCATGGCGGATGCGGATGGGCTACGGCGTATACGCACCGGCTACGGCGTCATCCGGCCGTTCGGCCTGGACGACGCCGGTCCCCCGTATCGGGGAGCGGCTAGCATCGGCCAGCATCGGCGGGCGCCCGCCCGACCCCAGGCCAGGGAGCGAAACGTGCTGATCACCCATGACACCCGGTGCGCCCTCGACATCGTGGTCGATCTGGTGAACACCGCACCGGAGGACGACACGCCGGACCGGCTCGCGAGCGTGGCGGCCCTGGACGAGTTCGTACGCAAGCACGACATCAGCGATGTCGGGTCACTGTCCGAGCTCGATCTCTCGGCGGTACGCAAGATCCGCGGGCGGTTCTGCGAGATCTTCGCGGCACCCGACGCCCGGAACGCCGCCGTGCTGATCAACGAACTGGTCGCCGCGGCCGGCACCACGCCCCGGCTCACCGACCACGACGGCTACGACTGGCATGTGCACTACTTCGCGCCCGGAGCGTCCGTCGCGGATCACCTCGCCGCCGACGGCGGGATGGCTCTGGCGTTCTTCGTGGTGGCCGGGGAAGAGGACCGGCTGCGACGCTGCGATGCGCCCGACTGCCGACACGCCTTCGTGGACCTCTCCCGCAATCGCTCCCGGCGCTACTGCGACAGCCGGACCTGCGGAAACCGTCTGCATGTGGCCGCCTACCGGGCGCGTCGCAAGGAGGCGGCGGGCTGACGGAGCCCTCGGCGGGTGGCGCCAGGGACTCCGCGTACGGCTCAGAGCAGCAGCAGATCGTGCAGCGAAGCCATGAGCAGCAGACAGCCGATCACCGCAAGGAAGATCATCAGCGGTGGCTGGGAAAGTGCGAAGAGACAACCCCGCCGCTCCTCGGGAGGCGCGGCGGTGTCGCTCTGTGTTGTTTCCAGCATCTCGCGGGCGATGATGACGCAGCTGAGACCCCCGACGCGATCAACACGCCCGGAAAATGGGGGAGTTAGCCGAAATCCGTGACGCGGCGGTCCAGCATCTGGGATACACGCCTGGACAGAGAACTGAGACGGACATCTGAGACAGACATCTGGGAAAGATCGCTGCGACGGGGATCTCCGCGGGCCACCCGGTTCACTGTGTCGTTTCAGACCGGGATATGCCGTGCTCCAGGCCTCATATGCCGTGCTTCTTCAGAATGGCTTCGATGTCGCTGAAGTCGTCCCCCGGCTGGGCGGCACGGGGCTTGGCCTTGGCCTTGGCCTCGGGACGGGTTGCCGGGCTCTTCGCCGGACCCAGCGAGGGCGCCGAGGCCGCGGGAGCCACCGCCTCGCGCTGCGCGGCCCTGGCCGCCTTGCGTTCCTTGCGCGTCCCGCCGCCGCGCCGCTCAACGGCCCGCGTGGTCGTGAACAGCAGCCACGAGGCACCGAGCACGCCGAAGCCTGCCCAGGCCACCGGGCTGAAGGCGGTCTCGGCCGCCCATTCGACGGCGCCTGTCATCACCAGGCCGACGGGCACCAGTGAGTACGCGGCCAGGCGAGCCGCCGCGAGGAAACGCTTTCGATACGCGGTGACCGCGGCGATGCCCAGGCCGGCCGCGGAGACGGCGGAACAGACGGTCTCGGCAATCATCCGGTCCTCCAGGCAGGGCTCGGTCGGGCAGCGGCGCTTCGTCCCTTCCATCCTGCACCGCCTTGTGCCCGGTATGCCATGGTCCGGGCAGACCTCAGGGACATCTCCGGGTCGGATCCTCCTCAGGGCCCGGTTCATTCCCTATCCCGTAGGTGCGGGTTGGGCCTCCTCGGCCACGGCTGGGAGACTGGTGCCCATGAGCGACTCCTCCCCCGTGCACCCCGCCATCCCCGTCGTCCTGGACGTCTGGTGCGCGCTCCAGTGCCCCGACTGCCGCAGCGCCCTCGACGACCTGCGCGCGCTGCGCGCCCGCTACGGCGACCGGCTGGAGATTCGGCTTCGGCACTTCCCGCTGGAGAAGCACAAGCACGCGTTCGCGGCCGCGCAGGCCGCCGAGGAGGCCGCGGAACAGGGGCAGGCCTGGCCGTACGTCGAGGCGGTGCTGGGCCGTGTCGAGGAGCTGAACCGTAAGGGAGAACCCTTCCTGGTCGAGGTGGCCCGTGAACTCGGTCTGGACGCCGAGGAGTTCGACACGGCCCTGATCGACGGCCGGCACATCCTGATCGTCGACGCCGACCAGGCCGAGGGCAAGGCCATCGGTGTGACCGGCATCCCGACGTACGTCATCGACGGCGAGCGCCTCGACGGCGGCAAGAGCCAGGCGGGGCTGCGTGAGCGCGTCGAGGAGATCGTGGACCGACTGCTGGCCGGGCAGGAGGCCTGACCTCTTGCAGCCCCTTTAGCCCCTCCAGCCTCTCGAGCCCGTTCAGCCCGTTCAGCCCGTTCAGCCTCTACAGCAGGTTCTTGTACAGGTGATAGGTCGTCGTCTCGTAGCCGAGTGACTCGTAGAGCCGCTCGGCCGGGGTGTTGCCCGCGAAGATGTTGAGGGCGACGCGGTTTCTGCCCGCGACGATCGTCTGGGCCTCGGCCAGCAACATGAGCGTACGGCCGTGGCCTCTGCCGCGGTACGCCTCGTCGGTCTCGACGTCGATGACGACGGCGTGCTCGTCGCGCAGCGACAGCCACAGGGTGCCGACCACGCTGCCCCCGTGTTCCAGGACGCTCAGCACCGTACCGTCGGTGGCCAGGCCGTCCGGCAGCAGCCTCCCGCGATCCCTCTCCGACTTCGCGTACGCCTCGGCCTCTGGCACTCCCCACTCGACCAGGCTCCGGGCGTACGCCTCCCTGCTGTGGACCAGCCAGCGGTCGTACTCGGTCTCCGTCATGGGACGGCCGTGGCTCCCGGCCGGCAACTCGGGCGGGGTATCGCCAAGTGCCTTCTCCATCGAGCGGTTACGGGTGTCGTAGCCGAGCGCCCTGACGAGCCGGAGTGCCGCCTCCGCCCGGACAGGGACCGATATCTCGATCCGCCGGCAGCCCCAGCCCCGTGCCACCTCCTCGGCGGCGAGCGCGGCGACAGTGGCCCGCCCCCGCCGACGGTCCGGCTCGTCGATCCCCACCTCACGGATCTGGGCGACGGACGGTCCGAAAGCAGGGTGGGTCGCGAGGTGTATCGCGCCGACGGGACGGCTGTTCACGCACACCTTGTAGCGGCGTGACAGCGCCCCGTCGGCTTCGCGCTGAAGCGGCTCGGTCGGCCGCAGGGTGGTGGTCATCAGGGGTGTTGTACCCGCTGTGAAGTCCTGGGTCAGCTCAATATGCCGGGGTCTTGGGGATCGAGATCGTCCCAGGCCCGCTCGTCGAAGATCCGCATGGCCTTGGCGGTCACCGGCCCCGGCGCGCCCGGGAGTTCGCGCGCGTCGACCCGGTGCACGGCCTGTACGTCGCGCAGTGTCGAGGTCAGGAAGATCTCCTCCGCCCGCTCCAGGACGTCCAGCGGCAGGTCGGTCTCCTTGGCGCCCGTCCACTCGACGGTGAGCGCACGCGTGATGCCCGCGAGGCAGCCGGAGGCGATCGGCGGCGTGTGGATCTCGCCGTCGAGGACCACGAAGACGTTGGACCCGGTCCCCTCGCACAGCTGCCCCACCGTGTTCGCGAACAGCGCCTCGGACGCGCCCTGTTCGCGGGCGCGGGCGAGGGCGACGACGTTCTCGGCGTACGACGTGGTCTTGAGGCCCGTGAGTGCGCCGCGCTCGTTGCGGGTCCACGGCACGGTGATCACGGCGGTGGAGTCGGGACGGCGGCTGGTCTCGCCGAGGGCGACGACGAGGGTCGGCCCGTGCTCGCCGCGGTCGGAGCCGAGCGGGGAGATGCCTCCGGTGTACGTGATCCGCAGGCGGCCCAACGGCATCGGGTTGGCGTCCAGGACGGCCGCGCAGGCCCGGCGCACCTCGTCGAGGTCGGGTTCGGGCAGCCCCAGTCCGCGCGCCGAACGCGTCAGCCGGTCGAGATGACGGGTGAGCGCGAACGGCCGGCCACCGACCGCCTTGACGGTCTCGAAAACGCCGTCGCCCACGGTCAGCCCGTGATCGAGGACGGAGACACGGGCCGACTCGATGTCCAGCAGCCCACCGTCGAGCCAGAGCTTCACCTGAAGGTCCCTCCACTTGCGTCGTACGCCCCTGTATACGCCCCCGACGCTACAGCGAGCAGTCGTGCGGCTTTCAGTTCCGTCTCGAGCCACTCGCGCTCGGGGTCCGACCCCCAGGTGATGCCAGCCCCGGAGCCGAAGCGGAGCACGGCCGTATCCCTGGCGGGCCGGTCGATCCAGAATGTGCGGATACCGACGGCGAGTTCCCCGGTCCCGCGGTCGGCGTCAACCCAGCCGATGCCGCCGCAGTAGGGGCCGCGGGGTGCGGTCTCCAGGGCCTCGATGATCTGTAGGGCACTGGACTTGGGGGCGCCGGTGACGGAGCCGGGCGGAAACGTCGCCTCCAGCAACTCCGGCCAGCCCGCGCCCTCGCGCAACTCGCCGCGCACGGTCGACACAAGGTGGACGAGGCCCGGGTGCTTCTCGACGACGCACAGGTCGGGCACGGTCACCGAGCCGGTGGCGCAGACCCGCCCGATGTCGTTGCGGACCAGGTCCACGATCATCACGTTCTCGGCGTGGTCCTTCTCCAGGAGGTCGGCCTCGGTGCGTCCGGTGCCCTTGATCGGGCCGGACTCGACGATCCGGCCGGCGCGACGCAGAAAGAGTTCAGGCGACGCGGTGGCTATTTCGACACCGCGATCGCGGAGGCGGATCGTTCCGGCGTACGGCGCCGGATTGCCGCGAGCGAGCAGCGCGGTGAGCGCGTCCACGTCGGCGTACGAGGCGACCGGCGCGGACAGCACCCGGCAGAGGTTCGCCTGGTAGACCTCACCGGCCGCTATGTGCTCGCGGATCCGGCGCACGCCCGCCGTGTACGCGGCGCGGTCGAGCGACGACGTCCAGTCATCCATCGCGGGCCCCTGCCACTCCCCCGGCACCGGCGCGGGCACGGGCTCATGGCGTACGTCCCGGAAGCGGGCGCACACCAGGCGCCCCTCGAAGTCCGCCGAGACGGCCCAGAAGCCACTTGCGTCCAGGGCCGCGGGGTCGCTCGTGACGTCGAGGAGGCCGGTCGCGACGAGACCGCCGAAGCGGGCAAGAGCTGGGAGGTCGTACACAGCTGCGAGTCTATGGTGGGCGATCCGCGAGTGCCCCGGCCGTGTCGCCCCGTGGGCGCACCGCAGCACGCTGCACAAACGCGTTTTTGTACTGGCCCCGGAATCCGCTAGAGTTCAACACGTCACCGACCCGCGCGAGCGGAGCGGAAACGACAAGCGGACGTAGCTCAGTTGGTAGAGCGCAACCTTGCCAAGGTTGAGGTCGCCAGTTCGAACCTGGTCGTCCGCTCGCAGGAGGTAGGGGTTCTTCCCGAACCCCACACCCCTGGTGGAGTGGCCGAGAGGCGAGGCAACGGCCTGCAAAGCCGTCTACACGGGTTCAAATCCCGTCTCCACCTCCAAGGACGATTAGCTCAGCGGGAGAGCGCTTCCCTGACACGGAAGAGGTCACTGGTTCAATCCCAGTATCGTCCACTGGTCCGGTTCACCGGGTCCTGCGCGATTAGCTCAGCGGGAGAGCGCTTCCCTGACACGGAAGAGGTCACTGGTTCAATCCCAGTATCGCGCACGCAGTACGCACCACCAGCCCGTCACAGCAGGCCTCACCTGCGCGATTAGCTCAGCGGGAGAGCGCTTCCCTGACACGGAAGAGGTCACTGGTTCAATCCCAGTATCGCGCACGACCCCGAAGCCCCCGGCCGTCTTGTACGGCCGGGGGCTTCGTCGTGCGGGAGGCATGCTGCGGAACGCGTGCTCAGGAGGAGAAGAGCATGCGGCCGAAGCTCTTGTTGCGCTTGTGGCCATAGTGACCACCATGGCCGCCGTGGCCACCGTGCGGGGCGCCCCACGCGGGTGCGGGAGCGGCCGGGTACGCCTGCGGGGCGGCCGGGGGCGGCGGCGCGGACTGCTGCTGCCACTGGGACTCCAGGCGGGTCAGTGACTCCAGCTCGCCGTAGTCGAGAAATATCCCGCGGCAGCCGCTGCACTGCTCGATCTGGACGCCATTGCGGTTGAACGTGTGCATCGGCGCACGACACTTCGGACATTGCATGGTGGGCTCAACTCCTCGCCGGTCGGGACTGCTTCGCCAGGACAGACTCTGCCCGGCTTCGGTCGGTTGCACCCTACGTCCCGGAACCCGGCGCCAGCTCCGGCGGGTGAGCTGCCATTCGGTCACAGGCGTCGATCACGGCCGTTTCCACCTCGTCGAGCGGACGGCCGGCCGCCACCGCCTTCGCGATCGCCAGGGCCCCCGTCTGCACGGTGAGGGCGCGGGCCGGGATATCCAGGGCGGGCCAGGGGTCGGTGTCTGCGGGGACAGCGGGGCCCGCGGCCTTCTGGTAGGCCGTCAGGAAGCGGGTCCACTCGTCGGGCGGGAGGAGGCCGCAGGCGAACCAGGCGGCGGGGCGGGCCAGATCCCACGCGGGGTCGCCCCGGCCGAGGTCGTCGATGTCGATCAGCAGCCAGGCGCCGACCGGGTCGCGGACGAGCTGGCCCAGGTGGAGATCGCCGTGGCACAGCGTGCGCGCGTGCGCCATCGGGGCCTCGTCCCTGGCCCAGGCGGGGAGGACGGACCAGGCACGCAGGACCGGGGCGGCCGCGGGGTGCGGGCCTGCCGCCTGGAGGCGAGTGACGGCACGGGCCGCCTTCACGGGCCCGCGCATCGGCGGGAGGCCGGGCGGAAGCACGGATTCGGGCGTCTGGTGGAGGCGGGCGAGGAGCGTGGCGGCCTCCTCCCAGGGGGCGGCTTCGGGGGTTTCGGGGTCGACGGGCGTGCCGTACGGCCAGAACGTGACCAGGCGGCCGTGCAGTTCGGCCGTGCCCGGGCCTGGGGCGTGTTGCGAAAGCCCCGTCGTTCGCCCAGAGCCGGAGGGCAGGTCCTGCGGAATGCGTCCCAGCGGCGGCAGGAGGACACCGGTGAGGGACGGGTGCGCGGCGACGGCCATGCGTGCCGCGAGCTCGCCGGCATCGGTGTCGGGGGCGTGGGCCTTCGCCACGGTGTCGGCATGCCGGACGACGGTGCCGTCGGGGCGATCGGCCAGCACGGCGGTGTCCGTACCGCAGGCGCAGACACTCGACCCGGGATGCACCGCGGCTCGTACCTTCGCGGTCAGGGTGGGCAGCACGTCGACGTTCACCTGCCGAGCGTACGCAGGCAGCAGCAAGCCTCGAACCGCAACCATCAATTGAGCAACCACAACGGCGAGCAACCAGGTCCGCGAGAGCGGCGCCGGTTTAGGCGCAAAGAGGTGCCCGCGAGAGCGGCGCCGGTTCAGGCGCAAAAAAGGCAATGCCCGCGCAGCTCCCCAGCTGCGCGGGCATTTGTGCCGTCCGCCGCACCCCCGTCCCCACGGGGTTTCATGGCCGGATGTCCCCGCCCGGACCGCTCTTCCGGGCCTGGGGCGCCGCTCAGCGCCCCAGCATCACGCCCACGGACGACGCTTGTGTGACCACTGCTTCCCAGCCGCCGAAGACGACCACGAGCAGGGCTGCCAGGGGGAGGACCATGGCCGTCGCCACCAAGGGGTGGCGTTGGCCGGACCGGCGGGTACCGAACGCGGCGGTGTACGCCTTGCGTCCCCGCGTGCGGATCATTGTCCGCGATGCCGTGTCCGCCATGGTCCCTCTCCTGACCTTCTGTTGATAAAGCTCTTGATGTTGAGAAGTGCTGTTGAAAAAGTCCTGCTGTCTGGCAGCGGCGGGTGGCTGACCTCGGGGGACGAGTGCTGCACCCGCCGCTTGACTTCAAATCTAGGTGGGCGCGGCGTGCGGGGCGTCATGCCGTCGTACCGATTGCCGGGCCTCCCCGAGGATGAGCGATGACCTGCGGAGTACTCCCCTGGGTGGAGACGAGGTCCTAGGTCTCGGGGTCTTCCCGGAGGGGACGTCCGGTCCGTTCCGAACTGTCCTCTCTGGGCACCGGCTGTTCGACCAGTGCGAGCACCCTGTTCGCCATGAACCGGGCCGTGCGGACCACCCCTCCGCTGCGGGTGACTTCGCTCACTTCCACGACTCCTCTGCGGACCGCCGTCTCCACCCGGCGCCCCGCTCGGCTCGCCACCACCTCGTACGTGCGCGTCGTGTCCCCGGCGTCCACGACTATCTCCACGCGATCACCCTTCACGGGCCCAATCCCCCTTCTGCGACAGATGGTTGGGGATCCCGGCAGCTCAAAGCCGCTGAATTCGCCCGTCCCCTGACCACCTTTCAAGTTTCCCACCGGGCACTGACAATCGGCCGGGCCGCGAGGGCGCGGCCTCTGCGCGCACCTGGCCGCGGAAACGTAAGCTGTGGCTCGTCAAACGGACCGGGCAGCGGGGATGGACATGGCGATGATGCGCCTGAGGCGCGAGGACCCGCGTGTCGTCGGCTCGTTCAGGCTTCACCGACGGCTCGGCGCGGGTGGGATGGGCGTTGTCTATCTGGGCTCCGACCGGCGTGGCCAGCGGGTCGCACTGAAGGTGATCCGGCCGGATCTGGCGGAGGACCAGGAGTTCCGGTCGCGGTTCGCACGCGAGGTGTCGGCGGCGCGGCGAATCCGGGGCGGGTGCACCGCGCGGCTCGTCGCCGCGGATCTGGAGGCGGACCGTCCGTGGTTCGCGACGCAGTACGTCCCCGGGCCCTCGCTGCACGACAAGGTCGCCGAGGAGGGGCCGCTCTCCGCGGCCGAGGTCGCCGCCGTCGGCGCGGCCCTCTCCGAGGGACTGGTCGCCGTGCACGAGGCCGGTGTGGTGCACCGGGATCTCAAGCCGTCGAACATCCTGCTGTCCCCGAAGGGGCCACGCATCATCGACTTCGGCATCGCCTGGGCGACGGGCGCGAGCACACTCACGCACGTCGGTACGGCGGTGGGGTCACCCGGTTTTCTCGCGCCGGAGCAGGTGCGGGGTGCCGCCGTCACGCCGGCCACGGACGTGTTCGCGCTCGGGGCCACGCTCGCGTACGCGGCGACCACCGACTCGCCCTTCGGGCACGGCAGTTCCGAAGTGATGCTCTACAGAGTGGTGCACGAGGAGCCGCAGCTGAAGGGAGTGCCGGACGCGCTGGCCCCTCTCGTACGGGCCTGTCTGGCGAAGGATCCGGAGGAGCGGCCCAGCACGCTCCAACTGTCGTTGCGGCTCAAGGAGATCGCGGCCCGCGAGGCACAGGGCCTCGGCGCCGCCCGGCCGCCCGCGCCGCGCGTGAGCGAGGCCGACCGGCCGACGGGGCGGCTCACCGAGAACTACCCGGAGAACCATCCGGACCAGCGCACCCAGCGGCGTACGCAGGGCACTCCCGCGCCGCGGAACGGTACGCCACCGCGGACCGGCGCGCCCTCGCGGTCCGGGTCGCGGCCCGTGCCGTCGCGAGGCAACTCGACCCGCTCGTCGGGCGGCAGGTCGACACCGTCGCGCAATGGTGCCGGGCGTCAGGCGCCCCGGACCACCGGGTCCGGGCGGCGGCCCGCCAATCCGCGGCTGCTGCGGCAGCGGCTCTTCGTGTTCGTCGTGGTGACGCTGCTGGTGGCGCTCGGGATCGCGGCCGCGCAAGGATGCCAGGGACCGGAGCGCGGGCTCGGGGGCGACGGCGGACGCGAGCAGTGGGGGCAGGAGCAAGTGCGGCCGGCCCAGGGACCGCTGGACCGGCCGCTGAGTCAGGGCTGAGGGCGGCCCGTCGCCACCGCGTAGAACGCGACCGCGGCGGCCGCGCCCACGTTGAGCGAGTCGACGCCGTGGGCCATCGGGATGCGTACCCATTCGTCGGCGGCCACCAGGGCCTGGGTGGACAGGCCGTCGCCCTCCGCGCCGAGCATCAGGGCGACCCGGGCCATCCGGTGCGGAGCCACCTCGTCGAGGGTCTTGGCCTTCTCGTCGGGGGTGAGCGCGAGGAGGCCGAAGCCCGCCTCACGGACGGTCTCCAGGCTCTTGGGCCAGGTGTCGAGACGCGCGTACGGGACGGAGAAGACCGCGCCCATGGAGACCTTCACGCTGCGGCGGTAGAGCGGGTCCGCGCAGTCCGGTGAGAGCAGGACCGCGTCCATGCCGAGGGCGGCGGCGGAGCGGAAGATGGCGCCGATGTTGGTGTGGTCGTTGACCGACTCCATGACGACCACCCTGCGGGCCGTCTGGAGCAGGTCGTCGGGGGTCGGCAGCGGCTTGCGCTGCATGGAGGCGAGGGCGCCGCGGTGCACGTGGTAGCCGGTGACCTGCTCGGCGAGCTCGGGGCTGACCGCGTACACCGGGGCCGGGAGTTCGTCGATGACGTCGCGCATGACGTCGACCCACTTGGCGGAGAGCAGCATCGAGCGCATCTCGTAACCGGCGTCCTTGGCCCGTCTGATGACCTTCTCGCCCTCGGCGATGAACAGGCCTTCGGCGGGCTCGCGCTTGCGGCGCAGCTCGACGTCGGTCAGGCCCGTGTAGTCGCGCAGGCGCGGGTCGTCGGGTTCCTCAACGGTGATGAGATCGGCCACAGGGGTGATACTGCCTTGTCCTGGGTGCGGTGCCAACGGCTCGGACGGGGTTGGGTTACCCCGGGTTACGCGAATTACGCGGAGGTCTCCGGGCCTACGTTCACCACGTCGCCGATGACGATGACGGCCGGGGGCTTCACGTCCTGTGCGGCCACGGTCTCGGCGACCGTTTCGAGGGTCGCGTCGACCCGGCGCTGGGCGGCCGTCGTGCCCTCCTGGACGAGGGCCACCGGGGTGTCGGCCGGCTTGCCGTTCTCGATGAGCGCGCGCGCGACGGCGCCGATCTTGTCCACGCCCATCAGGACCACCAGGGTGCCGCGGAGCTTGGCCAGTGCGGGCCAGTCGACCAGGGAGCGCTCGTCGTCGGGGGCGACATGACCGCTGACGACCGTGAACTCGTGGGCCACCCCCCGGTGCGTGACCGGGATGCCCGCGGCACCCGGGACCGAGATCGAGCTGGAGATGCCGGGGACGACCGTGCAGGCGATGCCCGCCTCGGCGAGTGCCTGGGCCTCTTCCATGCCGCGGCCGAAGACGAAGGGGTCACCGCCCTTGAGCCGGACGACGGACTTTCCCTGTTTCGCATGCTCGATCAGCGCGTTGTTGATGGCCTCCTGGGCCATGAAACGGCCGTACGGGATCTTCGCCGCGTCGATCACCTCGACGTGCGGCGGGAGTTCGGCGAGCAGGTCGCGCGGGCCCAGGCGGTCGGCGATGACCACGTCCGCCTCGGCGAGAAGGCGGCGGCCGCGGACCGTGATCAGGTCCGGGTCGCCGGGGCCGCCGCCGACGAGGGCGACGCCGGGGGTACGGGTGCGGTGGTGGGGGGCCACGAGGGTGCCGTCGCGGAGGCCCTCGACGACCGCGTCGCGGATGGCCGCGGTGTGGCGGGGGTCGCGGCCTCGGGCGTTCGTGGTGAGGACGGCCACGGTGACGCCCTCGCTGTGGCCGGTGGCGGGGGTCCAGGCCGTGGCCGCGTCGGCGTCGTCGGAGCGGACGCACCACACTCGGTGGGCCTCTGCCTCGGCCGAGGCGCGGGTGTTCGCTTCCGGGTCGCTGGTGGCGATGAGGGCGTACCAGGCCTGGGCGAGGTCGCCCTCCTCGTACGGGCGCTTTTCCCAGGTGAGCTCGCCCGCGTCCGCCATCGCCTCTACGGAGGGGGTGGCTTCCGGGGATACGAGGTGGATGTCCGCGCCTGCCGCGATCAGGGCCGGGAGGCGGCGCTGGGCCACCTGGCCGCCGCCGAGGACTACGACGCGGCGGCCGGTGAGGCGGAGGCCTACGGGGTAGGCGGGGTGTTCGGCCATGTGAGGTGCGGCTCCTCGTGCGGGTGGTGCTCGGCGGGGCTCTGCGGCTTTGGAGTGGCCCCTGACATGCGGATTTTACGGTGCGGGTCGGTTGGGGCTGGGG
>NZ_JAAKZY010000258.1 GCF_011045015.1 Streptomyces scabichelini | reverse complement strand
CCGCCCCGCCCGACTCACCCCCACGGACGTGGTGCGCGTCGCCGGGTTCGGGCTGCGCTCGCGCCCCATGCGGGTGTTCCTGTCCGCGTTGGGCATCGCGATCGGGATCGCCGCGATGATCGGGGTCGTCGGGATCTCGACGTCCAGTGGGGAGGACCTGAACCGGAAGCTGGACGCGCTCGGTACGAATCTGCTGACCGTGGAGCCGGGGCAGTCGTTCGGCGGGGGCGATGCCCGGCTGCCGGACGAGGCGGAGGAGATGGTGCGGCGGATCGGGCCGGTCGAGTCCGTCTCGGCGGTCGGGCTGACCGACGCCAAGGTGTACCGCAACGATCACATACCGGAGGAGGAGACCGGCGGCATCGGCGTCTACGCGGCCCGCACAGGGCTGCCGGAGACGCTCGGCACCCAGATCGCCGAGGGCAGGTGGCTGAACGCCGCCAACGCCACGTACCCGGCCGTCGTCCTCGGCCCGCGCGCCGCCGAGCAGCTCGGCGTGCACGACACGGGCGCGGACGTCCAAGTGTGGCTCGGCGACCGCTGGTTCACCGTGATCGGGCTGCTCGCGCCCAACGAGCTGCTCCCCGAGACGGACTCGGCGGCGCTGGTCGGCTGGCCCGCGGCCGAGGAACTCCTCGGTTTCGACGGCCACCCGACGACCGTGTTCACCCGTGCCGACTCCGACGCGGTCACCGACGTGCAGTCCGTGCTGGGTGCCACCGCCAACCCGGAGGACCCGTCGTCCGTCGAGGTGTCCCGGCCTTCCGACGCGCTCGCCGCCAAGGAGGCCACCGACGAGACCCTGGCCGGTCTGCTGCTCGGGCTCGGTGCGGTCGCCCTGCTGGTCGGCGGGGTCGGCGTCGCCAACACCATGGTCATCTCGGTCCTGGAGCGACGCTCCGAGATCGGGCTGCGCCGCTCCATGGGGGCCACCAAGGGACAGATCCGTACGCAGTTCCTGTGCGAGTCGCTGCTGCTGTCCGCGCTCGGCGGGGCGGGCGGCGTACTGCTCGGCATCGCGGTCACGGGCGGCTACGCCTCCTACCAGGGCTGGCCTGCCGTAGTCCCCGCCTGGGCGATGGCCGGCGGCCTGGGCGCGACGCTCGTCATCGGCGGTCTCGCCGGGTTCTATCCGGCGGTACGGGCGGCCAGGTTGCCCCCGACGGAGGCGCTGGCGACGTCGTGACGGGTCCGGCCTCCCGTCTCTCTCCCCCCCCCGGGAGGCCGGACCTCACTTCTCCAGCTCACTTCTCCGGCTCACTTCTCCAGCGGGCGCACCTCGTAGTGCAGCGTCGACGTCCGCATCACCTTGTGCGTGAGCGGTACGAAGACGCCCTGAAGGAACGGGTGCTTGCGGCGCAGCAGTTTCGCCGCGTGCCTGTCCTCGTCGCTGCCGCGGTCAAGAAGCCGGGCCCGGGCGTGGATCGCCGGCCCGACGGGCGTGCCGCGCGGGGTGGCGGGGGCGAGTTCCACCTCCGGGTCGCGGCGCAGCCGCTTGACCTTCGACGCCTTGCCCGGCGTACGGAAGTACGCGTGGTCGCCCTCCACGACGAGACTCACCGGAGTGCCCACGCCCGTGCCGTCCTTCTTGTGGGTGGTGAGCAGTGCGGCCCACTGCCTGGCGAAGGGGACGAGCTCGGGGCGCGTGACGGGAATACTCATGCCTCCATAGAGGCACCGACCGCCCTGTTTGTCACCCTTTGCTGCGTCGGGCGATGAACGACTCCAGCCCGTCCAGCATGCGCTGCAGCCCGAACTCGAAGTGGTCGAAGTCGGACCCGAAGGTCTCTTCGCCGAGCGAGGCGAGGACGGGGTAGCGGCCGCTGGTCATGACTTTCTCCAGCACCGGGGCCTGGGCCGACCAGAACTCCGTGTCCGTCAGGCCCGACTTCCGTTCCGCCTCCTTCTCGTACAGCTGCGTGCGGGCGGCTCCGACGACGTACCCGTCGATCATGACGATCGCCGAGATCAGCTCGGGGTCGGACAGGCCCGTGGGCTTGATGCGGACGAGCACCTTCTCCATGCCCTCGACGGCGCTCGGGCCGAGCACCGGGCGGGACTGGTTCACCTGGAGCAGCCAGGGATGGCGGCGGTAGAGGGCGAGAGTCTCACGCGCCATGGTCTCCAGAGCCGCGCGCCAGCCCTCCCCGTAGGCGGCGTCGTCCTCGGCCGGACGCTGTACGCGGTCCAGCATCAGGTCGAGCAGTTCGCCCTTGCCGGGGACGTACCGGTACAGGGACATCGTGCCGGTGCCCAGCTCGGTGGAGAGCCGGCGCATCGAGACGGCCTCCAGGCCCTCCGCGTCCGCGATCCGGACGGCCGCTTCCACGATCCGGTCGAGCGTGAGCCCCGGCTTCGGGCCGCGACTGGGCCGACGGCCCATGTCCCACAGCAGTTCGAGGGTGCGGACGATGTCTCCGCTGCCGCTGGTGTCCGGACCCGACGTGCTCGCCATGCGCTTCAGGATAATCCCTTGGACCAAAACTGGGTACGGTGTACTCTCAATAGGGTACGGCGTACTCAGTTTTGGGTCTTGCGCCTGGGGTTTCCAACGGGAGGGGTACACATGGACGGTTACGCGGTCCGGGCCGAGGGGCTCGAGAAGAGGTACGGGGAGAAGCGCGCCCTCGACGGCTTCGACCTGGCGGTGCGGGAGGGAACCGTGCACGGCCTGCTCGGGCCGAACGGCGCGGGCAAGACCACCGCCGTCCGCATCCTGTCGACGCTCATCAGGCTCGACGGCGGGCAGGCGCGCGTGGCGGGCCTGGACGTGGCACGGCAGCCACGGGAGGTACGGGCACGGATCGGCCTCACCGGTCAGTACGCGGCCGTGGACGAGGTGCTGACGGGGCGGCAGAACCTGGAGATGTTCGGGCGGCTGTTCCACCTGGGCGGAAAGCGGGCGCGGTTGCGGGCCGGCGAACTGCTGGAGCAGTTCGACCTGGTGGACGCGGCCGGCAAGGGAGTCGCAAAGTACAGCGGAGGCATGCGGCGGCGCCTGGACCTCGCCGCCTCGATGATCCTCGCCCCGACCGTGCTGTTCCTCGACGAGCCGACCACCGGGCTCGACCCCCGCAGCCGGGGTGAGGTCTGGGACTCCGTACGGGCGCTGGTGGCGAGCGGCACGACCGTCCTGCTGACCACGCAGTACCTGGAGGAGGCCGACAAGCTCGCCTCGCACATCACCGTGATCGACCAGGGTCGCGCGATCGCCGACGACACCCCGGACGGCCTGAAGAACACGGTCGGCGGCGACCGTATCGAGGTCGTCCTGGCCGAGCGCGCCGACATCCCGCGCGTCGTGAAGGTCGTCGCCCGGGTCTCCGACGGCGAACCGGAGACGGACGAGACCGAGTTGAAGGTGCACGCGCCCGTGACCGACCGGGTGCTCGCCCTCACCGAGGTGGCGCGCACCCTCCAGGACGAGGCGGTCGCGGTCGAGGACATCGGCCTGCGCAGACCGAGCCTCGACGACGTGTTCCTGCGCCTGACGGGACACCGCACGGACGTGTCCCAGGATCAGAAGTCCCCAGATCAGAAGTCCCAGCATCAGAAGGAGGAGGCGGCGGCATGAGCACGCTCGATCTGACCACCGGGCAGAGCACCCGCGGCCGCGTCTACTGGGCTCTGGCCGACAGCTGGAACATCGTGCGCCGCGGCCTCACCCACTACCAGCGCCAACCGATCAACATCGCCTGGCAGTTGGGCTTCCCGATCCTGTCCGTCCTGCTGTACGGGTACGTCTTCGGCAGCGCGATGAAGGTGCCCGGCGGCGGGGACTACAAGGACTTCCTGATGCCGGGCATGTTCGTGATGACGATGGCCTTCGGGTTCATCAACACCGCGACGGTCGTCGTGTACGACTCCACCAACGGCGTCATCGACCGGTTCCGCTCCATGCCCATGGCGCCGTCCGCGGTCGTCGCCGGGCGGGCCGTCACCGATCTGATCGTGGCCTGCGCGGAGTTGACGATCCTGATGCTCACCGCGGTCGCCATGGGATGGCGGCCCGACGGCGGGTTCGGTTTCCTCGGGGCCTTCGCGCTGCTGCTGTGGCTGCGGTTCGCACTGATCTGGCTCGGCGTGTGGCTCGGCCTCCTGGTGCCCAACCCGGAGGCGGCGGGCGGCCTGTTCGCGGTCGCCTTCCCGCTGACCATGATCTCCAGCATCTTCGTCGCGCCCCAGCTGATGCCGGACTGGCTGGGCTTCGTGGCGGCCTGGAACCCGATCTCCTCCACCGCCGCGGCCACCCGCGAACTCTTCGGCACCCCGGTCGGCAGCGGCGACTCGTGGGTCGAGCAGCACGCGCTGCTGATGTCGGCGGTCTGGCCGCTGATCCTCACGGCGATCTTCGTACCGATCGCGGTGCGCCGCTTCCAGAAGCTGAGCCGCTGATTTCTGCGGCTTCTCCGGTACGGGAATGGGGGGCGCCCGGTGTTCGCCGGGCGCCCTCTTGAGCCGCCGGGTACCGAGGGCGAGGCCTGCGAGGGGCCCGGGCTCGTCCGATCGGCCCGCTCCGGCGTGCGGGCGGATGGCCGGGACGGTCGACTGGGAGGCTCGAGGACTCTCAGTGAAACGGAGTGATCATGGCGATCATCGCTGTGTTCGACACGCCCGGCATGACGCAGGCCCAGTACGAGGAGGGTGCGAGCAGAGTGAACCAGGGGCGCGGTCTGCCCAAAGTCAGCTCCGACTGGCCGGTGCCCGGTCTCGTCGCCCACATCGCGGGTCCGAGTCAGAACGGCTGGTTCGTGGCGGACGTCTGGGAGTCCGAGGAGGCCTTCAACCAGTTCGGCCAGATCATTCTGCCCATCCTGCGGGACCTCGGGTTCGGCGATGTGCAGCCGAAGATCGTTCCCGCCTTCAACGTCGTGACGGACTGAGCCCTCCGCCACCGCCACCGCCACCGCCACCGGAACGGCGTCGGCGAGCCGACGACGCCGAGGACGCCGACGACAAGGGGCGCCCGGCATTCACCGGGCGCCCCTCACCGTCGTACCGAAGTGAGTCGTACCGAAGTGATCAGAGCTTCTCGATCACGTAGTCGACGCACTTCGTGAGGGCCTCGATGTCCGCCGGGTCGATCGCCGGGAACATCGCGACGCGAAGCTGGTTGCGGCCGAGCTTGCGGTACGGCTCGGTGTCGACGATGCCGTTGGCGCGCAGGACCTTGGCGACGGCCGCCGCGTCGACCTCGTCCGAGAAGTCGATCGTGCCGATGACCTGGGAGCGCTTGGCCGGGTCGGTGACGAACGGGTTGGCGTACTTGAGGTCCTCGGCCCAGCCGTAGAGGGTGCGCGCGGAGGTGGCGGTGCGGCGCACCGACCAGTCCAGGCCGCCCTGGCCGTTGAGCCACTCCAGCTGATCGTTGAGTAGGAAGAGGGTGGCGAGGGCCGGGGTGTTGTACGTCTGGTTCTTGCGGGAGTTGTCGATCGCGGTGGGGAGCGAGAAGAACTCCGGCACGTGCCGCCCGCCGGCATGAATCCGCTCGGCGCGCTCGATGGCGGCCGGGGAGAAGATACCGATCCACAGGCCGCCGTCCGCGGCGAAGGACTTCTGCGGGGCGAAGTAGTAGACGTCCGTCTCGGCGATGTCGACGGGGAGGCCGCCGGCGCCGCTCGTCGCGTCCACGACGACGAGGGAGCCCTCGTCGGCACCGTCGACCCGCTTGACGGGGGCTGCGACGCCCGTGGAGGTCTCGTTGTGGGTGAACGCGTAGACGTCCACGCCGGCCTCGGCCTGCGGGTCCGGGTGGGTACCCGGGTCGCTCGTGATGACGGTCGGCTCGGCCAGCCAGGGCGCGAGCTTGGCGGCCTTCGCGAACTTGGACGAGAACTCGCCGAAGCTCAGGTGCTGCGACTTGTTCTCGATGAGCCCGTGGGTCGCGATGTCCCAGAACGCGGTGGAGCCGCCGTTGCCGAGGATGACCTCGTACCCCTCGGGGAGGGAGAAGAGGTCGCGCACGCCCTCGCGGACCTTCCCGACGAGGTTCTTGACGGGTGCCTGCCGGTGGGAGGTGCCCATGAGAGACGTACCGGTGGCGGCCAGCGCGTCCAGCGCCTCCGTCCGCACCTTGGAGGGGCCCGAGCCGAATCGTCCGTCGGCGGGCTTGATGTCAGCGGGAATCTGGATCTCAGCCACGACGGGAGCCTAGCCGTTCCCGGAAACCTGGGCGAAACGTCGTCCGTCGGGTGAGACGGGGCGTGGTCACCCCGTCACCCGGTCACCGGTGAACCCCGGCGCGAGGCGAACGCGCCGGGGTTCGACGAAAGGCTCGGACAGGCCGGGACAGGTCAGTAGCGCGTGGGGAAAAGCTGGAGCTTGGCCTTGCTGCCGGAAACCGACTTCACCCAGACCTTGAGATTGTTGAACTGGACGGTCCCGCCCGGGCTGGTGCTGCCGGTGAGTGCCCCGCCGGCGGCCGACATCCGCACGGTCCGGGAGCTGATGCTGGTGATCTTCAACTTCCCGAACCCGAACTTGCTGCTGTTGACGTTGATGGTCTTGGGCGCCGACACGGTGGTCTTGCACCGCCCGTCGTAGCAGGGCCCGGGTGCGGCGGACGCCACCGGCGCCATGAGGCCGAAGCCGAGTGCGCCCGCCGTGGTCAGCGTGAGGGCAGTGGTCGCGGCTCGCCGGCGCATACCGGTACTCATCAGTTGAACCTCCTGATAGGGGGATTCCCGCCCGGCATTTGTAAGCCGCCGGTCCTGGGACCCCTCCCGAAGAGGCGCCCGCCCACGCGGTCGACACCGCTCCCCCGCCCCGGGCTTGCCTAGAGCTCACTCCACGCTCTTGGCTTAGCAGTCATGAAGTACACACAGCTCGGACGCACAGGACTCAAGGTCAGCAGGATCGTTCTCGGGACGATGAACTTCGGTCCGCTGACCGACGAAGCGGACAGCCACACGATCATGGATGCCGCGCTGGACGCGGGCATCAACTACTTCGACACCGCCAACGTGTACGGCTGGGGCGAGAACAAGGGCCGTACGGAGTCGATCGTCGGCAGCTGGTTCGCCAAGGGCGGCGAGCGGCGGGACAAGACCGTGCTGGCCACCAAGGTGTACGGGAACATGGCCGGTGACGGCGCCGCCTGGCCCAACCACGACAAGCTCTCCGCGCTCAACATCCGGCGGGCGGTGGAGGCCAGCCTGAAGCGCCTCCAGACGGACTACATCGACATCTACCAGTTCCACCACATCGACCGTCAGACCCCCTTCGAGGAGATCTGGCAGGCCATCGACGTCCTCGTGCAGCAGGGCAAGATCCTGTACGCGGGGTCCTCCAACTTCCCCGGCTACAAGATCGCCCAGGCCAACGAGACCGCCGCCAGGCGCGGCTCGTACGGCCTCGTCAGCGAGCAGTGCCTCTACAACCTCGCCGAGCGCAGCGCCGAGATGGAGGTCATCCCGGCCGCGCAGGACTACGGTCTGGGCGTCATCCCCTGGTCCCCGCTGCACGGCGGTCTGCTGGGAGGCGTCATCAAGAAGGAGGTCGAGGGCGGTCGCCGCGCCTCCGGCCGGGCCGCCGACGCCCTCGCCACCCCCTCCACACGCGCGCAGATCCAGGCGTACGAGGACCTGCTCGACAAGCACGGCCTTGAGCCCGGCGAGGCCGCCCTGGCCTGGCTGCTGACCCGCCCGGGCGTGACGGGCCCGATCGTCGGCCCCCGCACCGCCGGACAACTCGACTCCGCGCTGAAGGCAGTCGAGCTGGAGCTCAGCGAGGAACTCCTGACCGGCCTCGACGAGATCTTCCCGGGTCCGGGACCGTCACCGGAGTCCTTCGCCTGGTAGCGATGTCTGGCAGTGATGCCCGCAGGGGCGTCCCTTTGGGGCGCCCCGAAGGGACGCCGGAGCGCGGTGGCGGCGGGCTACTTGCCGAGCGCTGCCGCCAGCGCCACCACGACGAACATCAGCACAAGTACACCGGCCATGATCCGGTTACGGGTCTTCGGGTCCACGTGGTCGAGCCTAACCGGACGGCCTCAGGCCCCTGAGCCGAGGGCCCACCGGGCGAACGTCTCGTAGCGGGGCTGTTCCCCCGGGACACCCGAGCCGGGCAGATTGCTGCGGACGAGGCGGAGGTCGCCCACGGTCCACGTCCGTCCGGCGAAGTCGTGCAGCAGGGCGGCGTACGGCGCGAAGTCGGCGGAGCCCCGGCTCCGGGCCAGCGTGAGGTGCGGGTGGTAACCGTGGTGCTGCTCCCCCATCGGTACGCCCGCCTTCCGGCCCGCCGCCTCGGCCCGTTCCGCGAGCCGGCGCATCGTACCGACGTCGCCCGTCGTCCCCACCCACAGCACCCGGCCCCCGAACCGGCCCCCGCCCCGCAGCGCCAGCTCAAAGGGATCCGTCCGTCGCGCCGCCCGCTCCAGCCGGGCCGACAGCTCCGGTACGAGCTCGTCGGCGACCTCTCCGTAGAACGCGAGCGTGAAGTGCCAGCCGGGCCGGCCCGTCCAGCGCAGCCCGTGGGCATCGGGCAGCTTCTTCAACTCGGCCACCGCCGAGGCGAGTTCGGCGGTCGCGTCCTCCGGCGGCAGCACGGCGGCGAAAAGTCTCATGGGGCCAGTCTCCCCGCTGTGCGCCTTCGCGCCGGAGCGTGACGCGGTCACCGTGCGTATCCCGCGACTGACGGCCGACGAACGGCCGAGGCGCCCCACGCCCTACACCACCGTCGCCAACTCCCGCTCCCGCTCCCCCTCCCGCGGCACGAAGCGGACCCGCGGATGGCCGTGGTGCCAGCCCACCGACAGGCGCAGGCCGCCGACGCGGGCGAGGATCAGGCCGACCGTGGCCGCCGCCAGCAGCGAGACCAGGCCGCCGAACGCGAAGCCGACACGGACGCCGTACGTGTCGGTGGCCCAGCCGACGATGGGCGCCCCCAGCGGCGTACCGCCGACGAAGACCATCATGAACAGGCTCATGACGCGGCCGCGCATGGCGGGGTCGGTGGCCATCTGGACGCTGGCGTTGGCGGTCGTGTTGACCGTCAGGGCCGCCATGCCGGTGGGGATCATGAGCAGGGCGAAGAGCCAGTACGCCGGGGCCAGCGCCGCCGCGATCTCCAGTAGGCCGAACAGCAGGGCCGCGCCCACCAGGACCCGCAGCCGCACGGAGGCACGGCGGGCGGTGAGCAGCGCTCCGGCGACCGAGCCGACCGCCATGAGCGTGTTGAGGAAGCCGTACGTACCGGCGCCCGCGTGGAAGACCTCGTCGGCGAACGCGGTGAGCCAGATGGGGAAGTTGAAGCCGAAGGTGCCGATGAAGCCTATGAGCACGATCGGCCAGATCAGTTCGGGCCGGGAGGCGACGTAGCGCAGGCCCTCCCTCAGCTGGCCCTTGCCGCGCGGCACGCGCTCCACCACGTGCAGCTCGCTCGTCCGCATGAGGAGCAGGCCGGTGATGGGGGCGAGGAAGGCGAGGCCGTTGATCAGGAAGGCCCAGCCGCTGCCGACCGTGGAGATCAGGACGCCCGCGACGGCGGGGCCGATCAGGCGGGCGGAGTGGAAGTTGGCCGAGTTGAGGCTGACGGCGTTGCGCACCTGGTCGGGGCCGACCATCTCGGAGACGAAGGTCTGCCGGGTCGGGTTGTCGACGACGGTGACCATGCCGAGCAGGAACGCGATCAGGTACACGTGCCAGACCTGCACCTGGCCGCTCAGCGTGAGCACGGCGAGCGCGAGACCGCACAGGCCGAGTGCGCCCTGGGTGAAGAACAGCATGCGGCGCTTGGGGTAGCGGTCGGCGATGACGCCGCCGTACAGGCCGAAGAGCAGCATCGGCAGGAACTGGAGCGCGGTCGTTATGCCGACCGCGGCCGAGGAGCCGGTCAGGCTCAGCACCAGCCAGTCCTGGGTGATGCGGGACATCCAGGTGCCGGTGTTGGAGACGATGGCTCCGCTGGCGAAGAGCCGGTAGTTCCGGATGCGCAGGGAGCTGAAGGTCGACGACTTGGCCGTCGTCGTGGCGGTGATCGGGGAATCGGGGGTGTTCGGTCCGGGGGCGGAAGGTGCTCCGGGTCCCGTACTCAACAGGATTCGCCTCCTTTGGCTTGACGGCTGGGGGGAGGACGTACAGGTGCGTACGACCACAGGTGCGTACGACCGCACGTACGCCTACATGTGCGCGAGCTTCTCCAGGACGGGCGCCGCCTCGCGCAGCTTGGCCCAGTCGTCCTCGTCGAGGCCGTCGACCAGTCCGGCAAGCCATACGTTCCGCTTGCGGCGGCTCTCCTCGAGCATCGCCTCGGCCCGCTCGGTCTGCGTGACGACCTTCTGGCGCCGGTCCTCGGGATGCGGCTCCAGCCTGACCAGCCCCTTGGCTTCGAGCAGGGCGACGATGCGGGTCATCGAGGGCGGCTGCACGTGTTCCTTGCGGGCGAGTTCGCCCGGGGTGGCCGTGCCGCAGCGGGCGAGGGTGCCGAGCACCGACATCTCGGTCGGGCTCAGCGACTCGTCGACCCGCTGGTGCTTGAGTCGACGCGACAGGCGCATCACGGCGGATCGCAGAGAGTTCACGGCGGCAGCGTCGTCGCCATGTGTGAGGTCAGGCATGTTCTTTAGCGTAACTCATTACTCTCGCTAAAGACCACTCGAGCGACAACTCAATGCCCGTGACTCCGGCCACGGAACCCTTCCGTCACCCATATGAGTGAGTCGGCTCCAAAAAGTGACTCATCGCGCGGCCGGCGGCGGCGACCCTCGTACGCATGGGGACCAGCGTGCTCAGCCTGCGGATAGAAGAAGAGCTGCTCGACCGGCTCCGTGACCATGCGGCGAAACGGGGAATGAGCGTCCAGGACTACGTCGTCCGGACGCTCATGCGCGATGACTTCGACGAGCGGTTCCAGACGGCGGTCGAGGAGACGGCGAAGTTCTACGGAGTCACATGAAGTTCTACGGAGTCACATGAAGTCCTACGGGGTCATACGACGGCACGGGAGAGGCGCGGGAGCACCCCCGTAAGCTGTCCTCATGGCGAAGTGGACCCCCAGGCACGAGGCACCGGAACCCCTTGAAGGGCCCGTGGTCGCCACCGTCACGGGTGGCGCGATCCTCTGGTTCGTCCTCTTCCTGGCGCAGCTTCCCTTCTATGGCTGGTTCGACGACCACGGGCATCTGTGGTGGCTGTGGACCTGCCTGGCCGGCGCCGGTCTCGGCTTGATCGGCATCTGGTACGTACGGAAGCGGGACGCTGCGATCAAGCGCGCCGCAGCCGATGCCGACGTCGACGCCAAGGCCGATACCGGGGCGGGAGCCGGGAGCGGGACCGGGGCCGATCCCACCGCCGCCGCGGCGGAGTAACCGGCGTCCCGTACAACTACGGCACCATTTCCCGGCGTTCCAGATCCTTCCGTGGTCGGATCTTTGCCGCACCCGGCGTGTGAAGCCCCAAATCGCCCCGTACCGTCGACACCATGACGCACATCGACGCGGGCGCCGAACTCGACCCTGTGCATCCCGTGCCCGGTCCCCTCACCCGGGCCAGGGGCCTGACCTCGGCCGAGGTCGCCGAGCGGGTGGCCCGGGGCGAGGTCAACGACGTACCCGTGCGCAGCAGCCGCTCCACGGTCGACATCGTCCGCGCGAACGTCTTCACCCGGTTCAACGCGATCATCGGCGTGCTCTGGGTGATCATGCTGTCCGTCGCGCCGATCCAGGACAGCCTGTTCGGCTTCGTGATCCTCGCGAACACGGGCATCGGCATCATCCAGGAGTGGCGCGCGAAGAAGACCCTGGACTCGCTCGCGGTGATCGGCGAGGCGCGGCCGACCGTACGCAGGGACGGGGCCGCGGCCGAGATCGGCACCTCCGAGATCGTACTCGGGGACCTGATCGAGATCGGGCCGGGCGACAAGATCGTCGTGGACGGCGAGTGCGTCGAGACCGACAGCCTGGAGATCGACGAGTCACTGCTCACCGGTGAGGCGGACCCGGTCGTCAAGCAGCCCGGCGACCAGGTGATGTCGGGCAGCTTCGTGGTGGCGGGCGGCGGCGCGTTCACCGCCACGAAGGTGGGGCGCGAGGCGTACGCGGCGCAGCTCGCCGAGGAGGCCAGCCGGTTCACGCTGGTCCACTCCGAGCTGCGGACCGGTATCTCCACGATCCTCAAGTACGTGACGTGGATGATGGTCCCGACAGCGATCGGCCTCATCATCAGCCAGCTCGTCGTCAAGGACAACGACTTCAAGGACTCCGTCGCGCGGACCGTGGGCGGCATCGTCCCGATGGTCCCCGAGGGTCTTGTGCTGCTGACGTCCGTCGCCTTCGCGATCGGCGTCATCCGGCTCGGCCGGAAACAGTGCCTCGTGCAGGAGCTGCCGGCCATCGAAGGGCTCGCCCGCGTCGACACCGTCTGCCTCGACAAGACGGGCACGCTGACCGAGGGCGGCATGGACGTCCGCGAGCTGCGCCCGCTGGACGGCAACGACGAGTCGTACATACGCACCGTCCTCGGCGCGCTCGGGGAGTCGGACCCGCGGCCGAACGCGTCGTTGCAGGCGATCATCGACACCTACCCGAACGGTGCGGACTGGCGGTGTCTTCAGTCGCTGCCGTTTTCGTCCGCGCGCAAGTACAGCGGGGCGTCCTTCAACGAGCGCGACGGCGAGTCCAGTACGTGGCTGCTCGGGGCCCCCGACGTACTGCTGGCCGGCGGTGACCCGGCCCTTGCCGAGACCGAGCGGCTCAACGAGGAGGGCCTGCGGGTGCTGCTGCTGGCCCGGGCCGAGCGCGAGCTTGACGACCCCGAGGTCGCCGACGGTGTGGCGCCCACCGCGCTTGTCGTCCTGGAGCAGCGGCTGCGTCCGGACGCGGCGGACACGCTGCGGTACTTCGACGAGCAGAACGTACGGGCCAAGGTCATCTCCGGCGACAACGCGGTGTCCGTGGGCGCGGTGGCCGGGAAACTGGGGCTCACAGGGAACGTCGTCGACGCCCGGCGGCTGCCCGCCGAGCAGGACGCGATGGCCGAGGCCCTGGACGCGGGCACGGTGTTCGGGCGGGTCACCCCGCAGCAGAAGCGGGACATGGTGGGCGCGCTCCAGTCGCACGGGCACACGGTGGCGATGACGGGCGACGGCGTGAACGACGTGCTGGCCCTCAAGGACGCCGACATCGGCGTCTCGATGGGCTCGGGCTCGGAGGCCACCCGGGCCGTGGCGCAGATCGTGCTCCTCAACAACAGCTTCGCGACCTTGCCCTCCGTGGTCGCGGAGGGGCGGCGGGTGATCGGCAACATCACCCGGGTCGCGACGCTCTTCCTCGTCAAGACCGTGTACTCCGTGCTGCTGGCGATCATGGTGGTGATCTCGCAGGTCGAGTATCCGTTCCTGCCCCGGCATCTGACACTGCTGTCGACTCTGACGATCGGCGTCCCGGCGTTCTTCCTCGCGCTGGCGCCGAACAAGGAGCGGGCCAGGCCGCACTTTGTGCGTCGGGTCATGCGGTACGCGATTCCGGGGGGTGCCGTCGCGGCGATGGCCACGTTCGCCACGTATCTGATCGCGCGGGAGTACTACAGCGGGCCGGGGTCCCTGGATGCGGAGACCAGTGCGGCTACGTTGACGCTCTTCCTGATCTCCATGTGGGTGCTGGCGATCATTGCGCGGCCGTACACGTGGTGGCGGATCGGTCTGGTCGCGGCCATGGGGGCGGGGTTTGTGCTGGTGCTGGTGGTGCCGTGGCTGCAGGACTTCTTTGCGTTGAAGCTTGTGGGGGCGCCTATGCCGTGGACTGCCGTCGGTGTTGCGGTGGGGGCGGCGGTCGTGCTGGAGGTCTCGTGGAGGTGGGTGGATCGGCGCTTCCCGGCTTAGCGCTCCGCGGGTTTCTTCCCCAGCCC
>NZ_JAAKZY010000257.1 GCF_011045015.1 Streptomyces scabichelini | reverse complement strand
TTCGAGCCCTTCGAAGCCGCCCCCACCCCCCGCACCACCCGATGCGCACAAGCCGCCGCCAGCAGCTCACCCAGCAGGTCCGGGTCGTCGATCTCCAGGCCGAGCAGGGACTCGATGCGTTCCAGACGCTGGTAGAGGGACTGCCGGCCGATGTGGAGGAGGGTGGCCGTGCGGGTCGGGGAGCAGCCGTGGCGGAGGTGGACCTCCAGGGTGCGGACCAGGTCGCTGGGGTGAGCCGCCTCCCAGGCCAGCAGAGGGCCCAGGGCGTGCTGGACCAGGCGGGCGAGGCGGTCGCGGTTGGCGTCGACGCCGCCTCGGGTGAGCTCGCGTTCCAGGGCGAGGGCACGGGCGGACGTCACCGACGGGCCCTGGTCGTCGCCGGGTTCGGCCGCGGGTACGGTCAGCGCCAGCTCCAGCGTCGTACGGGCCGCCCGCAGCGTCTCGCTCCAGCGCAGCCAGCCGCTGCCCGCCACCACCGCATGGCCGACCGCCACGGTCAGCCCCGGCTCGGCCGTGGCCCGGAACGCCTCCTGCACCGCGCGCACCGGATCCCGCGTGCTCCCGGGCCGCGCCTCCGCGCCGGGCGACAGCGCGAGCAGCGCCAGTACGTCGCCGGGGAACGCGGCCCGCAGCGCGCCCGTCCCGGCGAGACGGCGCACTGCCCGTTCGACCGCCGTCAGTGCCGTGTGCTGGGGCCCGTGCACCGAGACCCCGAGCAGGTGCGCGCCCGGCGCCGGGTGGAAGTCCGCGAGGGCCGCACGGGCCTCGACCTCCGGCTGGTTGAGTGCCTGGCCGTCCGCGAGGTCCGCGAGCAGGGCCGCCGTGTGGTCCGCGCCCCAGGGACGTACGGCACGGCCCGAAAGGCCGCGTGCCACGATCGCCCGGTTCGCCGCCTCCGTGATGCGTACGAAGGGGACGACGCGCCGCAACGCGACCAGCGGAAGCCCCAGGAGGCGGGCCTCGTCCGTGACCTCGTCCGGCATGCGCGGCAGGGAGCGGCCCACCTCGACGGCGAGCCCTGCGGCACCTCGGGCGGCCAGTTCGCGGACGTACCGCCGTCGGGACGGGACGTCCGCGTCCGTCAGCCCGAAACCGTTGGTCAGCAGCAGTTCGCCGCCGTCGAGGAAGTTCGCGCCCTCGTACACCTCGCTGGAGTGCACCCAGCGGACGGGGCGGTCCAACGAGCCCTCTCCCGCGAGGAGTTCGGGCTCCGCCGAGCGGACGGAGTCGAGGGCCAGGATCTCGCGGAGGGTGAATGCGGGCACGGGGACCTCCAGGGGCGCGGACAGGGCGCTGACAGTTCGTCCGGCTGTGGGCTGCCCGGAGAGTACTTTCCGCACGTTGCCCTCGTGTTTCGACCACAGGAGAGTGGAGTCATGGAGCGCTTGGATCAGGCACTGGATGTGGATCAGGCACAGGCACGCGCGTGGCTCGCCACCGCCGTCGAGGAGGCGCGGGCGGGGCTCGCCGAGGGCGGCATCCCGATCGGGGCGGCCCTGTACGGGGCCGACGGGAAGCTCCTCGGCCGCGGGCACAACCGGCGCGTCCAGGACGACGACCCGTCGATGCACGCGGAGACCGCGGCTTTCCGTAATGCGGGCCGGCAGCGGACGTACCGCGGTACGACGATGGTGACCACCCTCTCGCCCTGCTGGTACTGCTCCGGCCTGGTGCGGCAGTTCGGCATCTCCCGGGTGGTGATCGGCGAGGCGACGACGTTCCACGGCGGCCACGACTGGCTGGCCGGACACGGCGTGGAGATCGTCCTGCTGGACGACCCGGAGTGCACCGACCTGATGCGCGACTTCATCAAGAACAACCCGGCTCTGTGGAACGAGGACATCGGTGACTGACCCGCGTATCCCCACGATCGATCTGCGCCCCTGGCTCTCCGGCGACCCCGCGGCCCGCAAGGAGATCGCCCGCACGGTCGACGAGGCCCTGCAGACGGCCGGGTTCCTGCTCGTGACGGGGCACGGCGTCGACCCGGAGCTCCGGACGGCGATCAGGGACTCCGCCCGCGCCTTCTTCCGGCTGCCCGCCGAGACCAAGCAGCCGTACGCCGCCCAGGTCGGCGGCCGCGGCTGGCTCGGCCCCGGCGCGGAGGCCAACGGCTACTCGGAGGGTACGGAGACCCCGCCGGACCTGAAGGAGTCGCTGACGTTCGCGACGCACGAGCCCTTCGAGGACCCGGTCGTGAACGAGGAGTGGTACGCGCCGAACGTGTGGCCCGCGGAAGTGCCGAAACTCCAGGAGCTGTGCGAGGAATATCTGGCGAGCATGGCCGAGTTGGAGAACCAACTCCTTGCCCTCCTCGGCGAGGCCCTCGGCCTGGAACTGGACTTCTTCACGAAGCACATGGACCATCCCACCTACGGCTTTAACATCAACTGGTATCCGGGTACGGAGGTCATCGGCGAGCCGGAACCCGGCCAGTTCCGCATCGGCCCCCACACCGACTTCGGCACGGTCACGATCCTCGACCGGCAGGCCGGCAAGGGTGGCTTGCAGGTCTACACGGACGACGGCGGCTGGGAGGACGCACCCTTCGACCCGGACGCCTTCACCATCAACATCGGTGACCTGATGGCCCGTTGGACCGGCGACCGCTGGCGCTCCGGCCGCCACCGGGTCCTCCCGCCGCCCGCGGACGCGCCCGCCGAGGAGCTGATGTCGCTGGTCTACTTCGGCGAGTGCACGCCCGGGACGCTCGTGGAGTCGGTGCCGGCGCCGGTGGGACGGGTGGCGTACGAGGCTGTGGACTCGCACGCGTACCTGCGGGAGAAGCTGGACTCGATCAGCGTCGGCTGATCACTGTCAGCTCATGCCGGGCGTATCGAAAGTGCGTGGTGGAAGATGTCGCGGGGGTCCCACTTCGCCTTGATCCGCTGGAGCCGGGGGTAGTTGTCCCTGAAGTAGAGCGTGTGCCAGGGGGCGCCGGTGTTCCAGTCGGGGTCGGCGAGGTCGTTGTCCGGGTAGTTGATGAACGCGCCGTCGGCGGCCGCGGGGACGCCGCCGGTGTCGGCGTACAGGTCACGGTAGAGCTCACGCAGCCAGGTCAGGTGCCGGGCGTCGTCCCGGGGGTCCTCCCAGCCGTTGGCGTAGAACATCTTCATGATCGTGTCGCGGTGCGGTGTCGCGGTCGCGTCCGGGGCCACCGTGTTGACCTTGCCGCCGAAGGTGTAGAGGCTCAGGCTCCCGCCCGGGTGGTCGTAGTCGGACCGGGTGAGGTAGTGGTGCAGGACCTCGATCTGCCGGTCGGTCAGGCGTCGCCGCAGATACCCCGACTTGACCTTCAGCCGGTAGACGGGACCCGGATCACCCGGCGAGCCGGCCAGGGCCGCGGCCAGCCAAGCCTGGTTCCTCACCGTGCGCACCGGCTGGACCGCAACGCCCTCGGTGATCGCGGTGAGGTGGTCGTCCAGCAGCCGCTGGGCTCCGGAATCCGCGGCCACCTGGCCGATCAGGCCGACCGTGCCCAACGGGCGGCGGTTGAGCTGGAGTTCGCTGTAGAGCGCGAGATAGGGCGAGTCCGGGGCGCTGTGCCGTTCGACCCACTCACCGTGGTTGCGCACAATCCGTGCGAAGGACGCCTTGTCGAGCTTCTGCCAGTCCCAGTCGACCGAGAAGCTCAGCACTCCGGCGGGCGGCGCGGGCAGCAGCCCGGAAGGGTCGTCACCGTGCGCGCCGGGTGACCTGAACCAGTAGCGCGTGACGATTCCGAAGCTGCCGCCTCCGCCGCCGGTGTGCGCCCACCACAGGTCCCGGTTCGGATCCGACCGCTCTCGGGTGGCCACCACGCTGCGCGCCCTGCCCTCGCGGTCCACGACCACCACTTCGACGCCGTACAGGTGGTCGACGGCCAGGCCCAGCAGCCGGGACAGCGGGCCGAAGCCGCCACCCAGGACGTGCCCGCCGGCGCCCACCGTGGGACACCAGCCGGCGGGGATGGTCACCCCCCACCCCAGATACAGCTTCCGGTACACCTCGCCCAGCAGCGCCCCGGCCTCCACGGCGAAGGCACGGCGGCCGGGATCGTAGGACACGGCCGTCATGGCGGCGGTGTCGATGACCACCTCCACCGCCGGATCGGCGACGAAGTTCTCGAAGCCGTGGCCGCCGCTGCGGACGGTGACCCGCCGGCCGCTGTCCACCGCCTCCTGCACGGCCCGTACGACATGCTCGGTCGTGCCCACCACCCACACGTGCTCGGGCTTGCCCTCGAACCGCCGGTTGTAGCCCCGGGAGGCCAGGGACCGGAAGCGCGGATCACCTTGCCCGACCCTGGACGGGCCGGGCGGCGGAAGACACGGTGCCGTGGCCGCCTCCGCGGCCGTGGACGCGGAACCGGACCCCGACCCGGACCCGGATGCTGCCATGGCGGCGCTGGCACCTGTCCCTGCGGCGACGGCCCCCGCCGCCGTCGCGGCCAGGCCGCCCCGCAGGACGTTCCTTCTGCTGAACTCGTTCACCGAGATTCCCCCTCGTTCCAGGTGGCCAATAGACAGCAAACCTAGGCAGCAGAAGGGGAACAGGCAGTCGTCCCAGCACCACCAACCCGGTGGTGCTGGCACCCCGAAGTGTCAGTCGGCCATGCCGCCGGCGAACGGCATCGTCTGCCATTGCTCGACGGCCGGCTTGAGGTACTCCGCCAGCTCGGGCAGTTGTGGCACGAGCGTGAAGGTGGCGATGACCCGCAGCATCCCCACGGCGTTCACGAACCTCAGGACATCCTCGTTCAACGGCCTCATGCCGCCCCGCCGCGCACCTCGGTTGTAGGCGGATTCGGCGTCGGGCCCGAGAGCGGCCAGGTCCCACTCGACGGGGCCCAGCGTGACGAGCTCGAAGTCGGAGTAGAGGTCCCCGTCCACCCCGGAGAAGATGTTCGCGGGCGGGCAGTCGCCGTGGATGGGCTGGAGGTCGATCCCCGGGAACGCTTCTTCGAACGCCGTGCGTGAGCGCACGAGAGGTTCCAGGATCTGCCACTCGCGGCGTGCGCGGTCCAGCTCGCTCGCACCGACGAGGTCGGGGAACTCTTCGAGCAGAGCAAGGCTTTCCGCAATGAACTGCGGGTCGGCTGCGGACAGAAACGACAGACGGCCCGGGTATGCGCGCATCGCAGCGTGCAGGTCAGCAGTGCTTTCGGAGTTCGCCACATAGTCGGGTTCTTTGTCCCGGTCCTCCTCGACGAACTGCCAGAACGTCATCGAGAACCCGTCGCGCTGGACCGGTTCCCGTGGCACTAAAGGGCTGGGAGGGATCACGGGGGTTCCCTGGTCGGCGAGCCACCGTGTCACGTCCAGTTCCGCCTGTTGGCGGCGCGCAAGGGAATCGAGGCCTTCGCTCTGCGGCAGGACGATGGGAATCCGGGCCACGACCGGTGAGGGCGCAAGGTGGACCACGACGGAGAAAACGTTGTGGAGCACCGTGGCATCAGCCACGGTGAGTCCGAGATCGCGCCCTGCTCCGACAGCCGCGTCGACTGCGGCGGAGGTGCGGTGGGCGACGTCTTGTGGTGTCACGAAATCGGTCATGGCTCAGTCGTTCCCATCGTTTGGTTGCGGTGAATTTCTGACTGTCGGGCAGGTCAAGGCGGGCAGCCGGTTTCCCGGCCGGGGTCAGCGTCTGCGGCCGCCGCGCAGCTCCAGCCGCTCCCCCGGGAAGCGCTCGCGGAAGCCGCGGTCGTGCGAGACCACGACCACCGCCCCCGGGTACGCCACGAGCGCCGCCTCCAGGTCCTCGACCAGGTCGAGCGCGACGTGGTTCGTCGGCTCGTCGAGTACGAGAAGGTCCGCGGGCCGGGTCACCAGGCTCGCGATCTGCAGTCGCCGCTGCTGCCCCGCGGACAGCGCCGCGACCGGGACGTGCAGGTCCTCCTCACGGAACAGGCCCAGCGACAGCAGCTGTCCGGCGTACTCCTCCGGCAGCCCGGGCCGTCCGGCCGCGAAGGCGGCGAGCAGCGGAAGCCTCGTGGAGCGCGCGGGCAGCTCCTGCGCCAGGTATCCGGTCCGGGCGAAGTGGCGTACCGCGCCCGTCTCCGGCTCCAGGTCGCCCGCCAGGACGCGCAGCAGTGTCGTCTTGCCCGCCCCGTTCTCGCCCGTGACCAGCAGCCGCTGCCCGGGCGTGATCGTCAGCAGCCCGTCAAGACGCAGCCGCTCACCGACCGTCACGCCGTCGAGCTCGACGAGCGGACGGTCGACGAGATGCTCTCCGTCCGCCGCCGTCAACGCCGCCGTGAAGCGCAGCGGTTCCGGCGGCGCCGCCACCGGGTTGCGCCGCAGGTGGGCCAGCCGTTCGCGGGCCGCGCGCACCTGTCCGCCGAGCTTCGCCTCGTGCGAGCGGCGGTGCTTGCCGAAGCCCTGCTGCGGGTCCTTGCCGGTGGTGGCCAGCCGCTTCCCGGCGGCGTCGAGCAGCTCTTCGGTACGGGCCACCTCCTGGAGCCAGTCCGCGTACTCCTGCTCAGCGCGGCGCCGGGCGGCGGCCTTCGCGGCGCGGTAGCCGGCCCAGCCGTCGCCGTACCGGTGCACCGTGCGCGCATCCCGGTCGACCTCCAGGATCGTGGTGGCGATGCGCTCCAGGAAGCCGCGGTCGTGCGTGACTGCGACGACAGTGCCGCGGTGCGCGCGCAGCTGTTCCTCGAGCCAGCGCACGGCCGCCGCGTCGAGGTGGTTCGTCGGCTCGTCGAGGAGCAGCAGCTCGGGGGAGGCGGCCAGTACGCAGGCGAGCGCGAGCCGCGACTGTTCGCCGCCGGAGAGCGAGCCCAGCACGCGGTCGCGGGTGATCCCGGCGAGCCCGAGCCCGTGCATGGCGGCATCCACGCGAGCGTCCGCCTCGTATCCGCCTCGGTCCTCGTACGCGATCAACAGCTCGCCGTACGCGGCGAGTTCGTCCTCCGACGCCTCGCCGAGACGCTCCTCCGCCGTGCGCAGCCGCCGCTCCATGTCGCGCAGTTCGGCGAGGGCGAGGTCGACGGCGTCCTGCACGGTGCAGCCCGGGTCGAGGTCGAGGGTCTGGGTGAGATGGCCGGTGCCGCCGGGGAAGCCGACGGTGATCTCCCCGGCGTCCGGCATCTCGGCCGCGGCGAGCAGTCGCAGCAGGGTGGACTTGCCGGAGCCGTTCTCGCCGATGACGGCGGCCTTCTCACCTGGGCGGACAGTGAAGGTGACCTGGTCGAGGACGGTCCGGGTGCCGTAGGACTTGGTGACGTTCTTGACGGACAGCTGTGCCACGGCGGCGGGCACAGCTGTATGGGCGCGTTCGCGCATGTGACTTTCCCTGGGGGTGCGAGATGTCTACGGGCAGCAGAAACGGCGGCGGCCGTGCCCGGACTCAGAGAAAGCAGAAGAAAGCCATGCATGCACTGTAGCAAGACGATGCGTATCGTCTCTACTCGATTTCTATTCGACTTCTACTCGCGTCTCACGAAGTCTGCGGTCCGGAAACAAGCAGGCATCTGTCAGCGCAGGACAAGCAGGACCGCCAGCGCGATGAGCAGGGAGTCGATCCGGTCGAGCAGGCCGCCGGAGCCGGGTAGCCAGTGGCCGGCGTCCTTCGTCTGCGCACCTCTTTTGATCATGGACTCGAGAAGGTCGCCGACCGGGCCACCGACCGCCACGGCAACCGCCATCGGCCAGCTCAGCGCGGACAGCACGGCGAGCGCGCCGAGGCCGGCCGCGGCCCCGGCCAGGGTCCCGCTCCACCGCTTGGCCGGTGACAGCGGTGACAGCCGCGGCCCGCCCAGCCGCTGACCGGCGAAGTAGGCCACGATGTCGGCGACCGAGACCGCCACGAAGAGCGCGAGCGCGCTCGCTCCGAGCGGCACCAGCGCGGCCAGGACACTCAGCCAGGCCAGCCCGAGCAGGCCGGCGCCGAGCCGGTACTGGCCGTGGTCGGCGTCGCCGGCAAGGAGCGGCACCGCGGCCACCGCGAGCGCCCCGATCGCGACCACCCGCAGCACCTGGCCGGGCGCCAGCCAGGCGGCCAGCACCACGCCTGCCACCGCCGCGGCCAGCACCACCCGGTCTGCCCGGCCCAGCCGCATCAGCCCGCCGAACTCCAGCACCGCGATCAGCCCGACCACGATGGCGAGGGCCGCGGCCCCCGGGCGGCCCCACCAGAACGCACCGGTGACCAGGGGCACGCCGACCGCCCAGGCGCACCAGCGGATCAGCAGCTCGCGGCGCCGGGACACCGCCACCGCGACGCCGCTCAGCGCCAGCGCCCCACCGAGGTAGGGCGCCAGGGATGCCACGGTGATCACCGGGCGGATCCGGAGCGCAGCGGAGCGGCGGGAGCGCCCGCAGGCGTCGAAGCGAGCGAGTCCGAACCCGGCACCGGACCCGGCGTCGAACCCGGCCGCAGCACTTCAAGGGCGGCCTGACACGCGGCCACGATGCGCGCGTTCTCGGCGGTGTCCTTGACCGCGATGCGCACGGTGCGCCCCTGGTACTCCGGCGACAACGGCGACAGGTCGCGCAGGTACACATCGTGGCGGCGGCACTCGTGCACCAGTTGTGCGGCACTCGGACCGCCGGACGGCAGGATCACGGTGAGGAAGTTCGCCACGGTCTCCTCGACCACCATGGTCTCGTCAAGACCGGCCAGGTCGGCGGCCAGTTGCCGACGCAGCGCGTGGGTGCGACGCCAGCGGTCGCTGTAGTACTCCGGGTCGCGCAGGGCCGCCACCGCGGCCAGCTGTGCCGGCAGGCTGACCGGCCAGGGCGGCGTCCATCGGCGCAGTTGCGCCGCGGTGTTGGGCTCTGCCACGAGGTAAGCGGCCCGCATCCCGGACAGCGCATACATCTTGGACAGTGAGGTGCAGACGACCACCCGCGGGTCCGTCACGGCGAGGCCGGCCAGCGACTCGGTCAGGTCGACATAGCCCAGGTACGCCTCGTCGATCCACCAGCGTGTCCGGGCCGGCGCGGCGGCGATCAGCGAGCGCAGTTCCGCGGCCGGCGCGTGGCGTCCGGTCGGGTTGTTCGGGTTGACCACCACCACGAGGTCGTAGTGACCGGAGGCGACGGCGGCGGACAGCCGGTCCGGGTCGATCCGCCAGCCGTCTTCGCGGCGCAACCGGAACCGGTCCACCCGGCATCCGATCACCCTCTCCGTGACGTGGGCGTACTCGCCATAGCCCGGGTCCAGCAGAAGCACCCTGCTCTCCGGCGTCAGCCACCGGCCGAACGCCCTGAAGATCAAGTCGGATGAACCGGCGCCGACCGCGAGCGTCTCCGCCGGCAGTCCCCGGGCCGTGGCGATTTCCGCGAGCAGGCCCTCGGCGCCGGTCGGCGGCGACGTCCGGGCGGCCCAGGCCGGATCCTCCGCGAGCGCCGCCCGCACCCCGGGGGCCGGCGCGAACCAGGCGTCCAGCACATCGGCCGCCACCACCCGATGGCGCCGGTGCAGACTACGGAAGTCCGTACCGATGGCGGCGAACGAGGCGCCGCCGTGTTCGCAGCCGTCCGGCCCCGGTGCGAACGTCATGTCAAGCCGCCAGTCCACCTCGGACCCCAGACGCTCCAGCGTCGTGCCGTACCGGTCCGTGGCCAGCTTCGTCAGCTCGGTCACGCTGCCGGTCAGCACCTCGAACGTCAACGCTCCGCTGTGGACGGTCCGGCCGACCGGGCGCAGACCGACGGCCAGGTACATGTCGAGCAGCTCGGTGCGCCCCATCGCCGCCACCCGGCGACCGCCCCGGGCGGCGATCCAGCGCAGCGCCGCGTACATCAGCAGCGGCGCGGCAGCCGTGGCCCGCCAGCGCGGCTCGACCGTGAGGATGCGCACCTCGAACAGATCGCTCAGATCGCTCAGATCGCTCAGATCGTTTTCGTTCAGCAGCGGCAGCTCGTCGCGGCTCAGATACTTGTCCAGCGCGTACCGCCCCACCCAGGGCGGAGTCAGACTGACGAAGCCGATGCGGGCCGCACCTCGCGCCGCGACCAGGTAGACGTTGTCGCCGTCCAGCCCGTCGCGAAGCCGTCCGGCCGGATCCGGCGCATGCTGGCCCAGCTCCTCCGCATACACCCGGTGACGCAGTTCGTGAATCCACTCGAGATCTTCCGCAGTAGCAACACGCAGCTGCAGGTCACGGCCCATAGGCACCTCTCTCGACGCGTGAGGGCTCCATCCTGGAGGCCACAGACCGGCCGCGTCAGGGCCAAGCGACGCAGTCGCCTGAGTACGCGTACTCAGGCGCGACCGTCCCCCGAGTGCTCGTCCCAACTCGTCTCAAGAGGACGACCTCCTCTCAAGAGGACGACCGTCTCAAGAGGACGACGCGGCGTACGCCTTCTCGTCCCTCTCTTCCTCTTCTCGGGTCTCCCCGGGGGCCGGGGCTTTCTTCGGTGGTTTCGTGGGCCATGGGTGGGGCCGTTTCCGGGAGGCGAGGTCCTCGGTCCAGCCGACCGCCAGGATCGCGGCCCCGATCAGCGGCCAGACCAGCAGGAACAGCAACCAGTCCAAGCCCAGCGGCAGATGCTGCGCCAGGAACGGCACCTGCCACATCCGGTCGGTCAGCCATACGGCGAGGATCAGCGCGACCTCGTGCCACAAGTAGATCGTGACGGCACGGTTGTTGAAGAGACGGACCAGTCCGTCGACCCACGGCAACCGGCGGAGGGAGCGCGGCCGAAACCGCATGAGGAGGAGGACGAAACCCAGCGACCACAGGGCCTGGCCGAGCGGCATCGAGCCCAGGTCGTAGCCCTCATCCGTGGGGTGCGTGAACGTGAACCAGCCGCCGGCCGCCAGCAGCAGGGCCGATGCCGCGCAGACGGTACGGGCGCGCAGCGCGTCCAGCGAACCGTCCTGGTGGGCGAAGCCGAGCAGCCAGCAGGCACCGAAGACGCCGAGGTCGGTGAGGGCCGACCCGACGAGGACCGGCAGGTCCCACAGCTCGTACTGGCTGATCGCGGCCAGCGCCAGGAAGCCCCCGAGGAGAGGGAGCGGAGCGCGCCGCCAGACCCACAGCAGGACGGGGGACAGCAGCACGAACCACAGGTAGGCGCGGATGTACCAGAGCGTCCCGGTCAGCTGCTCGCCCCACTCACTGCCCGGCGGATCGCCCAGCGGCAGCACCCACAGCAGCAGCCGGGGCAGCTGTACGGGACTCCAGCCGCGCACCAGCATCCAGCAGAGCGCGACGGCGGCGAACACCCAGAACGGGATGAGCAGGCGCCGCATCCTGCCCCGGATCACGGAGAGCGCGGGCCTGTTGAGCGAGCGCGCCATGAGTGAGCCGGCCAGCGCGAACATCACCCCGAGCGAGGGGAAGACGAGCGTCAGCCAGGCCCAGCCGAAGGTGTGGTACGTGACGACGCGGAGCAGGGCGAGGGAGCGGAGGAGGTCGAGGTAGCGGTCGCGTCCGGCGGGGCGGGCCGGGGGCGTGGACGGTGCCGAGCCCGCGGTCCTCTGCTCCGGGATGCTGCCGAGCGTGGTCGTCGGCGCGGGCCCGCTGCCCTTCGCCATGACGCCGCCCTTCGCCGTGACGTCACCCTTCGCCTGGGCGCCGACCCTCGCCGGGGCGCCGCCCTTCGCCGTGACGTCACTCGCCGCCATGACGCGTGCGCCGACCTCCCCCGTCCTGCGCAGTTTCTGCCAGCGCAGCCGGCCGCCGCTGATCGCGGTGAGACAGGCCTGAATGAGCACCAGGTACATCAACTGCCGGTAGACCAGCTGCTGGAGGGGAAGCGCCCACAGTTCCCGCAGCCGTTCGCCGTCGAGGCGGAAGGCGTACGCGGCGCAGGCGGCCTGGATGCAGAGCACCGCGCACCACGCCAGGGCCGTACGCCCGGGGTCCATGAAGACGAGGCCGTAGAGGGCGAAGAGGTCGATGAGCGGGGCGAGCAGCGGGGTCAGCACCATGAAGACGGTGACCAGCGGCAGCCCGACCCGGCCGAAGCGCCCGGAGTGCCCGCGGTCGCGCAGCGCGCCGCGGTGCTTCCACATCGCCTGCATGGTGCCGTACGACCAGCGGTAGCGCTGGCGCCACAGCTCGCCGAGCGAACCCGGGGCCTCGGTGTGCGCGACCGCCTTCTCCTCGTACACCACCTGCCAGCCCGCCCGGTGCAGGGCCATGGTGATGTCGGTGTCCTCGGCGAGCGTGTCGTCGCTCATCCCCCCGGCCTGGTCGAGCGCCACGCGGCGGAACGCACCGATGGCGCCCGGGATGGTGGGCATGCAGCGCAGCAGGTCGTACATGCGGCGGTCGAGGTTGAAGCCCATCACGTACTCGATGTGCTGCCAACGCCCGATCATGGTGGTGCGGTTGCCGACCTTGGCGTTGCCCGCGACCGCGCCGACGGAGAGGTCGGCGAAGGGCTGCACGAGCCGGCGTACGGTGTCCGGCTCGAAGACCGTGTCGCCGTCCATCATCACGATCAGGTCGTGACTGGCGTGCGCGATCCCGGTGTTGAGGGCGGCGGCCTTGCCACTGTTGCGCTGGGTGAGGACCGTGACGTTCGGCAGGCCGAGCGCGGCGGCGATCTCGGGGGTGCCGTCGGTCGAACCGTCGTCGACCACGATGATCTCGATGGGATGGTCGCTCGCGGCGAGCGAGCGCACGGTGTCGGCGATGCACTCGCTCTCGTTGTACGCGGGGATGATCACGCTCACCGGTTCGGTGACCGCCTCGCCGTCTCCCCAGGTGAAGTCCGCTCCGCGGCGGGCCCGGGCATGGCGGCGGGCGAGGACGAGCATCGCCAGGAAACGGCCCAGCACCAGGACACCGACGACGGCGAGCAGACCGGCGAGCACGGGCAGCGCCCACTCAGAGAGGACCACGGCCGCCACGAAGGCCCGGCCCTGCCACAGCTTGGTGCCGGACACGGGCTGGTTCAGCGGGCCGGACCCGGCGGCCTCGGCGACGGTGGTGAACCGGTAGCCGCGCGCCTGGAGTTGGGGGATCATCCGGTCCAGCGCCTCGACGGTCTGGGAACGGTCGCCGCCCGAGTCGTGCAGCAGGACGATCGCCCCGTCGTCACCCTCGGGCACGGCCCCGTCGATGATCTTCTGGACCCCCGGCCGCTTCCAGTCCTCGCTGTCCTGGTCGATGAACGCGACGAGATAACCCTCCTCGCCGAGCCGCTCGACCACCGGCCAGGAGACGTTGTCGAGGGCCTCCGTCTTCGAGGAGTACGGCGGCCGGAAGAGCGAACTGTGGATCCCGGCCGCACCCGCCAGCGCGAGCTGCGCCTGCGCCAGTTCGCGGTCGATGCCCGCCGCGTCCTTGTACGCGAGGTCGGGGTGGCCGAAGGTGTGCAGCCCGATCTCGTGTCCGTCGTCCACCATGTCCTCGACGAGGCCCGGATGCCGCGACGTCATGGTGCCGGTGACGAAGAAACTGCCCGGGACCCGGTGTTTCCGCAGGACGTCGAGGACCTTCGGGGTCCAGGTCGGGTCCGGGCCGTCGTCGAAGGTCAGCACGATGGTGCGGTCGGGCGTGCTGTGGGCATGGGGCTGTTCGCCGGTGGCGTCGACGATCGGGCCGCCGTTGAGGACGTTCCGGGGTACGTCGCCGTCCGCGACCAGCGGATGGGTGCGGTGGTCGGCGGCGTAGTCACCACGTACGTAACCGCCGAGCATGAGGACGCAGACCAGCGCCAGCAGGACGAGTGAGGGAACGACGACGTGCGGACGCGGCCGCCGGGACGTCTGGGATATCTGGGATGTCCGTGGTGATGTCGACGTCGACCGGCGGCCAGTGAACAGGCGCGTCACCCAAGAACCCCGCCGAGGAGACCGTCCACCACGTCGGTGACCGGGTCCACGACCCCGTTCTCCACGCCGTCCACCACGTCGCCCACGCCGCCCCTGCCTTCGGGGGCGGAGGGGTTGGACGGGTCGGAGGGATCGGAGGG
>NZ_JAAKZY010000256.1 GCF_011045015.1 Streptomyces scabichelini | reverse complement strand
GGGCTGGGGAAAGGAGCCCGCCGCAGGCGCCCCACTCGCACCCACCCCACCCGCACCCCCCGGAGCCGAACCACGACAGGAGACCACCGCCCATGACCCGAGTCGCCGCCATCGACTGCGGCACCAACTCCATCCGCCTGCTCGTCGCCGACGTGGACCCACTGACGGGCCAACTCGTCGACCTGGACCGGCGGATGACCATCGTCAGGCTCGGCCAGGGAGTGGACAGAACGGGCCGCCTGGCGCCGGAGGCGCTGGAGCGGACGTTCGCCGCCTGCAAGGAGTACGCGGCGATCATCAAGGAACACGGAGCGGAGCGCCTCCGCTTCGTGGCCACCTCCGCCTCCCGCGACGCCGAGAACAGGGACGACTTCGTACGAGGCGTCCTCGACATCCTGGGCGTCGAGCCCGAGGTCATCTCCGGTGACCAGGAGGCCGAGTTCTCCTTCACGGGCGCGACCAGGGAACTGAGCGGACGGGCCGACCTCACCAGGCCCTACCTCGTCGTGGACATCGGCGGCGGCTCCACCGAGTTCGTCGTCGGCGACGACCACGTGCGCGGCGCGCGCTCGGTCGACATCGGCTGCGTACGTATGACGGAGCGCCACCTCCTGCACGACGGAGTGGTCACCGATCCGCCGACGCAGGCTCAGATCGACGCGATCCGCGCCGACATCGAGGCGGCCCTCGACCTCGTCGAGCGGACCGTCCCCCTGCGCGAGGCGCACACGCTGGTCGGCCTCGCGGGATCCGTCACCACGGTGTCGGCGATCGCGCAGAACCTCCCCGCGTACGACCCGGCCGCCATCCACCACTCCCGGGTCCCGTACGACCGCGTCCGCGAGATCACCGAGTCCCTGCTGACGTCCACTCACGCGGAACGCGCCGGGATCCCCTCGATGCACCCGGGCCGTGTGGACGTCATCGGCGCCGGCGCCCTCGTACTCCTCTCGATCATGGAACGGATCGGGGCGCACGAGGTCGTCGTGAGCGAGCACGACATCCTCGACGGGATCGCGTTCACCGTGGCGGAGGAGCTCCAGCAGCGCCCGTAAGCTACTCGCAGGTAGCCTCGCCTGAGCAGTTCGGGTAACGTATGAGCGCGCCCGAGGGGGCTCGAAAACCCCCTCGGAAACGTCCCGCCGAGAAACTTCGTGAAGTTCTTCACAAGGAAATCTGCCCTGCTGGGGGAGGTTTTGGCGTCCCGGGGCGCCCTTGGGGCCGTACGGGGTTCCGGAAGGGGTGTGCGGGACCGTTTCCGGGGCATGGGAAGTCGGGAAGGCGGACGGCTGGTACAGCCGGATCGCGGGTCCCAAACAGCAGCTCACGCGGTGTTGACAACACCCCAAAGCACATCATGGTCCCCCTGCGGAGGCAGGGGCCCGGTAAAGCGGGCCGGGCAGTGTAGCAGAGGGTGCGACCGAGCTTGTGAAGGGGCGCACGAGCGACCCCCCTGGGGCGGGTGGATACTCGATGGCATGAGCACCACGGAGCGTCCCAGGATCCTCGTAGTAGGCGGTGGGTACGTAGGCCTGTACGCAGCTCGGCGCATTCTGAAGAAGATGCGCTACGGCGAGGCGACCGTCACGGTCGTCGACCCCCGGTCGTACATGACCTACCAGCCCTTCCTCCCCGAAGCCGCCGCCGGCAGCATTTCGCCTCGGCACGTCGTCGTCCCGCTGCGACGCGTGCTGCCTAAGGCGGAAGTTCTGACCGGCCGGGTCACCACCATCGACCAGGACCGCAAGGTCGCCACGATCGCCCCGCTGGTCGGCGAGGCGTACGAGCTGCCTTTCGACTACCTCGTCATCGCGATGGGCGCGGTCTCCCGCACCTTCCCGATCCCCGGCCTCGCCGAGCAGGGCATCGGCATGAAGGGCATCGAGGAGGCCATCGGCCTGCGGAACCACGTGCTTGAGCAGCTCGACAAGGCGGACTCCACGACCGACGAGGAGGTCCGGCGCAAGGCGCTCACCTTCGTCTTCGTCGGCGGTGGCTTCGCCGGTGCCGAGACCATCGGTGAGGTGGAGGACATGGCCCGCGACGCGGCCAAGTACTACACCAACGTGTCCCGTGAGGACATGCGGTTCATCCTCGTCGACGCCGCGGACAAGATCCTCCCCGAGGTCGGTCCCAAGCTCGGTGCGTACGGCAAGGAGCACCTGGAGGCCCGTGGGGTCGAGGTGTACCTGTCCACCTCCATGGACTCCTGCGTCGACGGCCACGTGGTGCTGAAGAACGGCCTCGAGGTCGACTCCAACACGATCGTCTGGACGGCCGGCGTCAAGCCGAACCCGGTCCTGTCCCGCTTCGGTCTGCCGCTCGGCCCGCGCGGTCACGTCGACACCCAGCCGACCCTCCAGGTCCAGGGCACCGACTACATCTGGGCCGCCGGCGACAACGCCCAGGTGCCGGACGTCGCCGCCCGCAAGGCCGGCGTCGAGAACGCCTGGTGCCCGCCGAACGCCCAGCACGCGCTGCGTCAGGCGCGGGTCCTCGGCGACAACGTGATCTCCGGCATGCGGGGCTTCCCGCAGAAGGAGTACTCGCACGCCAACAAGGGCGCGGTGGCCGGTCTCGGCCTCCACAAGGGCGTCGCGATGATCGTCATGGGCAAGATGAAGATCAAGCTCAAGGGTCGTCTCGCCTGGTACATGCACCGCAGCTACCACGGCTTCGCGATGCCGACCTGGAACCGCAAGATCCGTGTCTTCGCGGACTGGACGCTCGCGATGTTCCTCAAGCGTGAGGTCGTCTCGCTCGGTGCCATCGAGACGCCGCGCGAGGAGTTCTACGAGGCTGCCAAGCCGGCGCCCGCGGTGGCGCAGTCCGCCGAGGCCGCGCTTCCGCCGGCCAAGACGGCCAAGTCCGAGGAGAAGGCCAAGGCCTCCTGACCTCCGGCTGCTGAACAACCCGTAGGGGTCTCCCGCCATCCGTGGTAGGGGCGGCGGGGGCGAAAACCGCATGGCCCTTACATCTATTTTGCCCAGACGTAACGCTTTTGCGGGACTGCGCTCCGGCCATCGTGGTGTTTACGTGGTGTTGGACTTTCGGGATCCCTCGTCACGGAGGTGTGCGCCATGCAGGACGCCGCACTGCGGCTCAAGACTCTCCTCGAACAGCTGCTGGGAGTGCCGCTCCCGGTGCGTCTGCGCGCCTGGGACGGTTCTGAAGCGGGTCCGCCGAGTGCCCCCGCCCTCGTCGTACGCAATCGTCGTGCCCTGCGCCGACTGCTGTGGAAGCCGGGGGAGCTGGGGCTCGCCCGGGCCTGGGTCGCCGGTGATCTGACCGTGGACGGCGATCTCTACACCGCCCTCGACCAGATGGAAGGGCTCGTCTGGGAGCGCGGCGAGGACGCCAGGAGCCTGGCGCAGACACTGCGGGATCCCGAGGCACGGGCAGCCGTGCGCGGGCTCCTGATGATGGCGGGACCCCCGCTGCCGCCCGCCCCGCCCCACGAGGAGGTGCGCCGACGCACCCATCTGCACACCAAGCGCACAGACAGACGCGCCATCAGCCACCACTACGACGTCGGCAACGACTTCTACGAGATCGTCCTCGGACCGTCCATGGTCTATTCGTGCGCGTACTGGGCCTCCCCTGACGGCACCCTCGAGGACGCCCAGCGGGACAAGCTCGAACTCATCTGCCGCAAGCTGGACCTCAAGCCCGGCCTGCGGCTGCTCGACGTCGGCTGCGGCTGGGGTTCGATGGCCATCCACGCCGCCCGCGAGCACGGCGTGAGCGTCGTCGGCGTCACGCTGTCGCACGAGCAGGCCGCGTACGCCCGTAAGCGCGTCGCCGACGAAGGACTCACCGACCGGGTCGAGATCCGCGTCCAGGACTACCGCGACGTCGCCGACGGGCCGTACGACGCGATCTCCTCCATCGGCATGGCCGAACACGTCGGCAGCGAACAGTACCTGGAGTACGCGCGGACTCTGATCACCCTGCTCAAGCCGGGCGGGCGGCTCCTGAACCACCAGATCGGCCGCCGTCCGCGGCGCGATGAATCGGCGTACGAGGTCGACGAGTTCATCGACGCGTACGTGTTCCCGGACGGTGAGCTCGCGCCCATCGGCAGCACCGTCACGCAGCTCGAGAGCGCCGGATTCGAGGTGCGGGACGTCGAGTCGATCCGCGAGCACTATGCGCTGACCCTGCGCCGCTGGGTCGCCAACCTGGAGGCGGACTGGCCGCGCGCGGTCCGCCTCACCAGCCCCGGCCGCGCCCGCGTCTGGCGCCTCTACATGGCCGCCTCCGCCCTCGCCTTCGAGCGCAACCGCATCGGCGTGAACCAGGTGCTCGCGGTGAAGACCCCCGAGTCCGGCGCTTCGGGGATGCCGCTGCGGGCCCGTACCTGGGGCTGAAACGCCGAGGGCCCCGTTCCCTCCCGGCCTCCCGGGAACGGGGCCCTTGTGCGCGTACGGCTATTCCGTCTTGATCGCGTTCAGCATGTTCAGCTTCGCGGCGTTGCGGGCCGGCCACAGCGAGGCCAGGACGCCCACCAGACCGGCCAGCACCAGGAAGATCCCGATCCGGTCCCAGGGCAGGACCAGCGCGTAGCCCGGGATCGCTTCCGCGATGGTCTCGCCGATCGCCCAGCCGAGGAACGAGCCGAGACCGATGCCGATGACCGCGCCGAACACCGAGATGACCACGGCCTCCAGCCGGACCATCCGCTTCACGCGGCGCCGGTCGAGACCGATCGCACGCAGCATGCCGATCTCCTGCTGCCGTTCGAAGACCGACATCGCGAGCGTGTTGACGACGCCCAGCACGGCGATGATCAGGGCCATCGCCAGCAGGCCGTACATGACGTTCAGCATCGTGTTGATGGCGCCGCCGAACTCGTTGCGGATGTCCTGCTTGTCCATGATCGTGATCGCGGGGTTGTCGCCCAGCGCGTCGATGAGGACCTGCTCGTTCGCCGAGGTCTGGCCGCCGTCGACCTTCACGAAGATCTCCAGGATGTACGGCTTCGCCTCGTGCTGGTTCGCGATCTTGGTGTCGATGAGGACGGGGGAGAGGAACTCGCTGTCCTTGTAGACGGCGCCGACCGTCAGTGTTGCCTTCTTCTCGTCGGCGAACGTTACGGAGAGGCTGTCGCCGGGCTTCCAGCCCTTGCTCTTGGCCGTCTTCTCCGCGACCGCGACCTGGCCCTTCGCGAGCGAGTCGACGTTGCCGGCGACGACGTCGACGTTCAGGACCTGCTCGATGTCGCCCGGTGTGACCGCCGAAGCGGACACGTAGTCGTCATCGACCTGGAAGTAGGCGTCCTGCTGCGGCGATACCGCGGATACGCCCTTGGCCTTCTCCAGCGCCGTCAGCGCGGACTGGTCGAGGTCCCCGCCGTTCGCCATCGAGACCATGTAGTCGGCTTTGATGTTGTCCGTCGTCATCTTGTCGATCGCCGTGCCGACCGTGATACCGATCACCGACAGGCCGGTCACCAGCGTCAGTCCGATGGCCAGCGCGGAGGCGGTGGCTCCGGTGCGGCGCGGATTGCGGACCGCGTTCTGGCCGGCCAGCTTGCCGGCCACCCCGAAGGGGCCGACCAGCAGCGGACGGACGAGCGCGATCACGGGCCGGGCCAGCAGCGGGATCAGGATGATCACACCGACCAGCGCGAAGAACGCGCCCGCCCCGATGTACATACGGCCGTCGCTGCCGCCGGTCGAGGCACCCGCCACGATCGCGGCCGCGCCGAGCCCGGTGATGGCCGTACCGATGGAGTTGCGCACCACCAGCGACTTGGTGGTCGCCACCGCGTGGACGCTGCTCATGGCCGCCACCGGCGGGATCTTCGCGGCCCGGCGGCCGGGCAGCCAGGCGGCGAACATCGTGATCAGCACACCGACGCCGATCGCGGCGAGCACCGGCGTGGCGGACAGGATCAGCGGGCCGTCCGGAATCTTCATCTCGAACGCGGCCATTCCGGACCGCAGACCGACCGCAAGCCCGATGCCCAGGACGAAGCCGATCACCGAGGCGACCAGGCCCACCACCGCGGCCTCGGCGAGCACCGAGCGGGTGATCTGCTTGCGCGACGCGCCGACAGCGCGCATCAGGGCGATCTCCCTCGTGCGCTGGGCGACCAGCATCGTGAAGGTGTTGGAGATCAGGAAGATCCCGACGAACAGCGCGATGCCCGCGAAGCCGAGCAGGACCTGCTTGAGACTGCCCAGATTCCGCTCGATCTGCGTGGCCTGCTCGTCCGCGAGCGCCTGGCCGGTCTTGGCCACGGCCGTGTCGGACAGCAGCGGCTTGATCGCGTCCAGGATCTTCGCGTCGGACGCGCCGGGGGCGGCTGTGACGGTGACGCTCTCGAAGTAGCCCGGCTTGAGGTACTGCTTCTGAGCGACCGCGGTGTCGAAGAGGACGAGGCTGCCGCCGGCGTTCACGGCGCCGTCCTCGGTGGTGAACACACCGCTGAGCGTGTACTCCTTCACCGGTCCGTTGGTCGCGACCCGCACCCGGTCGCCGACCTGGTACTCGCCCTTGGCCGCGGATTCCTTGTCCAGGGCGATCTGATCGTCCTTCACCGGGCCCGAGCCGTCGGTGAACGTATACGCCGTGTCCTTGCCGTCCTTGCCGGGGGCGAAGTTGGAGCCCTTGTTGGACCAGCCGACGCCGATCAGCTTCCCGTCGGGGTCGGCGACTCCGGCGAAGCCCTCGACTCGGCCGTACACGCCGGCGACGCCGTCCACGGCGGAGATCTTGTCGAGGGTCTTCCCGGAGAGGCCGGCTTCTTCCTCGGGGTTGTCCGGGTCGGCGTACGAGGCGTGCGAGGTGACGGCGACCGCGACGTTGTCGTAGCTCTTCGCCGACTGGTTGCGGAAGGCGTTGGAGAGCGTGTCGGCGAAGACCAGGGTGCCGGACACGAACGCCACGCCGAGCATCACGGCGAGCACGGTCATCAACAACCTGGCCTTGTGCGCGAGCACGTTGCGCAGGGCAGTACGGAACATGGTGTCTTCTCAGTCCAGGAGAGGGGAGAGCAGGTTCAAGGGGGGGGCGCCCCTTCAGGGGCGCGGGGCTGTGTCAATTTGCGGCTCCGCCGCGTGGGCGCGACCAGCCCCCACCGGGCCGCACCCGAGACACGACCCGGGGGCTTGGGGCGCAGCCCCATCTACCGCACGACCAGCAGCGTCAGCTGGTACGACCCTTGGCATCGAACTGCTTCATCCGATCCAGCACCGAATCCGCCGTAGGCCCATACACCTCATCGACGATCCGCCCGTCCGCGAGGAACACAACCCGGTCGGCATACGCCGCGGCCACCGGGTCATGAGTGACCATCACCACGGTCTGCCCCAACTCCCGTACGGAGTTGCGCAGAAAGCCCAGCACCTCCGCACCCGAGCGCGAGTCAAGGTTCCCGGTCGGCTCGTCGCCGAAGATGATCTCCGGCCTGGAGGCGAGCGCCCGCGCCACGGCGACTCGCTGCTGCTGGCCGCCGGAGAGCTGGGTGGGCCGGTGGGAGAGGCGGTCGGCCAGACCCACCATCCCGATCACCGAGTTCAGCCACTCCTTGTCGGCCTTGCGGCCCGCGATGTCCATCGGAAGCGTGATGTTCTCCAGTGCCGTCAACGTCGGCAGCAGATTGAACGCCTGGAAGATGAATCCGATCTTGTCCCGCCGAAGCTTCGTCAGCTGCTTGTCCTTGAGGGAGCCGAGCTCCGTGTCCCCGATCCGCACGGAGCCGGACGAGAACGAGTCCAGGCCCGCCACACAGTGCATCAGCGTGGACTTGCCGGACCCGGAAGGACCCATGATCGCGGTGAGTTCGGCCTGCCGGAAGTCGATGGAGACCTGGTTCAGGGCGACCACCTGGGTCTCGCCTTGTCCGTAGACCTTCGACAGATCCGAGGCGCGCGCGGCCACAGCGGTGGCCCGGTGTGCGATGGGAGTGGTGGTCACGGAGAAGAGCTCCTGTCGGTACGACGACGAGTGGGGACTTGGCTTCCATCGTCGTCGCCGGTGACCGCCGTGTAGTCAGCCGCTGTCCTGGTTCCGAGGGGCGACTTCGGTCGGACCGTACGCACTCACGTCATACCTGGGGATGACCCGTACCCCTGACGGGGTCATAGGTGACGGATCGTCGGATGACCCTCGTTCGGGCGGTGAATTCGCGTCATTCCGCATGTGCCGCGAGGGCTGCGTGAAAGGGCTCGTGGCAAGTGCCGATCGCCCGTACGGTGGGCTGATGCACCCTCAGACGTCAATAAAATAAGACAACATCGAGCCGCCCGTCCGCTGTTCGAGGGATGCGCCCCGATAGGCTCGGAACCTCAAAAATGCGGAGCCCATGGCCTGCCCGGATGGTGGAATGCAGACACGGCGAGCTTAAACCTCGCTGCCCCTACGAGGGCGTGCCGGTTCAAGTCCGGCTCCGGGCACCACCCGATCGTCCCGCGGGCCCGCGGTTTCCCTGCATCGTTCATTGAAGACTTCACGGCACAACCGTTGACAGCGGCCGTATGTCGTCGGAGACTCACGCTCAGAAATAAGTGAAGTAAATTTCACTATACGAACAAGCTACTAGAAGCTGGCTCCACGAGCAATGCCGCCGCATCAACAATGCTGCCGCACGAACAGCGCGAAGGGACGTGCCGATGCGTACCACCGTCGGGATCATCGGGGCCGGGCCGGCCGGGCTGCTGCTGGCGCGGCTGCTGCACAACGCGGGGATCGACTCGGTCGTCCTGGAGAGCCGCGACCGCGCCTACGTCGAGCATCGGCAGCGGGCCGGAATCCTGGAGCAGGGCACGGTCGACGTCCTGCGCGCGGCCGGCGCCGGCGAGCGCATGGACCGTGAGGGGCTGCGGCACGACGGGATCGAGCTGCGCTTCGACCGGCGACGGCACCGGGTCGACTTCCCCGGCCTCACCGGCGGCAGGTCGGTGATGGTGTACGCGCAGACCGAGGTCTGCAAGGACCTCATCGCGCTCCAGCTCAAGGAGGGCGGCCCGCTGCTCTTCGAGGCGGAGGCGCTGGCCGTGGAGGGGGCGGAGAGCGAGAGGCCGCGCGTGCGCTTCCGGCACGAGGGCCGCGAGGACGTCCTGGAGTGCGACTACGTCGTCGGCTGCGACGGCTCCTGGGGCGTGGCCCGCAAGGCGATCCCCGAGGAACTCACGCAGGTCTTCGAGCGGACGTACCCCTTCGGCTGGCTCGGCATCCTCGCCGACGTACCGCCCTCGCACGACGAGCTGGTCTACGCCCGCCACGACCGCGGCTTCGCCCTGCTGAGCATGCGCTCCCCGCAGGTCTCCCGGCTCTACCTCCAGGTGCCCGAGGGCACCGACGCCGAGGAGTGGAGCGACGAGGCGATCTGGGACGAGCTGGAGCGCCGCTTCGAGACTGCCGACGACTGGACGCTTCAGAGGGGCCCGATCACGCAGAAGTCCGTGACGCCGATGCGCTCCTACGTCCACGAGCCGATGCGCCACGGACGGCTCTTCCTCGCCGGGGACGCCGCCCACATCGTGCCGCCCACCGGAGCGAAGGGACTGAACCTCGCCGTCGGTGACGTCGTGACCTTCGCTCGGGCGCTCGTCCACCTCCAGGAGACCGGATCGGCCGAGCGCCTGGACGCGTACTCCGAGACCTGTCTGCGGCGAGTCTGGCAGGCCGAGCGCTTCTCGTACGCCATGACGACCCTGCTGCACCGCGCGCCCGACGCGACCCCCTTCGAGGACCGCATCCAGCTCGCCCGACTGGAGCGGATCGCCACCGCGCGCTCGGCCGAGCAGGACCTCGCCGAGGGCTACACGGGCTTCCCGCTGGAGTGAGCCGTGGATCACAGCCACGATCGGGGGAACCGGAAGAGGCCGTACCGGCGTTGTAACGGTGCCGGGAATGCTGGGTTGAACACTGGCGTTCGCGGTCACAACAGAGGAAAGATCCTCCCCAAGCACTAGAGGCATTCCTTTGCCTACCCATTACTCTTGAGCCAGAGCCACGCAGGGTGGCCATGGAGGAGTGAAATGAGGAGCAGCAACCCGGTCTTCTCGCGACGGGGGTTCAGCCGCGACAACGGCTACGCGGGCTTCAACGCCCAGCCGCAGGCCGGGGGCCCCGCTGTCGGTACGCAGGGGAACCCGTACGCACAGGGCTCCCCGTACGCCCCGCAGGGCGGCAACCCGTACGCGCAGAATCCTTACGCACAGAACCCGTACGCCCCGCAGGACGTCCAGCACGGCGCTCCGCCGCAGGCCCCGCCCACCGCCGACCGCATGACGTTGGACGACGTCATCGCGCGCTCGGCCATGACCCTCGGCACGGTCACCGTCGGTGCCGTCCTCGCCTGGGCCCTGCTGCCGGTCTCGTCGACCAGCTACGGCCTGGCGATCGGCGCGGCGCTCATCGCGATGGTCTTCGCGCTGATCCAGGTCTTCAAGCGCAAGGCCTCGCCCGCGCTGATCCTTGCGTACGCCGCTTTCGAGGGCGTCTTCCTCGGTGTCGTCAGCGAGATGTTCAACAGCCGCTGGTCGGGTGCGCCCTTCCAGGCGGTGCTCGGCACCATGGCGGTCGCCGGCGCCACCCTGCTCGTCTACAAGGCGGGCTGGGTCCGCGTCACCGCCCGGTACGCACGCATCGGTATGGCCATCGCCATCGCGTTCATCCTGGTCATGGCGGTCAACCTGCTGATGGTGGCGTTCGGCGTCGCCGAGGACGGCGGACTGCGGAGCATGGGTCCGCTCGGCGCGATCGTCGGCATCATCGCGATCATCCTCGGCGCGTTCTTCCTGACGCTCGACTTCAAGCAGATCGAGGACGGCGTCGCGTACGGCGCGCCGCGCCAGGAGTCCTGGCTGGCCGCGTTCGGCCTGACCATGACCCTCGTGTGGATCTACATCGAGATGCTGCGTCTGGTCGCCATCTTCAGCGGCGACGACTAGCAGGTCCGCCCGGACCACCACCGGTCGGGTAGTGCTCGAAGGGCCCGCGAACCTCTGGTTCGCGGGCCCTTCATTTGTTCTGGTCTCTGTTCTGGTTGTTCTGTTGGGATGACGTGTCCCTCGTGCGCGCTTCAGAGCAGGTTGCGCGCGGCCCTCCTCAGGTCGTACTCGTGAATGATCGCTTTGGCGTGGCCGTACGCGAGGTTGTGCTCGGCGCGGAGCCAGCTGACCTTCTCCTCGAAACGGAAGAGAGCGGGGCCTTCGTCGACGGTGCGCAACCAGTCGGACACTTCACGACCGGTGCAGTGGGGGATGCGAGCGAGCATGTTGCGATGGGTCTCCTCGGAGAAGACTTGGGACATCGGCGCCTCCGGACGCATGGAATGTAAGCCGGTCCTTCAGGTCACGGTGCCTGAGGGTTGGCGTGTTGGCAACAGTCCGGTTAAGGCGCGTAGTCTCGCGGCGTGCTCGATACCACCCCCCTGACCCGTGCCGTGGACCACTTCGCCGACCGGTTGCGGGCCGCTCCGCAGAGCCGGCTCCAGAGGGGTGCGGCGGCCGAAGCGCTGGGTCTGGCCAGGGAGTTGGCACTGCGTGCCCAGCGCCTTGAGGATCCTCAGGGGCCGCTGCGGGAGATGCCCGACGCGGGTATGTTCGCGGCCGCCGACCAGATCACCGTCGCCGGACACGATCTCGCTCTCGTGCTGAAAAACGAGATCGAGCTGACGGAGGCGGTGCGGCTTGTGGAGGAGGCGCAGAAGCGGGCGGGGGTGTGATGGCCGTGCGCGACTGCGGGTTGTTTGTGGCTGGTCGCGCCCACGCGGCGGAGCCGCAAATGTCACAGCCCCGCGCCCCTATGGGGCGCTGCTGTGGTCCGGCGCTTTACAGCGACGCTATGACTCGGTCCGCGAGGATATAGACGTTCTCCTCGCCCCACGCGAACGTCAGGGCGTACGCGCCGGAGATTCCGGAGCCGCCCAGGAGCACCGGGGTCTCGCCGTCGCGGAGGGCGGCGGCCAGTTGCTCCGCGGTCTCACGGTGGCCCGGGGTCATGCAGAGCGTGGTGCCGTCGGCGAAGACGTAGACGTCGAGCGTGCCCAGCGGGCCCGGGCGGACGTCGGTCAGTTCCGTACGGGACTCGGCCAGGCCCTCCAGGCAGGCGACCGTACGCTCGTGGTCGTTCACGACCGGTGACTGGACCGGAACGAAGTCGGGGTGCGAGGGGTGGCGGCGGCGGGCCGCGGCCAGCTCGGCGGAGTCCGCGGCGAACTCCTCGGTGTCGGCGCCGGGCTCCGTCACCGACTCCAGATGGTCCAGGCCCGCGAAATCCGACTGCCGCGGCAGGAACAGTTCGCTGTCCGGCAGGCCGAGCAGGGTGGGCGCGTCCGAGGCGTCACGCGCCTCCTGGGCGGCCCAGAACGCCCGCGCCTCGGCAAGCTCCCGCTCCCGCTCCTCGGCGAGCGCCTCGGCGACGGCAGCGCGTATCTCGTCCGTGTCCGCGGCTGCCCGGGCCGCGGGCACGACGGCGCGCGCGCCCGCCGCACGGCTCGCGGAGAGATCCGTGTGCAGGGACGCGATCTGCCGGCGCAGCCCGAGTACGGCGCGCAGGGTGGCGACGCCCACGGCCAGGGCGGCGGCCGCGGTGAGCAATAGAGCAAGAGAGATGGCGCTCACTGACGTACTCCCGGTTCAAAGTCGACCCCCGACTTCCTACATCAGCTTGAACGGCGGACTATCCACCTGTCAGTGCGTAACGTCACGAAAGGGACAGGATATTTAGCCCGAGGTTTCCCAGGGAAACGGTTCTGACCTGCACACATCTCCCTCCGGAGGGAGATAGGTCACATCCTGGGGGAGATTGGATCACAAAACGGCCCAGAGCCCCGGGGGTTACTGGGCTCTGGACCGGTTCGCTCACGCTGGGTTCAACCGCGGTTACCCGTACGGGTTCAGCTGAGGCGCTCGATGACCATCGCCATGCCCTGGCCGCCGCCGACGCACATCGTCTCCAGGCCGAACTGCTTGTCGTGGAACTGGAGGGAGTTGATGAGTGTGGTGGTGATGCGGGCACCGGTCATGCCGAAGGGGTGGCCCACCGCGATCGCGCCGCCGTTGACGTTCAGCTTGTCGAGCGGGATGTTCAGGTCGCGGTAGCTCGGGATCACCTGGGCGGCGAACGCCTCGTTGATCTCGACCAGGTCGATGTCCTCGATGGTCAGTCCGGCCCGGCCGAGGGCCTGCTTGCTGGCCTCCACCGGTCCGTAGCCCATGATCTCGGGGGACAGGCCCGAGACGCCCGTGGAGACGATCCGGGCGAGCGGGGTCAGTCCCAGCTCGCGGGCCTTGGTGTCGCTCATGATCACGAGGGCGGCGGCGCCGTCGTTGAGCGGGCAGCAGTTGCCGGCGGTGACGAGACCGTCCGGGCGGAAGACCGGCTTCAGACCCTGGACGCCCTCCATGGTCACGCCCGCGCGGGGACCGTCGTCCTTGCCGACGACCGTGCCGTCCGGGGTGGTGACCGGGGTGATCTCGCGCTCCCAGAAACCGTTCTTGATGGCTTCCTCGGCGAGGTTCTGCGAGCGGACGCCGAACTCGTCCATGTCCTGGCGGGTGATGCCCTTCAGGCGGGCCAGGTTCTCGGCGGTCTGCCCCATCGCGATGTACGGGTCGGGGAGAAGGCCGTCCTCCCGCGGGTCGTGCCAGCTCGCACCCTCGCTCTGCGCGACGTCGGCGGTACGCGCCTCGGCGTCGGCGAAGACGGGATTGTGGGTGTCGGGCAGCCCGTCGCTCGTGCCCTTCACGCTCCGGCTGACCATCTCCACGCCCGCGGAGATGAAGACGTCGCCCTCGCCCGCCTTGATGGCGTGCAGGGCCATGCGGCTCGTCTGGAGCGACGAGGAGCAGTAGCGGGTGATGGTGCAGCCCGGGAGGTGGTCCATGCCCATCTGTACGGCCACGATGCGACCGAGGTTGTGACCCTGCTCGCCGCCGGGGAGGCCGCAGCCGAGCATCAGGTCGTCGATGTCCTTCGGGTCCAGCGACGGCACCTTGGCGAGGGCGGCCTCGATGATCGTGGCGGTCAGGTCGTCCGGGCGCAGGTCCTTCAGTGAGCCCTTGAAGGCGCGGCCGATCGGGGAGCGGGCTGCTGAGACGATCACGGCTTCGGGCATTACGGCTCCAATGAGAAGGGGCGGCGCGCAGCGCCTCATTGAGGGGTGGTGGTCGGGCGGCGGGCGGGAGTACGAGGCGGACGTTGGCAGGGCTGTCTGGGAAGTTACCCGCACGTACCGTAGAGGTCACGGGTATCGCCGTGTGACCCCGGCCGCTTTTTTCTAAGCGCTTGCTTTGTCGCGCGGGGGTCCGGGTGGAAGTTTCTTTTCCCCAACCCCGCCCC
>NZ_JAAKZY010000255.1 GCF_011045015.1 Streptomyces scabichelini | reverse complement strand
GTCGGTGGGTGGGGCACCCGCTATGGCGGGGAGCCGGCGCCTTCGCTCCGCGGGGATGGCAGTCGACAAGGTGCGGGTTCGTCGTGGCTGGTCGCGCAGTTCCCCGCGCCCCTGACGGGGCGCCCCCACCGGGACCGACGCCAACAAGCCCGCCGTATAAGGAGCCCGAGGCCCTGCGAACACCTCGTCCACCGGGCCCGCCTCCACCAGTCGCCCCGCGTACATCACCACCATCCGATCGGCGTGCTCCCGTACCGCCGCGAGGTCATGTGTGACCAGGACTAGGGCGGCGCCCGCGGCCCCGGTTCGGCGGGCCAGCAGGTCCAGGACCTGGTTCTGTGTCTCCGGGTCCTGTGCCGTCGTCGGTTCGTCGGCGATGACCAGGTCGGGGGAGTGGAGCATCGCCATGGCGATCACCGCCCGTTGGCGCATGCCGCCCGAGAACTCGTGCGGGTACGCCCGTGCCTTGTCCGGTGCGATGCCCACCTCCTCCAGCGCGGCCACCGCACGGGCTCGCGCCTCCTTCCGGGACGTACGGTCCACGGACCGTACGGCGGCGGCGAGTTGGTCGGCGACCTGGTGTACGGGGGAGAGGGCCGAGAGGGCGTCCTGGGGAACCAGGGCGACGCGGCGGCCCCAGAGGGCGGTGCGCAGGGAGCGCGGGGCGGCGACGAGTTCGGCCGAGCCCAGTCGTACGCTCCCTGTCACCGTCGCCCCGCGTGGCGGCATGCCCAGCAGCGTGCGGGCCGTCAGTGACTTGCCCGCGCCCGACTCGCCCACCACGGCGAGGACTTCACCCTCGTGTACGTCGAAGGAGAGGCCTCGTACCGCTTCGACGGCGCCGAAGGAGATGCGCAGGTCCCGGACGGAGAGGAGGACTTCGGTGCTCATCGGAGGGACTCCTTACGGGAACGGAGTGTGTGAAAGGCGGAAGCGAACCGGCCGCGGGCCGAGGCCGAAGCCGAAGCCGAAGCCGGAGGAGCCGAACCGGTCCGGGTGCCCCCCGCTCCACCCGCTCCCCCCTCGGCGTATGCGGCCATCGACACCGCCAGGCCCGCCAGCAGCGCCAGCGCGACCGCCGGAGCCAGGGCCGCCCACGGCGCGCGTTCCACGTACGCGCGGGACTCGTCGAGGAGCATCCCCCACTCCGGCGCGGGCGGCTGGGCGCCGAGGCCGAGGAAGCCGAGGGAGGCGAGGGCCAGGGCGATGCCCGGCAGGCGCAGGAGGGCGTGGCGGGTGACCGGGGCGGCCACGGAGGGCAGGACGTGGCGGGTGAGGATCCACAACGGCGTTGCGCCGATGGCCCGTTGGGCGGTCAGGAACGTCGAGGCGCGTATCTCTTGAACCAGTGCCGCCGCGTGGGCCGCCAGCGGGGGCCAGGAGATCAGGGCGACCGCGAGTGCCGCGCCGCCCGTGCCGGGGCCCGCGGCCGCCGCGACGAGGATGCCGACGATGACCGGTGGCAGCGCGTTGGCGATGTCGGAGGAGCCCGAGGCCACGGACGGCAGGAAGCCGAGGGCGAGCGCGAGGAGCAGGCTGATCAGGCAGACCGCGGTCGCCGTGCCGACCGTCGACGCCGCGCCGTGCCCGAGCCGGGCCAGCACGTCACGGCCGAGCCCGTCCGTGCCGAGCGGGTGCGCCCAGGACGGCGCCTGGAGGCGGGCGGTCGTGTCCACGGCGTACGGATCGCGCAGCAACCCCCAGGCGATGCAGGTCAGGAGTACGGCTCCGAGCGCCACCGGAACGGCCGGGTGCGCGCGGACCGGGCGGGCGGCGGGCAGCGTCAGCCCCGCGTCCCGCAGCGCCGGGCCCAGCAGACGGCGCCGTACGAGGGCCGCCAGCGCACCCGCGACCAGGCCCAGCGTGAGCAGCGCGAGGACCGAACCCTGGAGCAGCGGCAGGTCCTGCGACTTGGCCGCCCCCAGCGCCGTACGCCCGATGCCCGGCACCGCGAACACCGCCTCCACGGCGACCGCACCACCCGTCAGCCCGACGGCGACCATGCCGAACTGCGGTACCAGGGGCGGGAGTACGCGACGCAGGGCGGCGGCCGAGATGCGCGCCCGGTGCACCCCCGCACCCCGCCACAGCTCCACCCACCGCTCGTCGAGGACGGCGGGCAGCGCGTCGGCGACCAGGCGGCCGAGCAGCCCGCCCGCGGGGATGCCCAGGGCGAGGGCGGGCAGCACCATGTACTGCGGACCGATCCAGCCCGAGGTCGGCAGCCAGCCCAGCCACACCCCGCCCACCAGCAACGCGAGCGTGGCGAGCAGGAACTCGGGCAGCGCGACGACCATCGCGGCGAACGCGCCGGCCGACCCCCGGCCGCGTACGAGCACGGGCGCGACGAACGCACAGGTGATCAGCAGCGCGACGCCGATGGCCGCGCCCATCAGGGACAGCGACACCTGGAGTCCGGCCACGACCGAAGGCAGTACGTCGGTGCCCGACACCCAGGAGGTGCCGAGGTCGCCGCGGAGCAGCCCGGAGGCCCAGTTCCCCAGCAGGGAAAGGGGACCCGCGTCCAGGCCGAGGTCCGCGCGGATCGCGGCCAGGGTCTCCGGGGTCGCCTCCTGCTCGGCGGACCGGGCGCGCAGCACCGTGAGCGCGGGGTCGCGGCCGGAGAGCCAGGGGAGCAGTCCGACGGTGGCGAGGACAGCGGCGAGGCAGCCGAGCCGGGTGAGCCCGGCCCGGCTGCCAGGTGTCAGCGCCGGTGTCAGCGCGGGAGTCAACCGGCGTGCCACTCCGCGGGGCTTCAACAGGCGGGCCACGAGCGTCACTTGACGTAGGTTTCCGTGGTGATCAGCTCGCGCTCGCGCGGGTCGTGCGCGACGTCCACGACACCGGCCGCGTCGCCCTGGATGACCCGTTCGTGCAGCATCGGGACGGCGGCGTCGGTGGACAGCACCGCGGCCTCCGCCTCGATGACGGCCTTGCGGCGCGCGTCACCGGCCTTGGTCGCGGAGGCCTTCTCCAGGGCCGCGTCGACGGTCTTGTCGGAGAGCTGGGAGATGTTGAAGGAACCCTTGGACCCGAAGTCGCTGTAGAGGTACGCGGCCGGGTCGCCCGAGTCGAGGATCGTCGCCCGGGACAGGATGAACGCGTCGAACTCGCCCGCCAGCGCGTCGGACTCGATGTTCGCGTACTCGCGGACCTCCAGCTTCACCTTGAACCCGGCCTTCTGGAGCTGCTGTTGCAGCGTCTGGGCCACCTCGGGCAGCTCGGCACGGTCGGTGAACGTACCGATGGTGATGGTTTTCCCGGCGGGATCACCGGCTTTGGCGCGCTTCACCGGCGAGCGCAGGTCGGCGGCCCACGGCAGGGCGGGACCGAGCAGGCCCTCGGCGACGTCGGCGCGGTCCTCGTACACGCCCTTGACGATCGACTCGGCGTCGATGGCCTCGCGGGCGGCGGCCCTCAACGCGGCGTCCTTGAAAGGACCTTCGGAGGTGTTCAGGTACAGGGTGTTGGTGCGCGGCATCGGCACCTCGGTGATCTGGTCCTCTTCGAGCAGCGCGGCCTGCGAGACCGGCACCGCCTCGACGATGTCGGCCTCGCCGCTGCGCAGGGCGGCGGCACGGGCGGTGCCGTCCGGCACGAACTTAACGTCGATTCCAGGGGACTTGGCCTTGCCGCCCCAGTAGTCGTCGTAGCGGTCGAGGGACGCGGACGACGTGCCGTTCACCTTCTTCAGCTCGAAGGGACCGGTGCCCGCGCCGACCGGGCTGACCGTCTTCCCCTCGTACGCCTTCGCCGCCAGGATCGACAGCTGCGGCGAGCTCAGCCGCTGCGGGACCAGCGGGTCCTCGGTGGCGGTGGTGACGGCGACCGAGTCGCCCTGGGCCTTCACCGTCAGGTCCACGCCGTCGAGGATGCGGGGCTTGGGAGAGGCGCCGGCGGCCTCGGTGATCGACCGTACGACGGCCTCGGCGGTGAGCTTCGTACCGTCGTGGAAGGTCACGCCGTCCCGTATCTCGAAGGTCCAGGTCTTCCCGTTCTGCTGCCACTTGGTGGCGAGCGCGGGTTGGGCGTCGCCTTCCACGTCGAGCTTGACGAGCGTCTCGGCGGTCGACCAGCGGGACAGCTTGAACGCGTCGTCGGACAGCGGCGAGAGCCCGGAGCGCGGCGGCAGCATGTGCGCGACGCGTACTCGCTTCTCGCCGCCCTCCGCGGAGCTGTCCGAAGCGGCTCCCGAGAAGCAGCCGGTGAGCAGGGCGGAGGCGGCGGCGACCGCGGAGACGGGGAGAAGGCGGGCGGGCAGGCGCACGGGACCCTCCGGTAAGGGGTGGTTAAAGGGGTGGTCAAGGGGACGTATGGCCGACCGTAGCATGATGACAATCGTTTTCAGTAACCCTGTCCGAATTCCGGCCTAGCCTGACGCGTAACCTATGGGTTACGCTTTCGGTGTGGACGAACTGACCGAGGTGGCCGGGGCCGTAGCCGATCCCGTACGCCGCGAGATCCTGGTCATGCTGCGCCACGCCCCGCTGACGGCGGGCGAGATCGCCGCCCGGTTCACCATCAGCCGGCCCGCGATCAGCCGCCACCTGCGCGTGCTGCGTGAGAGTGGCCTGGTGGAGGACGAGCAGGTCGGACGCCACCGGCGCTACTCGCTCGTCCGTTCCCGGCTGGGCCGACTCGCCGCGTGGCTCACCCAGTTCGACGACCGGCAGTACGAGTTGAACGACCGGCAGTCCGAGCTCGATGACCGGCAGTCCGACTGGACGGGGCGCCTCGCGGCGCTGGAGACCGAGGTCCACCGCACGCGCAGGGACCGCGGCCGGGCCGAGCCCGGCGGCACCGGGCGCACCGCGCACCACCACGAGGAGGACACGGCATGACTCTTGAACCCACCGGACGGCTCGTCCCCACGCCGACGGGATTCGACCTGATCCTCACCCGCACCTACCGCGCGCCCATCCACGATGTGTGGGCGAGTGTCACCGAGCCGGAGCGCACCGCCCGCTGGTTCGGCCCATGGCGCGGCGAGGCGGCGCCAGGGCGCACCATCGAGGCGCAGATGGTGTTCGAGGAGTCGGCGCCCTGGTGCCCGATGCGGATCGAGGCCTGCGAACCGCCGCGCCGGCTCGCCGTCACGACCGAGGACGAGGCCGGCGCCTGGTCGCTGGAGCTGCTGCTGACCGAGACGGGCGGCACCACCGAGCTCCGGCTGGTCCACCACCTCGACTCCGCCGAGCACCTCGGCTCGACCGGCCCGGGCTGGGAGTACTACCTGGACATGCTCACCGCCGCGCGCACGGGCGGGCCCCGTCCCGACTTCGACGACTACTACCCCGCGCAGAAGGCCTACTTCGAGTCCTTGGCCTGAGGCGCTCTCGTCCCTGAGCGGCCCTGCATTCGTTTCTGCAATGATGCGGACACGGCAACGGCCTCCGGGCCGTGGGGCAGGCGGGGACGTGGGGAGAGGCAGTGTTGGAGGCCCTGAAACTGGGGGACCCGCAGCACTTGGGGCGCTACCAGATCGTGGCGCGTCTCGGTGCGGGCGGCATGGGTCAGGTGTATCTGGCGCGCTCGCCCGGCGGGCGTTCCGTCGCGGTGAAGGTGGTGCGTCCCGAACTGGCCGAGGACGAGGACTTCCGGCGCCGCTTCGCGCGCGAAGTCACCGCCGCCCGACGGGTCAACGGGGTCTTCACCGCGGGCGTGGTCGATGCCGACCCGGAGGGATCCCCGGCCTGGCTGGCCACCGTCTACGTGCCCGGTGTCTCGTTGCGGGAGGCAATCGCCGTGCACGGGCCCTGGCCGGCCCGCTCGGTCCTGGAATTCGGCGTCGGGCTGGCCGAAGCCCTGGAGGCGATCCACGCGGCCGGAGTCGTCCATCGCGACCTCAAGCCCGCCAATGTGCTGCTGGCCGCCGACGGCCCCCGGGTGATCGACTTCGGTATCTCGGCCGCGAGTGAGTCCAGTGCGCTGACCCACACCGGCATGACCATCGGCACCCCGGGCTTCATGTCTCCCGAGCAGATCACCGGCAGACTCGTCGGCCCTGCCAGCGATGTCTTCGCTCTCGGCGCGGTGCTGGCCTACACCGCCAAGGGTGTCGGTCCGTTCGGTACGGGCACCTCGCATGTCCTGCACTACCGCACCGTGCACGAATCGCCCGACCTCGACGGCCTGCCGCCCGAGACAGGCGACGTGGTCGCCGCCTGCCTGGCGAAGGAGCCCGACAAGCGTCCCTCTGTGGCCGAACTCCTCAAGCTGTTCGGCATCGCGGGTACCGCGGACGGGGAGGGCGCGACGCTGGTGCTCACCAAGCAGGGCTGGATGCCCGGGCCCGTCGCCCGGCTCATCCAGGAACGGGCCGACACCACCCTGCCTCGTACCCCGCTCCGGACACTGCCCGAGACACCGCTGCGACTCGAAGAGACCGGGCCGGTCTACTACGCCGAGGAGGGCGTCACGGGGGCCGCCACGCCACCAGAGGCACCCCACTCGGCATCCCCCACCGCCCCAACTGCCACTGCCTCCGCGGCTTCCCCGGCGCACCAGCAAACCACCCGGACCGGTCAGTGGCCCAGCCCCAGCAGCAATTCCGGTCCTGCGAAACAGCAGTCACGGCCCGCTGACCCGCCGCAGCACGGTACCCGCCCTCCCCAGCGATCCATGTCCCGGCGCCGTGCCCTCCTCGCCCTGTCCGGCGCGGCGCTCACCGCCGGAGCCGCACTTACCGCCTCGAAGATCCTCGAAGACGGTTCCTCCGACGGCAAGGCAGGCCACGGCAAGGCAGGCCCCGCAAGCACCCCGAGCCCCACCAGCACACCCGGCAGGCGACGCTGGGTCTTCCCCACCGGCGGCGTGGTCCGGTCGCCGAAGGTGGTCCTCGGCACCGTCTACGCCGGCAGCTTCGACAACAACCTCTATGCGGTGGACGCCGAAACCGGCAAGAAGCGCTGGACCTTCCCCTTGGGGGGCTACACGGAATCGACGCCAATGGTGGCTGGTGGCGTCCTCTACGTCGGCAGCCAGGACGGCAACGTGTACGCGATAGACGCCGCAAGCGGTGCCAAACGCTGGGCCTTCCCCACCGCCGCCGCCGTGCACTCGTCGCCGACGATGGCCTACGGCACCGTCTACATCGGCAGCTTCGACGACAACCTCTATGCGGTGGACGCCAAGACCGGCGAGCAGCAATGGGTCTTCCCGACGGGCGATCTGGTGGCGTCGTCGCCGATGATGGTCGGCGGCATCGTGTACGTCGGCAGCTTCGACAACAACCTCTATGCGGTGGACGCCGGAACCGGTGAGAAACGTTGGGCCTTCCCCACCCGCGACTACGTGAAGTCGTCGCCGGCGGTCGTCGACGGCGTCGTGTACGTCGGCAGCGGCGACAACAACCTGTACGCCGTGGATGCCGAGTACGGTGAGAAACGTTGGGCCTTCCCCACCGACAACCTCGTGGACTCGTCGCCGACGGTGGTCGACGGCATCGTGTACGTCGGCAGCGGCGACTACAACCTGTACGCCGTGGACGCCAAGACCGGCGAGCAACTATGGGCCTTCCCGACGGGCGATGTGGTGGACTCGTCGCCGACGGTGGTCGACGGCGTCGTGTACATCGGCAGCAGCGACAACAACCTGTACGCGGTGGACGCCAAGACCGGTGAGAAACGTTGGGTCTTCCCCACCCGCGACACCGTGATCTCGTCGCCGACGGTGGTCGACGGCGTCGTGTACGTCGGCAGCAACGACAGCAACCTGTACGCGGTGCAGACGTGACGGCCGATCGCCGCGGTGTCAACAGGAGCTCGGCGACCATCTCGCCTCCATGAGCGACCGCCGTGCGCGAACCTGGAGCCCGTCTGTAGGGAACGCAGTTCCGTGAGCAGTGGCTGCTGCGGCAGTGCGACTTTCCGCGCCCGATGAGCACTGCCCTCGGCTGCCGATCATGAGCAGAACGCGTGAGTGGCCCCTCTCCGGTTGTCGCCCTCTGTTGGGGTGAGGGGGAGCTTCAAGTGTCCCGATGATCGCCGGTTTCCATAACCGGTGATCGTCGTCTGTGTTGCGTCGCGAATGGGCCGTGGCTGCCCTGTCCAAAGGACACCGCCTCGGTTTGGCTGCCGCTGTACTGCATCCGTCAGCGCCCTTCAGCCTCACGCCCGGTCAGGCCGGCGACGGTGCGACGGAGGCCGGGCCGGAGGCCGCGGTGTGCTGGTCGAGGCCGCCGAGGATGAGCGCGAGGCCCGCCTCGAACGCCTCCTCGTGATCGAGTACGGGGACGTCGTCCGGCAGGTCCTCGCCGTCCGGCGAGTCCGTATCCGCCTGCTCCTCGAGCACGCAGCCGACCGCGTAGCGGCCGGCGGCCAGCATCGCCATCTGCGCCTCCCGCTCGGGCACGCCGGAGGAGACCAGGAAGGCCATCTTGCGGCGGATCCGGTCGAGGTCGCCGGTCGGGGTGCTGCCGGCGTGCAGCCGGGCGCCGTCACGGCGCATCAGCAGCGTGCGGCGGAAGCTGCGGGAGTTCTCCAGGAACCACGCGCGCCAGTCGTCCTCGGGGGATGGCAGCGGCGCATCGGCGTGCGGGGCCATGGCCGCTTCCGCCATGGCCGCGAGGAGGTCCTTCTTGGTCCGGAAGTGGTAGTAGAGCGACGGCTGCTCGACACCGAGGCGCTTGGCCAGCCGCCGGGTGCTGACCGCGTCCAGGCCCACCTCGTCCAGCAGATCCAGCGCCTCTGTGACGACGGTCTCACGGTTCATCTTGGTCACATTGACAATCTATCGCTGATAGAAGACCGTGGAAAGAAATCAATCACCGATAGATTTTGGAGTGGTCGGACGTGATGAACAAGATCGCGAAGCGTTCGCTGCGGGTCCTCGTCGCCGGCGGCGGCGTCGCCGGGCAGGCGCTGGCCTTCTGGCTCACCCGCGGCGGTCACCAGGTGACGGTCGTCGAGCGCTTCCCGGGGCTACGCGCCTCGGGCGCGCAGGTCGACCTGCGCGGACAGGGCATCGAGGCGGTCGAGCGCATGGGCCTGCTGGAGACCGTGCGCAGCCGGCTGGTGGACGAGGCGGGCGTCGCCTTCGTCGACTCCCGCGGTAAGCCGAAGGCGACGATCATGGCGAACACCTCCGGCAAGGGACGTCAGACCCTGACCTCGGAGTACGAGATCATGCGCGGCGATCTCGTCCGCATCCTGCACGAGGCGACCAAGGACGACACCGAGTACGTCTTCGGCAAGAGCGTCGACGGCTTCGACCAGGACGCAGACCGGGTCACCGCGCACTTCTCGGACGGGAACTCCGGCGAGTACGACCTGCTGATCGGCGCCGACGGGCAGGGCTCACGCATCCGGCGGACCCTGCTGCCGGAGGGCTTCGACCCGTACTGGCGGGTGGGCATCCACATGGCCTACTGGTTCGTGCCGCGCATTGCCTCTGACAGCAACATCCGCGACACCTACATGGTCCCGGGCGGCCGGCAGATCATGCGGCGCAGCCACAACGCGACCGAGACCCAGGTGTACTTCGTGATGCGCGAGGAGTCGGCGGAAGCGTCCGCGATCCACCGCGCTCCCGTGGAGCAGCAGCAGAAGTTCTGGGCTGAGCGGTTCCGGGACGCCGGATGGCAGACCGACCGGTTGATCGAGGGCATGAAGGACAGCCCGTTCTTCAACTCCCAGGAGATCGCCCAGGTGCGCATCGACAGCTGGTCCAAGGGCCGGGTGATCCTGGCCGGGGACGCCGCGCACTGCGCATCCCCCTACAGCGGCATGGGGATCTCCGGCGCCCTGGTCGGCGCCGATGTCCTGGCCGGGGAGATCAACCGACATGCGGACGACCTGCCGACCGCGCTGGCGAACTACGACCGCGTCCTGCGGCCCTTCGTCGACGAGATCCAGGGCGAGGTCAATCCCCGCATCCTGCGCGTGGGCATGCCCATGAACAAGCACGCCATCAGCGCCTTCCAGAACGCCACCGCGCTGGCCTGCCTCTTCCACATCCCCGCCCTTGTCGCGCGGTTCTCCAAGGAGGACCGCGGCGGCGGCTGGCAGCTACCGGCCTACGTCGACGCGCACGCCGCCTGAGCCGCACCCGCGCTGCGCTCGGGGTGCGGGCCCACGATGTGACGCGGACCGGTCAGCGGGCGGGAGCCGCCGGGTGTCCTGCCGCCTGGGGATGGGCCCTTGCCGCGCCGGTACTGCAGCTGCAGTACGGGCGGGTGTCCGCAGATGCGGGACGACGTCGCGGCCGATGTTGCCAACGATGGGCACGAAGCTGCGGACCGTCTGCGCCTTGAGTGTGCACGGCATGGCCGCGGCACCATCCCTCTCCTCTTCGACTGGAGTGCCTTGTCATGGCTTCCTTGCTCTATCGGCTCGGCCGGTTGTCTTTCCGGCAGCGCCGCTATTTCGCCCTCCTGTGGGTGGCGATCCTGGCGGCGTGTTCCTTCGCCGCTCTCAGTGCCCCGGCCGCGGAAGAGGACGGGTTCTCCATGCCGGGCACTGAGTCGCAGAAGGCGTTCGACCTGCTCGACGAGCGCTTCCCCGGGGACAACGCGGAGGGCGCGGACGCACGCATCGTCTTCGCCGCGCCTGACGGCCAGAAGGTGACCGCTCGCGAGAACCGGGCGGCTGTCGAAAAGGTCGTGGACACCATCGCGCGCGGCTCGCAGGTGAAGGACACCTCGAGTCCCTTCGCGCCGGAATCCGTCAGCAAGGACGCCACGACCGCGTTCGCGACCGTCACCTACACCGTCTCCAGCGACGACCTGAGCGAGGCCACGTCCGCCGCGCTCATGGACGCCGTCGAAGACGGCCGCGCAGCGGGGCTGACCGTGGAAGTCGGAGGCTCGGCCCTCGACGGCGGCCCTGAACTCGGCGGCGTCACCGAACTGATCGGCATCGCTGTCGCCGCGCTCGTGCTGTTCATCACCTTCCGCGCGATGGTCGCCGCCGGACTTCCTCTGGTCACCGCCCTCATCGGCCTGGGCGCCGGAGTCTGCGCCATCATCACCGCGGGCATGTCCACCACGACGATCACCCTGGCTCTGATGCTGGGCCTGGCCGTGGGCATCGACTACGCCCTGTTCATCGTCTCGCGCTACCGCGCCGAACGGGCCGTGGGGCACGCGCCGCAGGAGGCCGCCGGCCGGGCGGTGGGCACCGCCGGATCTGCAGTCGTCTTCGCCGGCGCCACCGTCGTCATCGCACTGGCCGGGCTGTCCGTGGCGGGCGTGCCGATGCTGACCGACATGGGGCTGGCCGCCGCCGGCACCGTTGTCATCGCCGTGCTCGTCGCCCTGACACTTCTGCCCGCCCTGCTCGGCTTCTTCCCCCAGGCCGTCCTGCCGCGCGCCCAGCGCCGCAGGACCACCACCGCCGTACGCGCGAAGGAGCCCGCGGGCAGCCGGTGGGCCCGTTTCGTCATCCGCCGGCCTGTGGCGATGCTGCTGCTGAGCGTGGCGGGTCTCGGCGTCGTCGCCCTCCCGGCACTGGATCTCCAGCTCAGCCTGCCCGGTGACGAGGCGCAGCCCACTTCGACCACTCAGCGCCGTGCCTACGACGCGCTCGCCGACGGCTTCGGCCCCGGCTTCAACGGGCCCCTGACCATCGTCGTCGACGCCAAGGGCGCCGACGACGCGAAGGCCGTCGCCGCACAGGCCCGCACGGCCCTGACTGCCACTGACGGCGTCGTGGACGTCTCACCGGCCACCTTCAACAAGGCCGGCGACACCGCGATCATCGCCGCTGTGCCCAGCACCGGCCCGAGCGCCAGCGCGACCAAGGACCTCGTCAAGACGATCCGCTCCGAGGCCGCCGACCTGAAGACGAACTCCGGCGCCTCCATGCTGGTGACCGGTCAGACCGCGATGAACATCGACGTCTCGAACAAGGTCACCGCCGCCCTCATCCCCTACCTCGCGGTTGTGGTGGGACTCGCCGTCCTGCTCCTGATGATCGTCTTCCGTTCGATCCTCGTCCCGCTCAAGGCAGCCCTCGGCTTCCTGCTCTCGGTCGCCGCGGCCTTCGGCGTGATCGTCGCAGTCTTCCAGTGGGGCTGGCTCGCCGACCTGCTCGGCGTCGCCCAGACCGGACCGGTGATGAGCATGATGCCGATCTTCCTGATCGGCGTGGTCTTCGGCCTGGCCATGGACTACGAGGTCTTCCTCGTGACCCGCATCCGCGAAGCCCACGTCCATGGCGAAGCGCCCGCACAGGCCATCGTCACCGGCTTCCGGCACAGCGCCCGCGTCGTCGTGGCCGCCGCCGTCATCATGATCGCCGTCTTCGCCGGATTCATCGGCATGGCCGACTCCATGGTCAAGATGCTCGGTCTGGGGCTGTCCGCCGCCGTCCTCTTCGACGCGTTCATCGTTCGCATGACCATCGTCCCGGCCGCTCTCGCGCTCCTGGGACAGGCAGCATGGCGGCTGCCCAAGTGGCTGGACCGGCTGCTGCCCGACCTCGACATCGAAGGCGAGAAACTCGCTCGCACCCTCGCGGCCGAGCACCCCGCCCCGGCGCCGCCGTCACGGGATGAATCGGTGAACGCCTGACCCACCGCCGCCCCGGGGCGCCCGCCAACCCGCGGGCCTCCGGGACGTCCCCGTATACGCAAGGGCCCGCCCGCCCCGACTCGTCCACAGACGACTACCGCCAAGCACACCCGTGAAGGAGGACGCGTGATTGCCGACACCCGGCCGTGGGCCCGCCGCCACCCCAGAGCATTCGACGCCGCGACGGCGGCTGCCCTGTGCGTCTTCGCGGTGCTCTCCACCACTATGGCGCAGCCGCCCCGCATCGTGCGCTGGCCGCCGCCGGCCGCCGCCGGCGTTGCCGTCCTGGCCTGCGCGGCGCTGCTGCTGCGTCGCAACCGCCCGCGCCTGACCGTGATCGCCACGACCGCGTGCACCGCCATCCTCGGCGCCATGGGCCGCTCCTTCGGTTACGAGTTCGGCTCCGCCCTCACCGGCCCCGTCATGGCGGCGCTCGCATCACTGGCCTGGCGAACCGACAGCCGCACCGCCGCCCGCTACACCGCGACCGCCGCCCTCGCCCTGCTCGCCGCTTCCGCCCTGTGGCCGCCGAGCGGCCCGCAGCTGCGGGCCGACCAGGTGGGACTGGCCGCCTTCACCCTCGTCGCCCCGGCCGTGGCCGACTCCCTGCGCAGCCGCCGCGACTACGTCACCGCGGTGGAAGCACGCGCGGAGATGGCCGAACACACCCGCGAGGAAGAGGCCCGCCGGCGCGTGGCCGCCGAACGGATGCGCATCGCCCGCGAATTGCACGACGTCGTGGCCCACCACATCACGCTCGCCCACGCCCAGGCCGCTACCGCCGACTACCTGCTGGCCGGCCGGCCCGACAAGGCACAGCAAGTCATGCACAACCTCACCGCCACCCTCAACTCGGCGCTGGGCGAACTGAGAGCGACCGTGAGCCTGCTGCGTGAACGCGACGAGCCCCACGGCCCTTCGACCGAGCCCGCCCCCGGCCTGACGCAACTACCGGAACTGATCGCCTCGTTCGACCAGGTCGGCCTCACCGTCACCCTCACCCAGGACGGCGCCGCGCAACCACTGTCACCCGGCGTCGACCTCACCGCCTACCGCATCACGCAAGAAGCACTCACCAACGTCTCCAAGCACGCACTGACCACCACGGCCGCCGTCCACCTGCACTACACCGACAGCCTGCTGACCCTGACGGTCACCGACGACGGCCCGCCCGTACAGGTCCGCGGCGCCGCCGGATACGGCCTCATCGGCATGCGCGAGCGGGCCCATGCAGTCGGCGGACACCTGCACGCCCACCCCCGCGACGACGCCGGATTCGAGGTGAAGGCCGAGCTTCCCACCCTCGCGTACTCGCCGGCCGGCCGCCCAGCCGCCCACGACAAGGACACCCCGTGACCATCCGCGTGCTCCTCGCCGACGACCAGGCCCTCCTCGCCGCAACGTTCCAGGTCCTCATCGACGCCACCGACGACCTTGAAGTCATCGCCACGGCGGCCGACGGCGACCAGGCCGTACAGCTGACCCGCGCCACCGCACCGGATGTCGTGGTCATGGACATCCGCATGCCACATCAGGACGGCCTGTCCGCCGCCGCACAGATCACCGCCGATCCCCGGCTCCGCGGCACGCGCGTCCTCATCCTGACCACCTTCGAAACCGACGACCACGTCACCCGGGCCCTGCGCGCCGGCGTCAGCGGCTTCCTCGGCAAAGGCGTCGGACCCGCTGAGTTCCTCGCCGCCATCCGCACCATCGCGGCCGGCGACATGGTTCTCTCCCCGCTGGCCACCCACGCCGTGGTCACCCGCTACCTCGCCGCCTCCAGCCCCGAC
>NZ_JAAKZY010000254.1 GCF_011045015.1 Streptomyces scabichelini | reverse complement strand
CCCGGCCCCCCGCAACGCCAGGCGGCACCACCACCCGGCCATCACATCGCGCTGCCCTCAGGGGCGGCACAACCTCTCAAGGAACAAATCATGAAAATTACTGTCATAGGCGCCGGTGCCATCGGCGGGAACCTCGCCGCCAAACTCAGCACGGCCGGGCACCACGTCCAGGTGGCCGACGCCCGCGGCCCCCAGGCCGTCCGGGCGGAGGTGCTGGAGTCCGGGGCCCGCGCGGCGGAGCTCGCCGATGCTGTCCAGGGCCGGGACGTCATCGTCCTGTCGATCCCGTTCGGGGTGGCGGGCCAGCTGGCGGACCTGTTCGCGTCGGTGCCCGACGAGACGGTGGTCATCGACACCGCGAACTACTACCCCGGCATGCTCAGCGAGCCGATCGAGGCGGTGGACAACGGCCAGGTGGAGAGCGTGTACACCGCCGAGCTGCTCGGCCGCCCCGTGGTCAAGGCGTGGAACGCCGCCCTGGCCGAAACCCAGCGGACCAAGGGCGTCCCCGCCGGAACCCCCGGCCGCCTCGCCATCCCCGTCGCCGCCGACACCGAGGAGGCGCGGAAGGTGGCCATGAGCCTGGTGGACGACACCGGCTTCGACCCCTACGACGCCGGCACACTGGCCGACTCCTGGCGCCAGCAGCCCAACAGCCCCGCCTACTGCACCGAACTGACCCTCGACGAACTGCCCGCGGCCCTGGCCGCCGCCGACCGCGCCAAGGACGCGCGCGTCCGCGACAGCCTCCCGGAACGCATCGCCGCCCTCGGCGCCAACCCCACCGTCGACGACGTCGTCGAAATGAACCGCGCCGCCCACCGCTGAGACACCCGACGCGGCTCTCGGGCACGCAACAGCACGAGAGCGGCAGCGCCGGCACGCCACGAACACACACGACGAACACAAAGAGCGCGCAGTCCCCCCGCGCTGCGACCTACAGTTTCGGCACGCCACCGCCTACGGGCATCCGCAAGCCTTCCGGCACCCGCAGGGCGAATCCCGCGCCCGACCCAGCCGCCGGCTGCCTTCTTGCATGGCCTGCCGTACCACGCTGCGCCACGGCCGCCGTGGCGGTGGCTACGCGCCATGGAGAGGAACCGCCTTGCCCGGCATCACATCACCCTTCACCGACATCGCACGCTCCCGACGCTCCCCCCGGCGATTCCTGCCCACCGCCCTGTCCCCTTCGGACATTCGCGGCGTGCTGGAAGACGCACAGACGGCCCCTTCGAACAGCAACACTCAGCCGTGGACGGTGCACGTCGTCTCGGATGCGGCGCGGGACGCCCTGGCCAAAGAGCTGCTCCGGGCCGAGGAGGAGGGGCGGACCTCGCAGGATTTCACCGATGGCTACGGCGAGGAGGGCATCTACCTCGAGCGGTCGCAGGCCCTGGGCGCGAGTGTCTACCGGGCCCTGGGCGTCGAGCGCTCGGACCGGGACGGCAGGAGGGTGGCGGTCCGCGAGAACCTGGAGTTCTACGGCGCTCCCCATGCCGCCTTCCTGTTCATGCCGGCGCTCGGCGACGGGGTACGGACGGCCGGCGACATCGGCATGTACGCGCAGAACTTCCTGCTCTCGCTGGCGGCCCGGGGGCTGGCCGGCATCCCGCAGACCATCCTCGGCGTCTACGCCGACACCGTCCGCGAGTTCCTGGGTGTCCCCGCGGAGCTCAAGCTGCTGTTCGGCATCTCCTTCGGCATGGCTGACCCTGCGGCACCGGTGAACACGCTCCGCACGGAGCGGGTTCCGCTGCAGCGGAGCGTGGTCCTGCATGACACCCCGGGAGTCCTCGACAGGCCGTAGTTCCTCCGCCCGCAGGAACCGTCCGGTGCCTGGTCCCGGGCCGCCACTCGGCCGGCCCGGGCCCGGCGCCCGCACGGCTTTGACAATCCGGAGGATGCCTCCGTATTCTCGAAAGGTAAACGGAGACGCTCTCCGTTTTTCATCGCCCGGTCTGGAGAAGTAACCGTGACAAGCCGACAGATGGTCCTGGGCATGCAGTTCAGCGGCGGATACGGGGCCGCACCCGGGGCCTGGCGGCTGCCGGGTGCGAACCTGCACAGCTACACGGACATGGACCAGTTCGTGCGTTACGCGCGGGCCGCCGAGCGCGGCAAGATCCAGCTGCTGTTCATCGCGGACACCCCGGTCCTGGACGTCGACCTCGACCACCACTCCCCGCACCACATGATCGACCCGCTGCTGATCCTGACCGTCCTCGCGCGCGAGACCGAGCGGATCGGCCTGGTCACCACCGCCTCCACCACGTTCACCGAGCCCTACAATCTCGCCCGCCAGTTCAAGGCCCTGGACGTGATCAGCCACGGCCGGGCCGGCTGGAACGCGGTGACCACCTCCGACCCCGCCGCCGCGGCGAACTTCGGCGCGACGATCCCGCCGCGCGCGGAGAAGTACGAGCGTGCCCACGAGGTCATCCAGATCGTGCAGGCTCTGTGGGGCAGCTGGGAGAAGGGCGCCTGGCTGCTCGACGTCGACGGCAAGCGGTTCGCCGACATGGACAAGATCCAGCCGGTCAACCTCCAGGGCAAACACGCCGCCTCCCGCGGCCCGCTGCCCATCCCCCCGTCCGAGCAGGGCCAGCCAGTCATCTTCCAGGCGGGCGGCGGCAGTTACGGCCTGGAACTCGCGGGCCGTTACGCCAGCGGCGTCTACGCCAACCCGTACACCATCGAGGACGCCCGGGCCCAGCGCCAGGCCCTGCGGGACGCCGCCAAGCGCGCCGGACGCGACCCGGACGAGGTGAAGATGCTCGCCGGCTTCATGCCGACCATCGCCCCCTCCCGCCAGGCCGCCCTTCAGCGGCGTCGCTTCCTGGACGAGGTCGTCGACCTGAACCAACGCGTCCGCTACCTCGGCGCCATGATCGGTCTCCCGCTCGACCCCGGCCGGCTCGACGAGCCGCTGACCGCGGACCAGCTCGCCGACGCCATACCCAGCCCGCACGACCCGCGCTCCGCCCGCGCCCTCGAAGTGGCCCGGGAAGGCTGGACCCTGCGCGACGTGCTCGCCTACGGCGTCATCGACTACCACCCCGTGGTCGCCGGCACCGCCGCCGACGCGGCCGATCACATGCAGCAGTGGTTCGAGGCAGGGGCCTGCGACGGCTTCTCGATCGCCATCGACAGCTACCACGACGGCTTCGACGCCTTCGTCGACCAGGTCGTCCCGATCCTGCGGGAACGCGGCCTGTTCCACGACGATTACGAAGGCCCCACCCTGCGCGAGAACCTCGGCGCCCACGAGCAGTACGGCCTCGACCCGCGCCTCACGAAGCCGGCCCGGTCATGACCACCACCACGCAGCCCACCACCGTCCAGACGTCCGGCACCACGGCCTCGCAGGCGTTCCGCGACGCCCTGGCAGCCGTCGCCGCCATCAATATGGGACGCATCCCGCTCCATCGGAATGCTGTCCTGTACGACACTCCGGGTGTCCTCAACGCAACCTGAACGGAGACGGCTTCCGCATGTTCGGCCAGGACGGCACCGGTGGCTACACCGCGTTCTGCCTGGAGGGTCTCCATGACGGTCTGCTGGACTTCCTCATGGCCAGTTGGGACGCCAAGGACCTCCGCACGGTCATCGACGACTCCCTCGCCATGCTCAACGGCGTCGGCGCACCGGCCACTTGGGTGCTGTCCAACCACGACGTCGCGAACTGAAGCGAGCGGAGCGTGGAGGCACAGACCGGCGGCGAAAGCTCGATGCTGGAGCTGTACCGCACCGCCCGTCCGGTGACGACGTGTCGCAGCACTTTCTTGAGCGTGCGATCCAGATACGTTACGGTGTTGCCATGGCAAGGACCAGGGAGTTCGACACCGAGATGGCGGTGAGCCGCGCGATGGAGCTGTTCTGGGCGTGTGGCTACGAGGCGACCTCGGTGCGCGACCTGACGCAGCACCTGGGGATCGGGCAGGGGTCCCTGTACGCGGCGTTCGGCGACAAGGACGGCCTGTACCGTGCCGCGCTGGAGCGCTACCGCAGCACCCTCGCGGCGGCTGCCCTGCGCAGCCTGGAGGAGGGTGCTGACGCCCGCTCGGCGATCCGCACGCTGCTGGTCGAGCGGATCCGCATCGCTGTCGAGCAGGACGGCCGGGGCTGCCTGGCGGTCAATGCCGCCTGCGAGCGCCTGCCGGACGCCCCGCCGGTCCGGCGCATCGTGCGGGACATGCAGGATGCCACCCGGGACGCCCTCACCGAGGTGCTGCGGGTGGCGGGGGAGCGGGGTGAGATCGCGGCGCGGCACGACCCGTACACGCTCGCCGGATTCCTCGTCACCTTCCTCAACGGGCTACTGGTCTCCTCGAAGATCACGCCGGACCGCCACGCCCTCGAACCCCTCGTGGAGGTCGCGCTGGCCGCCCTCGACTGACTTTTTCATGACCAGAATCTGTATCGCACGATCAAGAATAAGCGCCGGAACCCGCAGGCACGGGATCAACCGGCGCCCCACCTACACCTGCATGACACCCGCCGGCCGGCACCCCATCGCGAGTTACACGGAACAGGGAAGGCTGAGAGAACACATGATGTACGACCATGACGGAGCGCCCGTACGCACCGGCCGTGCCGCCGTCAACGGAACGAGTCTGCACTACCGGACGGCCGGGTCCGGCCCCGCGGTGGTGCTGCTGCACGGCGTACCCAAGACCGGCTATCACTGGCGCCACCTCGTCCCGAAGCTGACGGCCCGTTACACCGTCGTCGTGCCGGACCTGCGCGGTCTCGGTGACTCCGCCCGCCCTGCGGACGGCTACGACTCCGCGACGATGAGCGACGACATCGCCGCACTGATGGCCCACCTCGGGCACGGGACGTATGCCGTGATCGGCGAGGACTGGGGAGCGGTGATCGGCTACCAACTCGCCGCCCGCCACCGCGGGAACGTCAGCGGCCTCGTGTTCGCCGAGGCCCTGTTCCCCGGCTTCGGCTTCGAGGACCACACCGCCCTCACTCCGGAGAACGTCTCCAGCGGCATGCATCTGTGGCATCTGGGCTTCTACTTCCAGCCGGACGTTCCCGAGATGCTGATCGCCGGGCACGAGCGTGAGCTGATCACGTACATGATCAAGTTTGAGCGCAGCCGTACCGACAGCGCCACGCCCGACGCGATCGAGGAATACGTGCGCTGCTACTCCATGCCCGGCGGTATCCGCGCCATGCTCGCGATCTACCGGGCGATGCTCGTGGACGCCGAACAGAACCGGCAGTCCGCGCAGAAGAAGCTCGACATCCCGGTGCTGGCGCTCGGCGGCTCGGCGTTCATCGGCGACCGCAACGAGTCCCAGATGCGACTCATGGCCCACGACGTCACCGGCCACGTCTTCGACGCCGGGCACGACCTCGCCGAGGAAGTACCCGAAGAGATGGCCGACGTGGTCCTGCCGTTCCTGGCCGCGCGCCTGTAGCCGATCGAGCGATCGCCGGCATTGGCCATCGCGCAATCTCGCTCTTTACGTCACCGCCGTTCAGGGCTGGTACAGGGCCTCGGTGGTCCCGGCAAGGGCCCGGGCAAGCTCCGGCACCAGGTGCTCAGGGATGTGGTCGAGGACGCGTCGCCGCGCGCTGGCGAGATGGGTGGCCTGTGCCGAGTGCATGGCGTGCAGACCGGTGTCCGTGAGGACGGCGTCGTTGCCACGTCCGTCGTTGTCGTGACGTTCCTTGCGGACCATGTCGTGGTGTGCCAGCCCTTCCACCACGCGGGTGATGCGGGAGGGTGTGAGGCCGGCCGCGGCAGCGAGTGCGGACATGCGCATGCGCCGGTCGGGGGCCTCGCTCAAGAGGAGCAGGACCGCAAACTCGGTCATGGTCACGCCGGTTCGGGCCATGTCCTCCTCCAGCGCGCGCGGCAGGGCATGGACCAGTCGCCCCAGGCTCCGCCACAGAAGGAATTCGTCGGGGGTCAGTGCTGCGGGTTCGATGTCGGGGGCCATGTCACCAGTTTATTTGACGAGGCAAGCAATGAGAGATAGTACTTGCTGAAGCAAGCAAAAGAGAGGCAGTTCATGGATCCCGCAACCCTTTTACCGGACGGGTTCACGCCCGCCCACGCCGAGGTGAACGGCGTCCGGCTGCACTATGTGAGCGGCGGCGCCGGTCCCGTGGTCGTCCTCGTGCACGGTTGGCCGTTCACCTGGATCGAATGGCGGGCCGTGATGCCGCTCCTCGCTGAACGGGGCTTCACGGTCGTCGCACCGGACCTGCGCGGTTCCGGCGACTCGGCCATCCCGGCAGGGCACTGGACCAAGCGGGACGAGGCCGAGGACCTGCACGAACTGCTGCGGCACCTCGGCCATGAACGCGTCTTCGCCGTCGGTACGGACGTGGGCTCGATGACCGTCCACGCCTGGGCCCAGGCGTACCCGGACGAGGTCTCCCGGCTGGTGCTCAGCGAGGCGTACCTGCCCGGCTTCGGCCTGGAGGAGCACATGAACCCGGCCAACGGCGGCTCATGGCACTTCGGGTTCCACGCCCAGAGCGAGTCGGCAGCGATGCTCACCGCGGGCAAGGAGGAGCAGTACCTGTCGGGCTTCTGGTCGATGATGACCCGAGGCGGCATCACCGATGGTGACCGCGCCGACCTCCTGCGCGCCTACACCCGCACCGACGCCATGCGCGGCGGGTTCGAGCACTACGCCACGCTCGTCGAGGACGGCCGGACCGCCCGTGCCGGGGGCCCGGTCGGGGTGCCGGTACTGATCCTCAACGGCGAACACGGCCTGCCCCAGGACGTCCTGCTGGACGGTGCCCGCCAGGCGGCCATGGATGTCCGCGCGGACATCGTTCCCGCCGCCGCACACACTTTCGCCGCCGACAACCCGGCATGGACCGCCGACCGACTCGCCCGCTTCTTCACGACCACCCCCGCCGCCTGACCCAAGACACACCACACGCAGCACGCAAACCACATCACACGCACCCCAACACACCACGCCACACACAGCACACGGAGTAACGAACATGCAGATCCTCGTCATCGGCGCCACCGGCTATGCCGGCCGGCGTGTCTCCGCCGCTCTGGCCCGTGCCGGCCACCGCGTCCTCGGCCTGGCCCGCGACACCACCGGCCAGGGCGCCCGGGACCTCACGATCAGCGAGGTCACGCCCGTCGAGGGCGACTTCACCAAGCCCGAGAGCTGGCGGGGGCACCTGGACGGCATGGACGCGGTCGTTCACCTGCTCATGGAGATGAGCGATCCCATCGGCGGCGACCAGCGCCTGTTCGCCGAACTCGTCGCCGCTCAGGAGCGTGACGGGCGCCGTCGGCACCTGGTGTTCACCACCGGCATCTCCTCCTACGGCCGCACCGGTCTGCCGCTGATGGACGAGAACACGCCCGGCAACCCCGAGAGCCCTCTCGGTTTCCGCTTCGCCCTGGAGAAGGAGCTGGCCGCCAGCGGCCTTGCACACACTGTGGTCCGCCCCGGTTTCATGTACGGAGGGCCCGCCACCACGTCCATGACCGGCGAGTGGTTCGCCGCCGCCGAGGCAGGCAAACCTGTCTTCTACGGCGACAGCGCCAAGCGCTGGAGCTGGGTCCACGTCGACGACCTCGCCGACGCCTACGTCCGCATCCTCGACAACCCGACCGCTGTGGACGGCGAGGTGTTCGTCGTCGCCGACGACCAGCGCCTGGCCGCCCTGGACGTGCAGCGCGTCGCCGTGCGCGCGGCCGGCTACACCGGCGAGATCACCCTGGAGACCGCGGAGGCCGGCGGGATGATGCAGATGGCCGCCGACCAGGATGAGCTCGTCACGAGTGCGAAGGCCCACCGCCTGCTCGGCTGGCGCCCCCGCCACGCCTCGTTCACCGACAACCCCGAGCAGCACTACCGTGCATGGAAGGCCAGCCAGTCGGGCACCGGCTGAACACGCGGCGGGGCGGAGGCGCAAGGCTGGGTCATCCGTCGGCCGGCCTGGTCGAGTCTGCGTAATCGGTGGGTGTTCGGCCGTACTGCTTCTTGAAGGCGCGGATGAAGTGGCTGCTGTCGGCGAAGTGCCAGTGGGCGGCGAGTTCGGAGACGCTCAGCCGTCCGGACGGGGCGGTGAGCGCGCGGCGGGCTTCTTCCAGCCGCCGCCCGCGGATGTAGGCGGCCACCGCCTCTCCTGTCGCGGCGAACGCCCGCTGCAATGTGCGTACGGAGACGTTGAGTTGACGCGCCAGCATCGCCGGAGACAGTTCGGGATGGGCGAGATGGCGGTCCGCGAGGTCCTTCGCGGCCTGGGCGAGTGCGGGAGCCAGTCGGGGTTCCACGTCGTCGAACCGACGCAGCGCCACCGCCTTGGCCAGCTCGATCAGCGTGCTGTGAGCGGCGTGCACACCGGCCGGGCCGAAGTCGGCGATGGTTGCGTGGACCATCTTCGTGTGGGCCACCAGCAGGCGCACCTCGGCCGCGTCCGCCGGACCGGTGATGATCCGGTTCCCGAGCAGAGGGCTGAGCATTGCGGCGGGCAGAGCGAAGATCTTCGTCGTCGTGTGCGGCGCCGTCTCGAACTGCGAGGGCCGTCTGAAGTGCTGGAGGCGGAACTGCCCGGCCGAAACCGTGTGTTCACCGCGATCGGGCGGAGCGTCGAACGTCCATGTGCCGCGCCGCACTACGTACATCACCACCGCGTCGTAGTCGTCACCCGGGGTGCCCGCGAGGGACGACGCGCTGCGGACATCGGCGATTTTCACGTCGCGCACCTTGGCGGCGCGGCCCTTGACCCGGAGGTCGCCGACCGTGGCCGGACTGAAGGCCGGCAGTCGGAAGACATCGCCGATCTGCGCCTCCCATACGTGCCGTAAGGAGTCGAATCCGCGGGGCCCGGTGGGCGCGATGGTGGAGTCCAGTAAGAATGCCCCGCGCGATCCGTCGGCCTCCGGTGCAGCGTTGTTCATCGTCTACCTCCATGCGCTGCTCCAACGCTGTCTCGTGGCACGGATGTTCCGTACGGATGCCGCTGTGGTTCAAGGGCGCGCCGCGCCGACCTTCCTAAGCTTCGGCGGGAGGAACAAGCTCAGGGCGGTTCCGGGCGCGATCCATGCAAATAAGGACAAACCTTGTGCGCCCCGCGGCATCGCCGCCGCCCGACCATCGACTGTTCGATCTGTCCGTTGTCACCGACGGACTTCAAGAGGAGAGCGCTGATGAACCCGCCGAAGCCGAATCCGGCAGATGTCATGATGCAGATGACAGGAGGATTTCAGGTCTCCCAGGCCGTCTACGTCGTGGCCAAGCTGGACCTGCCGACGATGTTGGACGAGGCCGGGAGCCCGCTGACGGTGAGCGAACTGGCGGAGAGGTCGGGCGCGCAGATCCAGCCCCTGCGCCGGCTGCTGCGCACGCTCGCCTCGATGGGGTTGTTCGTCCTCGACGGCGATCGAGTGTCCCTGACACCCATAGGCGCGACGTTGTCCCGTAACGCCGACGACTCGGTGCGCGCGGTGGTGCTCATGTGGATGGAGACCCACTACGCCCCGTTCAGCGATCTGCTCCACACGCTCAGGACGGGCGAGCCCGCTGCGGACCACTACCTCGGCAAGCCCTTCTTCGACTGGGTGACCGAGAGCCCGGACCGAACGCGGCAGTTCAGCGAGGCGATGGCCGCGCTCACCAACGGATTTCGCGCCGGCATGCTCGACGCCTACGCGCTGCCCGCCGGTGAGCTCGTCGCCGACATCGGGGGAGCCGACGGCAGCGTCCTGGTCGAACTCATCAAGGACCTGCCCGACCGCCGGGGGATCGTCTTCGACCTCCCCGCGATGACGCCGGCGGCGCGGTCCAACATCGCCGCCCGGGGGCTCGACGGCCGGGTCGAGGTCGTCGCCGGTGACTTCTTCGACAGCGTGCCCGTCGCGGACATCTACCTGCTCAACTACATCCTTCACGACTGGGACGACGCCGCTGCCGTCAGCCTGCTCCAGTCAGTGGCCAAGGCGGGTGGGCCGGGTGCTCGGGTGCTGATCGTCGAGGGTGTGGTGCCGGACGGCGACGAGCCGCACATGGCCAAGACGATCGACCTCACCATGCTCGCCATGGGCTCCGGGATGGAACGAACCCAGGCGGAGTACGAGTCGCTGCTGAACACCGCCGGTATCAGCATCGACAGGGTCGTGTCGACGTCGACTCCCTACTCGATCATCGAAGCGATAGTCGACTGAGCACGAGGGTGGACGTGACGGGCGGCCGGAATCTGATGGCCCTGTTCGGTACGAACGACAGGTGACGACGAAACTCCTTGCCCCGGGCGGTGGTTGACACCATCGCAACGGGCAAGGAGTTTCGTGCGTCACACTCAAGAGGACGAATTCCACGTCGGCGCGTCCCAGGCCAACTGACCCCCTCAAGGGAAGTCATGGACCACATGGCCGTAGCGGGCGCGGAGGGCCCAGCGCAGCACCGAGGTGGAGCCGCGGGTCGTCGATGAGCCGGTCGTGTTCGTCGAAGGTGACCAGGCCGAACTTCCCCGAGGAGATCGGCACGAACGCGGCGCGGAACTGTGCGGGTCCGGGCTGGATGCTGCCGTCGCCGGGAAGGTACTCGGCGTCCTCGGCGAAGAAGGACATGGCGAGGTCGAGGTCCTGGACGTTGCAGCTGTCGACGAAGCGGTCGATGGTCTCGGTGATGGGCCCCCTGGGCTTCGCGCTCATGGTCACCACGGGACGACGCCGTCGGCACCGAGAAACTGCCCGGTCGGGCCGTCCGGTCCGAGGAGAGCAACCCTGGACACGATCGCAGCTGCTTGGGCTACCGGCTGGCCCACCTGACCGCCCATCATGTCGGTTGCGGTCAAACCCGGGTCGACGCAATTGATCCGTACAGCTGGGTATGCCTTGGCGTACTGGACGGTGAACATGTTGAGAGCCGCCTTGGAAGCGCGGTACACATCCTGCGGGTAGGCGGTGAATTCGTCGTTCGGATCGGCTGATTTGGCCAACGAGCCAATGCTGCTGGTCACGTTGACCACGGTCGGCTGCGCCGACTCCGCCAGGAGAGGCAGAAAGGCCGTCGTGACGCGGACGACACCGAAGACATTGGTGTCGAAAATCCGGTGCACGAGCTCTGACGTGAGGTCTCCGATGTGCGTCGGCGGCTCCAGCAGGCCCGCGTTGTTGATCAGTACGTCCAGTTGGCCGATGGCTGCGGCGGCAGCTTGGGCAGAGGCGTCGTCGGTGACGTCGAGCAATACGAATTTCCCGCCGAGCTCGCCGGCGGCGCGCTCCCCTCGGGCCTTGTCCCGACAGCCCAGCCACACTGTGTGACCCTCAGCGATGAGTGCTCGGGCCGTCTCGTAGCCGATGCCCCGATTGGCACCGGTAATGAGAATTGTTGACATGTCATTTTCCTGAATCGCGGTCAGACAGCCTCGAGTTCCATGGCGTAGTAGCCGCCGCCAACGGGGTACGTTCTGCCGCGGCGCCAGCAGGTCGCAGCGAAGAGAGCGTCGAACTCGTCCAGGTCTCGTTCGATGCCGCCCGTGACGCAGAGCATGGTCACGTCCGCAATGGTGGCGAAGTCCGGCTTGCCGATCTCGTGGTCGACGAGCATTTCCACGACCAGGGCGCGCCCGCCTTCGCCCGCCGCAGAGCGGCAGTTGCGCAGGATCGTCGTACTGCGCTCGTCGTCCCAGTCGTGGAGCACGGTCTTGAGGAGGTAGAGATCCGCGCGGGGTACCTCATGGAAGAAGTCGCCCGGCACAGCGGAGAAGCGGTCGGACAGGCCCCGCTGTCCGGCCTGCTGGGTCGCGTCATCGACGGCGTGCGGCAGGTCGAGTACCTGGCCGTGCAAAGAGGGATTGGCCTCCATGAGCCCCAGGACGAGGTGTCCGTCCCCGCCACCGACGTCGATCGCGGTGGACATGCCCTCGGTGTCGGCCTCGGCCAGGATGCCCTGGGTCACCATGCCGGCCAAGTCGCGCATGGACTCGGCGAACAGTCTGGCTTCGTCGGCTTTCTCCGGCCGCGCGTTGTAGTCGAAGACGTCCGCGCCCAATGCCTTCTTCGCCTGGCTCGCGCCCTGCCTCACTGCCTCGGGGAACAGGCTCCAGGGCTGCCAGTGCGACTCCCCGGCCTGGATCAGCACCAAGGAGCGCAGGGAGCCCGGCACACCGGTACGCAGCAGTTGCCCCCGCCCGGTCAGGCCGAAGCACCCCAACCCTTCGTAGCTGAGCACTCCCAGTGAAGCGGCCGCACGCATCAGACGGAAGGTGGCCCGTTCATGGCTGCCTTCGCGCGCGGCCACCTCCTTTGCCGTGCGTGCTCCATCGGCGAGGTGGTCGGCGATGTTGAGTTCGGCAACCGCGTGCAGTGTCTGGAGGATCGCGCCGCCGGCGATCATCTGCATCAGGTTCGCGACATCCGCGGCCGGGTCGCCGGCGCCCTCGTCCGTTGCGTGTGCCGTGGTCGTTTCGGTCATGAAAGTGGGACCTCGTTGCTTGTCGTGTTGCAGAGGCCTGTAATTTTCTTTTGGTTTGTGTGGGGGCGCTTGTATCTGAGAGACACACCTATGGGACTTCCGTGTCGTACGGAAGAGGGCGACGGCGAGAGAACCATGACGGGGAACCGGCTGGTGGGGACGTTCACGGCAGACGTCACGAAGCCGAGGACGGCCAGAAACGGCTTCGACGTCTTCCGGCAGGAGTGGGAGACGCAAACGGGCCAAGCGTTACCCCTGCCCTCCTTCGACGTCGGCGAGTCCGGCGATTTCCGGATCAACGTCCAGGCCGCCAACTTGCACGATGCAGTGATCGCGGACGTCTACAGCGAGCGCTTCCTCGGGCGTCCCGCGGCGGACCGCGAAAGCGGCGACCGGGTGCTCGTGCATCTGATGCGGCACGGCTCCTGGCGTTTCGCCGCACTGGACGGGCGAAGTGAAAGCGTCACGGTTCCGGCCGGGTCCTTCATCGCCCGCCGCAACAACCCACCCTCGTTGTTCGACGTGGCGCCCGGGTCCCGGGCGACGGTACTGATCCTGCCCACCGCAGTGCTCGGGCGGACAACCCGGGGCAGGCAGATCGTCGGTTCGACCCGTTCGAGCGAGATGCGCATTCTCATGGCCCACGCGAGCATGGTCCGCGAGACCGTGCGCGGCCTCACCGCGGCTGGCGTCCAGGGCGCACGCAACGCCCTGCTCGAACTTGCCAGAGCCGCTGTGCGACACGAGTTCGACGACGCCGAGCCCCAGCTGGCTCCCGCACTCGCCCGCGCCGCGATGGATCTCGCGGACGAGCACCTCACAGACCCCGACCTTTCGCCTCGGTGGCTGGCACGCCAACTGAACGTCTCTGTGCGCACATTGCACCGCGCGTTCAACACAGCCGAAGAGCCGGTGGCGGCCTACATCCGCCGCAGACGACTGGAACGCGCACGGCACGAACTGCTCACCCCATGGGGCAGGCCGACCGTCGCGGAAGCCGCGGCGCGCTGGCACTTCTTCGACAGCAGCCATTTCATCCGGGCTTTCAAGAAGCAGTACGGGGAGACGCCCACCCGGATGATGGCCGCCTTCGACGAACACCGGCGGCAGCCCCCATCCGTTTGATCTCCTGATCTCGGCGTCAACGTCCTCGTCCGGGGCCGCGGAATCGGCAGCACGCGTGCTGGGAGCCCTATGACTGGTTGGCCCGGCACACCCGGACCAACCGTCGGCCGATCGGAAGGAAATCGTTCAGGACACAGGTCAGGGGTTCCAGAAGACCGAGGTGAACGCACGGTCGAAGCGTTGCGCGGCCAGGTCCTCGCGCTGGATCACCCAGTGGACGGTGGCGCTCTCCCAGCCCTGTACGTCCATGCCGGCAAGCCAGTCGGCCAGGAGCACCCAGTCCGCGACGTCATCCGAAACCGGTCCGTCCCACCGGCCCGCGTCCGCCGCTTTCACGGCCCTGGACACGGCAGTTGCGACCGGGTCGGTGTAGACGGCCTCCTCGTCGGCGTATCCCCCGATCTGCAGCGGCCCCTCGGGGGCGATGGCGTCGCGGGTGCTCTCCCAGACCGCGACGAGTTCCTCGGAGCGGGGATGCCCGGGAAGCGGCCCGCTCCCCGGCTTGTCGAGGAGTTCGACCGCCTCGTGGCAGGGCAGCGACACATGGGTCGTCGCCCGCAGCGGACCCTGCGGGAACTCCTCGAACATCGCCTCGTAATCGTCGATGTCGGAGGGGTTCCACGCGTGCCTGTCCCGTTCCGTCACGGCCGAACCGGCGGGGACGTACACCACACTGCCCATGGTTTCGTAATCGTCGGCGGTTTCGGGGAAGGCGAACAGCAGCAGGTTGCCGTCGGGAGGCAGGGGCAGGTCCGTCGCGTCGGCGGGCAGGGCCGCGAGGTCGATGGAGGCGACGAAGGGGTGGGCG
>NZ_JAAKZY010000253.1 GCF_011045015.1 Streptomyces scabichelini | reverse complement strand
TGCCTCCGCCCGGCCCGGGCGGAGGCACGCCGCTGCGGTGACAGCAGGTCGGCTCAGCTAGCGCAGCTGTCGGGGTCCAGGTTCTCCTGGATCTTGTCCTCGCGCCCGTCAGGCGTCCCGTCGGGGAGGAGCTTGTCGGAGATGCCGTCGATGTAGTAGCCGTGCGAGTAGATCTTCTGCCAGGAGGCGTCACGGCCGCGCCAGGTGGTGGTGCTCTCCCAGCTTTCCTCGTCGTTCGGGTCGCCGGCCTTGTACCAGCTGTAGTTGGTGACGTTGAAGACCGGGTTCACGCGCACCACACGCTGGTACGGCGTCCACGTCGTGGCGACCTGGGCACACGCCGGGATGGACTTCTCGCTGCGGCGCTCGAACGACGAACTCTTCTCCCAGCCCCACTCGTAGCTGAAGCTGCTCTCCGCGCCACCGCCGAAGAGACCCTTGGCGAAGGAGAGGCTGATCGTGGCGCCCACGCTCTTCTTGGCGCTCGTCTTCGTCGTGTAGTTACGGACGAAGGTTTCCTTGTCCTCCGACGTGCCGCGGTTGCCGATCCAGTTGGAGGTCCGGATCGTCTCGCCCTTGATGGACCAGGTCGAGGCCTGCGGGTAGGTGCAGTACCCGCTGAAGTACTCCCAGGGAGCGGTGGGGGAGTGTCCGAGGCGCTCGGACTCGGCATACATCTCGTCGTACGTCCGGAACTGCCCGGTCTCGACGTTGAGGGAGCCGTGGACCCGGCCGTCGTCGTCGGCCTCCTGGCTGCAGAGCCGCTCGATCATGAGGTCCGTGTCGCCGGGGTCGACACCCCGGATGTTGGACGAGCCGTCCGGGCCGCCCGCGGCGGCGTTGGCGGGTCCGGCGGTGGCCGCGAGGCCGGTCACGGCCAGGGCGGTGGACACCGTGACCAGGACGCCCCTCTTCAGCACGGACTTGAGTGCGGATTTCACGTATGTACGCTCCTGCTTGCTCACCGGCACCGGATGACGCCGGTCTTGCCTTACGTGGGGGAAAAGCAGAGCCCGGCGGCGTGGCAGAGGCGGAAACGCCGAGAGATGTGCGGGGGGCCGCCGGTCAAGTGCCAGTGAACCGGACGTACTTCACGGCACCATCACGGTTTCATCAGAGACGTCTCAGAAAAACCGGGGTTGACTGTGAGTGCGTACGCCTCGGATGAGCGCGTACGCCTCGGGCGGGGGTCTGAAGCCGTGTGGCTTCCTGAAGTCGACTCGGAGACAATGACCCTTCGCAAACTTCACTTACGGCCACCGGGCACCTCGAGGGAGGACGTCATGCTCACGCTGGGCGACATGTGCGCGGAGCCTGACTTCTCGCTGCGTATCGTCGACGGGAGCCGGCCGGCCGCCGACCGGGTCGTGGATGCCGTACGGGTGCTGCCGGGGACCTCATGGAACCGTGACCAGCTCGAAGATGTCGGGGACGCGCTTCTGGTGATCTGCCCGGCAGGGGGCGGGCGTTTCGACCGGCAGCGGGGCCACGAAGCGGGCGAGCGGTTGCTGCGCGAGCTGGCGCGGCAGCGGGCCTCGGCCCTCGCCGTGGTCGCCGACCGCCACGGGGCCTCGGCCGTGCCGTCGGCGATACGCGTGTCGGCCGCCCGGCTGAACGTACCGCTGCTGACCACGACGAAGACGCTCGACGAGTGGAGCGCACTGGTCCCGCGCCTGCGCGAGTACCGTCGCCGGCACGCGGAGTGGCAGGCCGAGCAGCTCACCGCCCTGTTGAACCGGCTCCCGGACCGGCTCGCGGACGCGGACGCGGCCGCGATGCAGCGGGTCGCCGACTGGCTGGCGGCGGCTCTGGAGGCGGAGGTGCTGGTCAGTGATCCGCAGCGGGGTGTCCTGGCCGCGTCGCCCACGACGGCGCCTGCGACGTTCGCGCCTCTGCTCGTCGGCCGGAGCGCAGAGCCGTCCGGTGCCGCATCGCCGAACACGAGGTTCGTGCCGCTCGCCGGTGCGGGGTCGGCCACGGTGCTTGCGGTGACCGCACGCCGCTCGTTCGACGATGCCGGAACCGATCTGACGCGGCACGCGGCCAAGGTGCTGGGCCTGATCGACCAGGCCGACCGACGTCACCACCAAGTGGCCGATGCCGAGCGGGAGTTGAAGCTGAGCGTCTTCCAGCTCCTGATGATCGGTGAGGAGGCCGCGGCCCAGCGCGTGATGACTCCGCTCGCACCGGGACTGCTGGACATGGAATCCATGCGGGTGTACGTGATCGACTGCGCGGAGGAGGACCGGGAGATCACCGCCCGGCTCGGTGAACGCGCGGTCGCCGACCATGCGTTGCTGGTGCGATGCCCGGCCTTCAACCACCTGATCGTGATCGACCCGGCGCGTGACGGCGCCCCCGGGAACGCGTACGCCACTTCGGACCTGCCTTCAGGTACTTCAGGTACTACTTCAGGTACTTCGGAGACGGCCGAAGCCCTGCGGCGGATCGTCATCTCGCTGCCCAGCCACCGTATGGGCGGCAGCCGGGTGCACGAGCTGGGCGAGGTCGCGGACGCCTACGAGGAGGCCCGTAACGCCCTCGCGCAGGCGAGCCGGCTGCCCGACCGGGTCGCGCTCGCCGAAGACCGGATGCATCTCGTGGACGTCCTGCCCCCGAAGACGGCACGCCGCTGGGCCGGAACGCTGCTGCACCCCCTGCTGACCCTGCCCATGAGCCGCCGCGATCAGCTGCTGCGCACCCTGGACCTGGGCCTGGAGGTCCGGCACAAGGCGGCCGGCCGCCTGCTGGGCATCCACCGCAACACGGTGACGCACCGCATGAACACCTGCTTCGACCTGCTCGGTCTCGACCGCGACAGCGTCCTGAACCAGATCGTGGTCTCGGCAGCCCTCAAGATCGTCATCGCGCACGGCCACGACGACCTCTCGACCGACCTGGAGGCCGACTTCACGGCGATGGTGTCCACGCCGGAGGTACGGGCCTGGGCGGAGTCGTTCCTGCGCCCGCTGAAGGACGACTCCCGCGACCTGCTGCGCACCCTGCGCGCCTGGCTGGAGAACGACACGCACGTGGAGTCGACGGCCACGGCTCTGGACATCTCCCCCGTGACGGTACGCGCTCACCTCCGCACCGCCGCCCCTCTCATCCAGCGCGAACTCACCTTGGACCTGGACGGCGACACCCTCCCCGACGACGACGAACACGTACTGAGCGGAGTGCGCCCGCTGGCCTTCGCCCTCCACGCCACCACCACCGGCCGCCCGCTCCTGCCGTCCCGCCCTGTGCACGGCTGACGAATGCGCCCCTCCGGTTGTGCGTGAAGGCCGCCGCCCGTGCACCGGGTGGGCGCGACCCCCGGTAACCGTGCACCCGTGACATGGCACGGATCACCGACGATGCCTAACGTGAGCGTCGTTCGTTCCTCTGACGGGGGAGAACGGGGGAACGCATGTCCGGGGCGGGGTGATCTCACTCCGCTCCGGACATACGGTCGATCGGCCGAGCCCAGAGCAGGGGGAGGGCTCGGGCGGTCGGTTCGCCGTGGCCTGATCGGCCTTCGTGAAGGGGTCAAGGGCGACACGAGGGCGAACACCATCGGGTGAAACGGGCGGAAACTAGGGCCGTCGCGGGCTGTGGCGTAGTTATGGTGGAGCCATGGCAGAGAACACGACCATTCAGGTGTCCCGGCAGGCCCGCGACCATCTCGCCCAGGTCGCCAAGGAGCGGGGGATGACCCTGGGACAGCTCGTCGAGGAGCTGGCGGCCCAGCAGCTCACCGCCGACCAGATCGCAGAGCGCGTTGCCGCCACGCGCAAGGTGTTGCGTGAGCGGATGGGGTGCACGCTGACCGACGAGGAGTTCGACCAAGGGCCGGACGTGCTTGCCAACATCTACGCCATGGCCGCCGAGAAGATGCACGCTCAGCGGGGTATGGCCGCGTGATCATTCTCGACACGAGCGCGGTGGTCGCCCTCGCGCGGGGGCACCGTGCTCTACATCACTTCGCCGACAACGTGGCCCACACGCCAGGTGACTGGCTGCACATCCCGGCACTGTGCCTGATGTACGCCGAGTCGGCGGAAAAGGGCGTCGCCGGCGACGTGCTCGCACTCCCGGGTGTCATGGTCGACGCGCTCAGCCAGACGGCGGCGGCGACGGTCGGCGGGATGTTCAGGGAGGGTTACGGCGGACCTGACACCTGTCACACGCTCTACGTAGCGACACCACACCTCGAGACCGGCGGCATGTCGATCATCCTTACGGGGCGGACGGACCACTACCCGCCCGGCATCCTCACGGTCGACATCGACTCCCCCGGCATGCTCGGCTTCCACTGACTTCGCTGAGGCTCAGGTCATGCCTGGACGGTGGGGCGAACGTTGATCTCGCCGATCTCGACGTCGCCGGGCTGCTCGATGGCGAAGGCCACCGCGCGGGCGACCGCCGCCGGAGGGATGCCCATCGCGTCCATGTTCTTGCGCGTCTGTTCGCGGATGCGCGGGTCTGCCATGGAGTCGGCGAGATCGGTGCGGATGTATCCCGGCGAGATGGCTGTCGTGCGCACCACCCCGTCGGTGGACTCCGTGCGCAGTCCCTCGTGGACGGTGCGCACTGCGTTCTTGGTCGCGGCGTAGACAGCCATCGAGGGGGACGCGCCGTTCAGGCCGGCTACGGAGACGATGCTGACCAGGTGGCCCGACCCTTGCTCGCGGAAGACGGGCAGCGCGGCGGCGACGCCGTTGAGCATGCCGCGAAGGTTGACATCGATCATGGCCGACCAGCTTTCGGTGTCGAGGTCGGCCAGTGGGCTGATCGGGGCGATGCCGGCGTTGTTCACCAGTACATCGATACGGCCGTACTGGTCGATGGTGGTGGAGACCATGCGCTGCAGGTCTTGGGCCTTGGTGACGTCGACGACGCATGTGGCAGCCCGGCCCCCCTCCTCCCGGATGTCCTGCGCTATGGCGTCGATGCGCTCGCTGCGGCGCGCTGCGAGGACGACCGCGGCGCCGCGCTGGGCGAGCAGACGGGCCGTGGCTTCACCGATCCCGCCGCTCGCTCCGGTGATGGCGACGATCTTTCCGTGAAGAGAGAGCACTGCTGCCTCCAAGTAAAGTGGACACGTGTCCGCTGTATGGCTCACCCTACCGGACACGTGTCCACTTGTCAGAGGCGGAACATGAGGCGGAACATGCGGAGCATCAGGAGAGGCCTATGAACCCGTCGGCACGCCGTCCGGATGCGGTGCAGAATCGGACACGCATCGTCGAGGCCGCCCGCGCGGCCCTCGCCGAGTCCGACCACGTCCACCTCAACGAGATCGCCAAGCGCGCCGGCGTAGGACAGGGAACGCTCTACCGGAACTTTCCCAACCGCGAAGCGCTCCTCGCCGAGGTCTACCGGCGCGACGTCGAAGAACTCGTGACCGCCGCCTCCGCTCTGCTGGCGGAACACGAGCCCGTGGAAGCCTTGCGTCACTGGCTCGACCGAGTGATCGACTACGCCGAGATCAAGTACGGCGTCCTGGCAGCGCTCGAGCCGGCGGCATGGCAGGACCTTGTCACCCACAGCCAGAACCCCATCGAAAGCGCCCTCGGTCACCTGCTGGACGCCGGGAAAGCAGCAGGTTCCATCCGCACGGACGTGGACGCCCACGGGGTCCTCCTGCTCATCGCCTACCTCGGCCGGCTGGACCGGGATGAGTGGGAATCAACCGCACGGCCTCTGATGAACGTCGTCCTCGACGGCCTTCGCCGACAAGACGCGGACCGGTGACAGAACCATCCCCGCCTGTTCGAGTCTGCCGCCGTGTTGATCACGGCAGCTCCGGCGGAGGCGTAGGCGCCCCCGGCAGCCGTATCGTCGCCACCGTTCCGCCGCCCTCCGCCGGCGTCAACGACACCTCGCCGCCCGCCTGTTGGACCGTGCGCGCCACGATCGACAGGCCCAGGCCCGAGCCGGGCAGGGCGCGGGCCGACGGGGAGCGCCAGAAGCGGTCGAAGACGTGGGGGAGTTCCTCCGTCGGGATGCCGGGGCCGTGGTCGCGGACCGTCAGTTCGCCGGCCTTGAGGGTTACGTCGATGGTGGCGCCGTCCGGGCTGAACTTCACCGCGTTGTCCAGGACGTTCACGATCGCCCGTTCCAGCGCGGTCGGTTCGGCGCGTACGTACCAGGGTTGGAGGTCCGCCGTGATCGTCAGTTCCGGGCCGCGCAGGCGGGCGCGGCGCAGAGCCGACTCCACGGTGTCCTGGAGGTCCACCACCTGGACGCGATCGCCGTGCTGGCCCGAATCCGAACGGGACAGTTCCTGCAAGTCGCCGATCAGGGACGCCAGTTCGGTCATCTGGGCTTTGACGGAAGCCAAGAGCGCCTTGCGGTCCTCCGGCGGGATCGCCCGGCCCGTCTCCTCGCTGCGGGTGAGGAGTTCGATGTTCGTACGGAGGGACGTGAGGGGCGTACGCAGTTCATGGCCCGCGTCCGCGATCAGTTGCTGTTGCAGGTCCCGGGAGGAAGCCAGGGACGCGGTCATCGAGTTGAACGAGCGGGAGAGGCGCGCGATCTCGTCCTCGCTCTCGTCCTCCACCGGGATGCGGATGGTGAGGTCTTCGGTCCGGGCCACGTGTTCTACGGCTTCGGTGAGATTGTCGACGGGGCGAAGGCCCGCCCGGGCGACCCACAGGCCGGTGACTCCGGCACCCACGACTCCGACTCCCGAGACGGCGAGGAGGAGCAGGGCCAGTTCGTTGAGGGTGGACTCGGTGCTCTTGAGGGGGTAGGCGATGAGGAGGGCGGTGTCGTCGGACAGAGTCTGGGTGCCGGGACCCAGCGAGACGACCAGGGGCACGGTCAGCACCCGCACCGGGCTGCCTTCGCTGTCCGTACCGTTGCGGAACCGCCCCTTGCGGGACTCCGCGTTCTCGATGACGTCGGTGTCGCTGCCGGTGACCTTCACCGTGCCCACGGACTCCGGGTCGACGCAGGGCGTACCGTCCGATTTGACCAACTGGGCGTAGTAGTCGCGCGGACGGAAACCGTCCGGGCCCGTCGGCGTATCGGTGCAGTTGCCGATGAGCGCCTGGACGGTGGCGTACTGCTGCGGCTTGGCCTTCGACTGCAAATCGTCGTCCAGCTCGTCATACAGCTTCCCCTGCACAATGAACCAGCAAGCCACCGAAACCGCCGCCACCGCGAACGCCACCGCCGCCGCCACCAGCAGCGCCAGGCGCGAGCGAATCGGCAGCGACCGGACGCGCCGTACGAACCTTGCCGTGCCCTTCTTCACTCCGCGCCACCTGATCGCAACACATACCCGACACCCCGCACTGTGTGCACGAGACGCGGTTCGCCGCCCGCCTCGGTCTTCCGGCGCAGGTACATGACGTACACGTCAAGGGAGTTGGAGGAGGGCTCGAAGTCGAAACCCCAGACCGCCTTCAGGATCTGCTCGCGGGTGAGGACCTGGCGCGGATGCGCCATGAACATCTCCAGCAGGGTGAATTCCGTGCGGGTGAGCTCCACCTGCCGCCCGCCCCGCGTGACCTCGCGCGTGGCGAGGTCCATACGGAGGTCGGCGAAGGTCATCGCCTCGTCGTCCTGGGTCGCGCCGGCGACGGACGCCGCGTACGAGCTGCGGCGCAGGAGGGCGCGGATACGGGCGAAGAGCTCGTCGAGTTCGAAGGGCTTGACCAGGTAGTCGTCGGCGCCCGCGTCGAGCCCGGTCACGCGGTCGCCGACGGTGTCGCGGGCGGTGAGCATGAGGATGGGCGTGGTGGTGCCCGCGCCGCGCATCCGGCGGGCGGCGGTCAGGCCGTCCATTCGCGGCATCTGGATGTCGAGGACCACCAGGTCGGGCTGGTACGCGGTCGCCTTCTCCAGGGCGTCCGCGCCGTCGACTGCGACCTCGGTGTCGTACCCCTCGAAGGCGAGGCTGCGCTGGAGTGCTTCGCGCACCGCGGGCTCGTCGTCGACGATCAGGATGCGCTGGGTGTCACGGTCGCCTTCGGCGGAGCTCATCGGAGTTCGTTCCTCGGGTGAGATGGGTGGTGGGGTCCTCTTCGGGCCGCCTTCAGCCTCGCACGTTTCCGGGAACGTTTGCGGCGTCGTGCGGAGCAACCTCGTAAAGGGGATCAACCCCGTACGGTACGGCGGCGGGCCGACCCCCTGCGCGCGGGCCGGACGGCTGCGGGCGCCGCGGCGGCCACCTCGGGTGCCCGCGCCACCGGCGGGTGCAGCGCGCGGGCCACGTCGAGGGCCAGGGCGAAGCCGGCCGGGTCGTCGCCGGCGTCCGGCCCGTCGCCGTGCGACACCTGCTTGATCGATACGTTCTTGATCGATACGTGCTTGATCACGGCGACCTCCAAGGTCGTTTCCAAGGCCGTTGTCCGGGCCGTTTCCAAGGCTGTTTGAGGAGCGGCTCAGTTGTCCGAGCCGCCGGCGCGCAGCGTGCTCAGGTCGGACTTGACGGTGTTGATCGGGATGGAGAAGCCGAGACCGGCGCTGCCGGCACCCGACGAGGTGGCCGAAGCCGGTGAGTACATCGCGGAGTTGATGCCGATGATGTTGCCGTTCATGTCGATCAGCGCGCCGCCGGAGTTGCCGGGGTTGAGGGAGGCGTCCGTCTGGAGCGCCTTGTACGTCGTCGTCGACGAACCGGTGTCGCCGTTGAACTCCTGGCCGCCGAAGCCGAACGGCCACTGGCCGTTGCCGCCGCCCTGGCCCTGGCCCTGGTCCTGGTCCTCCGTGGAGACCGTGACGTCACGGTCGAGCGCGGAGACGATGCCGCTGGTGACGGTGCCGGTCAGGCCCTCGGGGGAGCCGATCGCCACGACCTGGTCACCGACCTTGACGCCGTCGGAGTTGCCGAGCGTCGCGGCCTTCAGTCCGGAGGCGTCCTCCAGCTTGATCAGCGCGAGGTCCTTCTTGCTGTCGGTGCCGACGACCTTCGCGGAGTACGACTTGCCGTTGCTCGTCGTCACCTTGATCGAGTCGGCGCCGGAGACGACATGGTTGTTGGTGATGATCTCGCCGTCGCTGGTGATGATCACGCCGGAACCGGTGGACTCGCCCACCGCCGAGGTCGCGTTGATCTCGACGATGCTCGGGCTCACCGCCTCGGCGACCCCGGCGACGGTGCCCTTCTGGCTGGTGGGCACGACGCTCGTGGTGGTACTGCTCGCCGCGGCCGTGTCGCTGCCGGCCAGCTCCTGGAAGGCGTACGCCGTGCCACCGCCCACGGCCGCGGCGGCTATCGCCACGGCGGCCAGCAGCGCCATCGGACCGCGGGCGCGCCGGCGGCGGGCGGTGGCGGAGGAGGGGGAGACCGGCTCGGAGAGGAGAGCGGTCGGGGCGGCCGACTGGCCCGTACCTTGCTCCGGGCCGTGCGTCGACGCCGGGTCGTGCATCGGCTCGGGCGTCGGCTCGTACGCCGGCGGAGGCGGCCATTCCGGATTCACGGGGGAGCTCGCGGGAGGGCCCGCGAAGGTGGCGTGCTCCTGCTGGGAGTACGCGGACTGCTGCTGTTCGCCCTGGGGGTACTCGCCGTCGCGGCGGAAGCTCTCGGTCATGACTCAGAGCTTGGCGCGCCCGGATGAGAGCTCCCTGAGTGCTCCCTGAGAAGCCCGACAGAAGCGCGTATGCCCGATATAAAGCCGCTGGGGCGGTGAAACACGGGGTTGCGGCATGGTGTTGTGACGGAAGCGGCGGACGAACACTTGTCGGCCTGCTGTGAAGCCAGTGTGCAGACGGGACGACGTAGCGCAATCTTGGTGGGTTCACGACACACCACCACTCTCAGGAGCCCTGAGTTGACAACTGCCCTGCGCGGCCGCCGAAGATCGTCCCTGGCGGCGGCCGTTCTCGCGCTGGCGCTGAGCTGCGCCGGCGTCCTGGCGGCACAGCCCGCGACCGCGGCCGACGGACCGGCCGCCCTGCCCGACCCGGGCATTCAGCAGGAGGCTCTCGCGCCCACCGCCTCCGAGGCAGAGCTGCGCGACCGCGTCGTCGAGGCCGCCGAGGACCAGGCGATACCGGCCACCGACGCCCCCAAGAAGACCCCGTTCATCATCGGCGGCACCGAGACGACCATCGACAGCGCCCCGTGGATGGTCCAGCTCGCGTACTACGACGAGGCCGCCGGACAGAGCTACTTCTGCGGCGGCACCCTCGTCGCCCCGAGCAAGGTCCTCACCGCCGCCCACTGCGTGGCGGGCCTGGACTGGACCGCCAACGGCGCCGTGATCGCGGGCGCCACCGACCTGTACGACGCGACGAACGGGACGGTCGCAGGCGTCTGGCAGCAGTGGAGCCACCCCAAGTACAACGAAGCCACCATCCAGAACGACGTCGCGGTCCTCACCCTCGACCGCCCGCTGGACCGGCAGTGGCTGCGCCTGGCCGCGTCCAACGACAGCGCGCTCTACACGCCCGGCACCACCGGCACCGTCTACGGCTGGGGCCTGACCTCCGGTGGCGAGAACGCCGAGCTGTCGGCGAAGCTGCGCAAGGCCACGCTGCCGATGGTCGCGGACTCGACATGCAACAGCGCGATGCAGTCCGTCCTCGGTAAGGACGCCTTCATCGAGGGCTCGATGGCCTGCGCGGGCACCCCGGCGACCGGCACCGACGAGGGCACGAACAGCCCCTGCAACGGCGACTCCGGCGGCCCCCTGGTCGTCGGCGGCAAGGTCGTCGGCATCGTCTCCTGGGGCGTCGCGGGCTGCACGGCCGCGGGCGCGTACCCGGTGTTCACCAAGGTGTCCTCGTACACCTGGGCCGCCCAGCCGCGCATCGACGACACGGACCTGACGTACGACGGCCGCGCCGATCTGCTGGCCCGTACGCCCTCCGGCAACCTGTTCCAGCAGGACAGCAACGGCACCTCTCTCACGCAGCGCGCCTACGTGGGCAACGCCTGGGAGAACGCGAGCTGGGTCCTTCAGGCCGACCTGGACCGCGACTGGTTCCAGGACCTGATCCAGCGGGACAGCTACGACGGCAAGCTGTACCGCCGCTATCTGGACCACTCCACCCAGGAGTGGACGTGGACGCAGAACACCACGGTCTGGGGCGGCTACAACTCGTACGCCATCCCCGGCGACCTGACCGGTGACGCCCGCCCCGACCTGGTCACGGTGGACGCGGACGGCTCGACGTACCTGTACCCGGGCCGGGGCGACGGCGAGTTCAACGGCAAGATCAAGGTCGTCGACGGCGCCTGGAAGGGCGCGAAGGTCATGGGCCGCGGCGACCTGTCCGGAGACGGCAAGGCCGACCTGCTGGTCCGCTCCGCGGACAACACCCTGTGGCTCTACCGGGGCACCGGCAACCAGTCGGCCCCGTGGGCGGCCCGCATCGAGGCACGTACGGGCTGGAGCTTCACCTCGTTCGTCACCAACGGCGACGTGTCCGGTGACGGCATCGCCGACGTCATGGCCCGCGACTCCAGCGGCACACTGTGGCTCTACCGGGGCACGGGCAAGGCGTCCACGGACCTCTTCACATCCCGCGTGAGCCTGGGCACGGACTTCAACCAGTACAACCTGCTGTTCTGAGGACGCGTGTCCCCGTGCCCTCGTAAGGGGGCGCGGGGACGTGCCCCTTCAGGGGCGCGGGGAACTGCGCGACCAGCCACAACGGACCCGCAGCCAAATAAACAGCCCCCAGCGGAGCTACTCGCAGCCGCAGGACCGCCGCACAACCAACCGCACCGGAAACAGCTTCAGACGCTCCCGGCGGGAGCCAACCCGCAGCCCGTCGTCAAGCACAAGATCGACCGCCGCACGGGCCATCGCCGACCGGTCGGAGGCAACCGTGGTCATCGGCGGATCGGTCAGCGCCGCTTCCTTGATGTCGTCGAAGCCGGCGACAGCCAGCTCACCCGGCACATCGATACGCAGCTCGCGCGCCGCCCGCATGATGCCGACCGCCTGGTCGTCGGTGGAGCAGAAGATCGCGGGCGGCCGGTTCGGCCCGGCCAGCAGCTTCAGGCCGACCTGGTAGGCGTCGTACCGGCTGTAGAGCGCCTCGAAGAGGCGACCCTCCGTGGACTTCCCGGCCTCGTGCATCGCACGCCGCCAGCCCTCCACGTGGTCGGAGACCGGGTCGCCGACGGTGGGGGTCTCCGCGACGCCGCCCAGACAGGCGACGTACTCGTAACCGTGCTCCAGGAGGTGGCTGGTGGCGAGGTGCGCACCGCCTATGTCGTCCGTCACGACCGCGACGTCGTCGATCGCCTCGGGCCGCGCGTGCATCAGCACGACCCGGGCGTCCCAGGCCTCGATCTCGGCGGCGGCCAGATCGTTCAGGGAGGTGCTGACGAGGATCAGCCCGGAGACCCGCATACCGAGAAAGGCCCGCAGATAGTGGACCTCGCGCTCGCCGACGTAGTCGGAGTTGCCGACGAGCACCATCTTTCCGCGCTCGGACGCGGCCTGTTCGACCGCGTGCGCCATCTCGCCGAAGAACGGCTGGCGCGCGTCCGGCACGATCAGGCCTATGAGGTCCGTCCGCCGCGAGGCCATGGCCTGGGCGACCCGATCCGGCCGGTACCCCAGCTCCTTGATCGCGGCGAGGACACGCTCGCGCGTGGCCGGGGCGACCGGCCGGGGTCCGTTGTTGATGACATAGCTGACGACGGCGGTGGAAGTCCCCGCCAGTCGCGCCACATCATCCCGAGTCACCTTGGCCACGCGCGGAGTCTACGCGGATGGACCTACCTCTGGGCAGGGCGTACGGCGGCTTCCTCGCCCTCCGTCGTGAGCCCGGCGTCCGAGGCGGCGTCCAGGTGCGCCGTCTCGTCCGCATCCTCCGGCTTTGGCGGGGCCACCTCGGCCTTCGCCTCGGTCGAGGAGCGGTCCAGCTTCTCCGGCGTAACGAATCGATAACCGACGTTCCGGACGGTCCCGATCAGCGACTCGTGCTCAGGTCCGAGCTTCGCCCGCAGCCGCCGGACGTGGACGTCCACCGTCCGCGTACCGCCGAAGTAGTCGTAGCCCCAGACCTCCTGGAGCAGCTGAGCACGCGTGAAGACGCGGCCCGGGTGCTGCGCGAGGTACTTGAGGAGCTCGAACTCCTTGAAGGTCAGGTCCAGGACCCGACCCTTGAGCTTGGCGCTGTAGGTCGCCTCGTCCACCGACAGATCGCCGTTGCGGATCTCCATCGGGGAGTCGTCGTTGACGATCTGCTGGCGGCCCATGGCCAGCCGCAGTCGCGCCTCGACCTCCGCCGGACCGGCGGTGTCGAGCAGTACGTCATCGATGCCCCAGTCGGCGGTGACGGCCGCGAGGCCGCCCTCCGTCACGACGAGGATCAGCGGACAGCCGGGACCGGTGGACCGCAGCAGCTGGCACAGGCTGCGCACCTGCGGCAGATCGCGGCGGCCGTCGATCAGGATGATGTCGGCACCAGGGGTGTCGACGAGGGCGGGGCCTTCCGCCGGAGCCACTCGCACGTTGTGCAGAAGCAGGCCGAGAGCGGGAAGCACCTCCGTCGACGGCTGAAGGGCATTGGTCAGGAGCAGCAGAGAGCTCATCGCATCCCACCTACCCGGGTCGTCCTACGGTCGTGCATGATTCGCTCGCCCATACGTCTGGTTCCTCCTCGGTCCCTGCGAGGACGTTTGCGGCACTGCTTCCATACTGTTGCGGCTCCCGCGCCCCTGGGCTCCGCAGCTGCGCTTTCCTGCCGTATACAGCGTTCGTATACAACGCTCCAGAAAGCGCAAAAGGACCCGGGGGCTACGCTGCCCGAGTCCTCATGCCCAGCAGAATAGCCCACATGAACCAAGGTCCGGCAGGTCGTGTGACGCGATCTTTTAATCGTCCACTACCTGAGACGGCCCCGCGAGCCGAGCGGCGGAGGTTTCTGCGCACGGTCGACGGGGTCACGATCGATGCAGCGTACGAGCCCGGAAGGCGCACTTCCGGCACCGTTTCCGATGAACTCGTGATCGTCGTCGCGCACGGGTTCACCGGGGATCTCGACCGCCCTCACGTGCGTCGAGTGGCGGATGCCCTGGCGCAGTACGCGGCCGTGGTCACGTTCTCCTTCCGGGGGCACGGAGCCTCCGGCGGGCGTTCCACGGTGGGCGACCGGGAGGTGCTCGACCTGGCGGCGGCGGTCGCGTGGGCACGAGAGCTCGGCCACACGCGCGTGGCCACGGTCGGCTTCTCGATGGGCGGGTCCGTGGTACTGCGGCACGCGGCGACGCACCGCCGGGGTGCCGATCAGAAGCACGAAGGGCGCACGGGAGCGTATACGGACGCCGTGGTTTCGGTGAGCGCCCCCGCTCGCTGGTACTACCGGGGTACGGCCCCTATGCGGCGCCTGCACTGGGTGGTAACCCGCCCGCTGGGCCGCACGATCAGCCGCTACGGCCTGCGCACCCGTATCCACCACCGCGAGTGGGACCCCGTCCCGCC
>NZ_JAAKZY010000252.1 GCF_011045015.1 Streptomyces scabichelini | reverse complement strand
CCCATCCCCCGGTCAACCGTCCCCTCTGGCCTCGGCGATCAGGCGTTGGACGCCGCTCAATCATGTACTCGCGTACCGAACTCAGCCGCGCCGTAGCTCAGCCCCGCGACAACCTGCACCCCGGCCGCCGTCAGGAGCGCGGCAGTGAGCGACCGCGTCGCGAGCGGGCCGGCGACCGCCGCGCCGACGGCGAAGGCGGTGATCTTGAGGCTGGCGCCTGTGGTGAAGACCTGGCTGCGCAGGCGTTCCGGCGCCTCCCGATGCCGGACCGCGAACAGGGCGACGAGTTGAGGACCTTCGCCGACGCCCGCCGTGAAGGCGGCAGCGATGACCAGGGCTGGATGGCCGGTTGCGGCCATCAGGAGCGCGGCGGCCAGGAGCAGAGGGCTGGACCAGATGATCGTGTCCGGGGCGATCGCCTGGGGACGGCGCGAGAGTACGACGTTGGCGGCGAGTGCCGAGACGGCGGTGCAGGACAGAAGCATCGTGCCGTCGGCGGCTGAGCCGAAGGTCCGTTCGCCGAGGGACGGGGTGCAGGTGATCAGCATGCCCAGGCCCGCGCAGGAGATCACCGAGGACAGGGTCGCCCGGGCCAGGGGCCGGGTGTGGGCGATGCAACGGAGACCGGCGACCAGGTCACCGGCCACGGATGTCGTCGGCCGGACCCGCTCCGGACCGTGGTCCGCGGTCAGCGTCCGCGCTGCGGGCAACGTCCGTGCCGCCGGCAGCGTCCGTGCCGCGGGCAGTGTCCACGCGGCAGGCAGAGCGAGCGCGATCAGTGCGGCGGACGCCACGACGGCGGCCGGGGCTCCTAGGAGGTTCGCCAAGGCTCCGGCGAGCGCCGGGCCGGCCAGACTCGCGAGGCTGAACGTCATCGCGTCGAGCGCGTTCGCGCGCGGCATCCCCTCGCGGGGCACAACCCTCGGCAGTTGGGCGGTCCAGCCACCCGACAGGGCAGGTCCCAGCAGTCCGGTGAACACGGCGATCAGGACCGTGAGGGTGAGCGGAAGGCGGCCCAGGCTCAGGAGGATCACCATCAGGCCCATTCCGTAGAGGGCGAGTGCCCAGGCCAGCAGGCGGCCCGGTTGCGCGGACCTGTCGAGGAGCGCTCCGAGCACCGGGCCACCGACCGCCGCCGCGACGGTGATGCCCGCCAGCAGCGACGACGCCTCCGTGGCCGATCCTCCGACCGCGAAGCCCGCCAGCAACAGCGCAGGCCCGGACATCTCGTCCCCCGCCCGCGCCAATGCCGCCCCGGAGAGATACGACCACATCGCGTAACGCTTCCCCATTGAGATGACGTTACGGCCGTAACTCAAACCTTCGCAATATGCGTTACATTCGCTCCATGGCCTCCACCGACGACTGGTCCACACGGCACTCCGTACTGGCCAACGCCCGGCGCACCGCGGCCCTGATCAACGTCCTGACCGGTACCGACGACCAACCCCAGCCCCAGCCCGACGCCGTCGCCGAAGTGCTGCGCCAGTACGGCGAGTTGGAGCCCATCGAGATCAACTCCGGTGACATCGCACGCATGCGCGCGGCCGCTCTCCTCCTCCGGGAGGTGTTCGCCGCCGGGCACGTCGACCCCGCCGCGGAGGCCCTCAACCGGCTGCTCCTGGAACACACCGGCCGGCTGCGGCTCACCTCGCACGGTGGCAGTACTCCGTGGCACCCCCACCTCGACCGTCACGACGACGCCCCCTGGGACGAATGGTTCCTGGCCTCGTCCTGCCTGGCGCTGACCGTCCTCCTCTGGGACCGTCAGCGTCCGCCCGGCGGGCTCTGCGCCTCACCCAGCTGCCAGAACGTCTACGTCACCCAGGGCCCCGGCCCGGCGCGCCGCTACTGCTCACGGCGCTGCGCGACACGCGAACGCGTCGCGGCCCACCGCCGCGGCCACCAGGACGGGACGTCCCTCAGTCGCGCACGGGAAAGTACTGGCGAGGCGTAACCCCCACCACCCGCCGAAACGCCGCCACGAACGAGCTCGCGGAGCCGTAGCCGACCCTCCGGGCCACGGCCTCCACCGTCAGGCCCTCGGAGAGCAACGGCATCGCGGACTGCATGCGGAGCTGTTCGCGCCACTGGCCGAAGGCGAGCCCCGTTTCGGCGACGAACAGCCGGGCCAACGTTCGTGCGCTGGCGCCGACTTCAGTGCCCCACGCCTCCAACGGACGTGCGTCCGCCGGGTCTTGGGCGAGAGCCCGTGCCACCGTCCGCGCACGCGGATCCCTCGGCTCGGTCACCGACACGCTCGTCACCGGTACGGGGTGCAGCACATCGAGGAGTACGGCCTCCGCGCGGGAACGTGCGTCCGGGGCAAGGTCCGTACGTCCGAGGTGGCCGATGAGCGCCTGGAGCAGCGGGCCCGCGGCGACCACCGTCGGCTCGGGCCACTCGATCGCGGGGGACGCGGCGGGGTCGACGTACGCGCTGTGCATGACGGCGTCGCCCGCGGACTCCGTCGTATGGGGAACCCGGGCCGGGATCCACAGGGCGAGCGAGGGCGGCAGGAGCCAGGCCCCGCGTTCGCTGCTCACTCGGAGCAACCCCTTTGCAGCCCAGGCGAGTTGGTGGAAGGAGTGCCAGTGCCGGGCATACGTCGTCCCCCTCGGCATGGTGAAATGACCGATGAAGATCGCGGTAGCGGTCGGGAGTTCGACCCGGTGTCCGTCTGGCGACATGGGACGGCAGCGTAGCCCGTGTCGGACACGACGGCTCCGCTCATACCGTCGCCGTATGCCGATGAATCTCATGCACCGCAAACTGTGCAGCTCCGAGAAATGGGCCCGGACCACCAAGGACCACGTCCTCCCGTGGACCCTCGACGGCGTGGACCTGGGGGACGACGTACTGGAGATCGGTCCTGGTTACGGCGCCAATCTCCGCGTACTGATCGAACAGGTGCCCCGTGTGACGGCCGTGGAGATCGACGAGGCGTCCGCGGCCCTGCTGGAACAGAAGTGGGGAGACCGGGCACGCATCCTGCATGCGGACGGAGCGGCGATCCCCGTGCCGGACGCGGCCTTCTCCTCGGTCGTCTGCTTCATCATGCTGCACCACGTGCCGACGGCCGCCCACCAGGACCGGATCTTCGCGGAGGCGCACCGCGTGCTGCGTCCCGGCGGCGTGTTCGCGGGCTGCGACAGCCAGCCGAGTTTCGGGTTCCGGCTGCTCCACTTCCGCGACACGATGAACACGCTGGACCCGGCCGGCCTCCCGGACCGCCTGGCGAAGGCCGGCTTCACGGACGTGTCGGTGGCCCTGCACCCGGAGACGGGTGGCCTGCGTTTCCGGGCCCGGCGTCCCTGACCTGGACTTTTCCTTTCAGCGGTGTGCCCGGCCGTAGTGGCGGGCGACGGCGTGGAAGGCCTGCTTGGGCTCCCAGTGCCAGCCGGAGGCGGGGTCGTCGGGGCGGTCCTTGATGGGCTTGACGATGGCGTAGGACGCCATGTCGAGGTCGTAACGGGGGTTGTCGGGCCGGTGCGGGGCGTCGGCGGTGATGAACTCGAAGGCCATCGCCGCGTGCAGGTTCATCGACTCGAAGACGTCGAGGAGATCGGTGAGGTAGGCGGCCTGGGTGCGCTCGCTGCGGACCAGGTCGCCTTTGATCTCCGGCGGTTCCTTGGTGTGGTCGACCACGTTCCAGCCCATGCCGCCCGCCTCCGGGGCACCCTTGAAGGTGCAGGTGCCGAACTCGGTGATGGCCAGGGGCTTGCCCCAGCGCAGGAACGTACGCAACTCCCTTACGTAGTCCGCTCGTTTGCGGAAGTACGAGTAGTAGTCGATGCCTACGATGTCGAACAGCCCCCAGTCGACGTTCTCGAACGTCTCGTCCTGCGCGGCGGCGTAGCTGAGTTTGCCGCGGAAGACGGACCGGCCCACCGCTGCCGCCTTCGCGGTGAACCTGGCCAGCCGCTTCTGCACCTTCGCGAGATCGAAGTTGCCCTTCTCCAGATTCTCGATCCGCTCGAGGACGTCCTCGCCCGGCACGATCCCCGGCACGAACAGCCAGAACTCACACCCGACGGCGAGGGTGACCTGCGCACCCTGCCGCCGCAGCCGCTCCCCGTGCCGCCCGCTCTCCGCGAGGTGATCGAGGATCTCCTTCTCCGGTACGTCGCCCAGGGTCGGCTGAAGCCACACGTGCAGCCCGCGCTCGGCCACCTCGCTCGCCGTGGCGTTGAGCCGTTCGACGCCGTCCCCGGTGACCTCGACGGAGTCGGCGTGCAGTTCGTCCCTGATCACGCGGATGTCCCGGCGCATCCTCCGCTCGCTCCACGCGGTGCCGGGCGTCTCGCCGGCGCCCAGGGTGTAGACGACGCCTCGGTGCTTGAGGCCTCGGCGGGCCCCGGCTGCGGCCGACGCGGGCGCGGGCGTGTGGGCCGACGCGGACGCGGGTGCGGGCGTGTGGGCGGACGCGGGTGCCGAGAAGGCCCCGGCCGCCCCCGTGACCCCAACGGCCGCCACCGCCCCGGCCATGAACGTCGCCCGGCTGATCCCCGTATTCCCGTTGGTCTTCTCCATACGGCAAGTCTGTTGAGCCGGGGCTCAGTTGACTGTCCGCCGATGGTCGACGGCAGGCCGACCAAGGTATGAAATCCGGCTCGGCTCAGTCGGCCGAAGGACCTGGAAAGAATTCGGCGCCCTGCACGTACTCCATCGCCTTGGTGAACTCCGGGTCCCCGAGCCGCCGTTCCATCTCCTCGGGGCTCAGGTCCTCCACTCGGGTCTGGATCCACCACAGGTTGCCCAACGGATCGCGTACCCGTCCGACCCGGTCGCCGAAGAAGAGATGGGTGACCTCGGTGACCGACGTGCCGCCGGCGGCCACGGCCTGCCGGTGGACGGCGTCGGCGTCCTCGACGTACAGCCGCAGAAAGCCGGGCGTCGGCGGCCAGTCCGGCCTCGCGTCGAACATCATCACCACCGAGTCACCGATCCGCACTTCCGCATGCCCGATCCGCCCGTCCTCACCGACCACCCGCGCGATCTCCTCGGCGCCGAAGGCCTCCTTCACGTACGCGATGAGCCGATCCGTGTCGCGCGAGATGATCCACGGCGTCACGGTGGTGTATCCCTCGGGAACTGGCTTGACGGCCATCTGCCTGCCTCCTGGGTAGCTGCGAGTGCCTCAACGTGGGACTCACGCTAGGCGGCAGCTAGGTCAGATCGTGTCCTAGAACAGGCTGGCGCCCATCCACATGCCCTTCACCACGCCCAACTACCGGCAGATCACCAGGAGTTGGGGCCAACCGCGGGCGGGCACCCACCGCTTGAGGGATCATGAAGCAATGCACCCGGATGACTGGCACCTCACCGAAGACGTCGACGACTTTCTCGCCCGGGCCGGGGAGTTCCTGCGCTCACGGCCCGGCCTGCACGTCATGCCGCTGACGTGGGCCGCGAGGCTGCAAGCACGCGGGGCGGAAGCGTTCGGCATCGAAGCCCCCGTCTTCGGGGTGCTGGAGCGAGCGGGCGAGGTCCACGCCGCCTTCTACCGGCTCCGGCCCCGCGCTCTGTGCCCCACCCCGCTCACGCCCGAGCAGGCCGACACCCTCGCCGCCCGCCTGGCCGCCCTCGGGCACTCCGTTCCCTCCGTCAGCGCGGACCACAGCACCGCCACCGCTTTCGCCGAGGCCTGGCAGCGGCACACCGGAGCGACGCCGAAACTCCGCGACACACAGCTCCGGCTGTACCGCCTCGGCACGCTCACTCCACCCGAGCCGATGCCGGAGGGCCGGGGCCGCGTCCTTGGCGAGCAGGACCTTGAAGAAGTCATGTACTGGTGCGGCGAGTTCGCCAAGGCCGTGGGGGAAGACGTCACCATCGACGCCGCATCCTGGGCCGGCACGCGCTACGCCGACAAGCGCTACACGCTCTGGGAGACCCCGGACGGCACTCCCGTCTCCGTCGCGGGCATGAACCCGAAGATCGGCGGCCAGATCCAGGTGGACGTCGTCTACACCCCGGCCCACCTGCGCGGTCACGGCTACGCGGGCGCCGTGGCGGCAGAGGTGAGCCGGGCCGCGCTGACCGCGGGCGCGAGGGACGTCGTCCTGTTCGCGGACGCGGGCAACCCCACCAGCAACGCCCTCTACCAACGCCTCGGCTACCGCCTGCTCGCCGACTGGGCGGCGTACGACTTCTCGTAGCCGCACCGGAAGTCAGCCAAGAAGGACACCGAGCGCTCCGCTGGAAGTGCGGTTCGAAGCTGCGGGTCCGTCGTGGCTAGTCGCGCCCACGCGGCGGAGCCGCAAATCGATACAGCCCCGCGCCCCGGATCACGTCGCGTCTCTCCTGACCCTGGCCCCGGACGGCTGCGCGAACCCGAGCACATACCTCCGCTGCCACGGCGTCTCCACCGCGTGGCGGTCATAGTTCCGGCGTACGAAGTCCACCGCCTCGTCGGGCGGTACGCCGTCCAGGACCGCCAGGCAGGCAAGGGCTGTTCCCGTGCGTCCGCGGCCTCCGCCGCAGGCGAGCTCGACGCGTTCACCGGGCGTCGAGGCCCGGTTCCACGCCTCGGTCAGCACCTCGCGGGCGTACGCGCGGTCCCGGGGCAGCCAGAAGTCCGGCCAGCGGATCCACCGGGTTTCCCAGGGGACTTCGGGTGGTTGTTTCCCGAGCAGATGGACGGCGTACGTGGGCTTCGGCGCCGACGGCGCGAGCGGGTGCCGCAGCCCCCGGCCCCGTACAAGCCGCCCGGACGGCAGCCTCAGTACGCCGGTCGTCTCCTCACCCCAGGAGCCCTCGAAACCCCGGGAACCCTTGAAACCGGCCTCGCTCACCCAACCCCCCTCGACTCCTGAGCCGCCCGCGCCTCGATCCCCCGGAAATGAACCGCCATCGCGCGCTGCGCACCCACGACATCCCGTGCTCTCAGGGCGACGACGATATCCCGGTGCCGCCGGACCGTCACGTCAGGTGTCGGATCGTCCGTCCAGCCCCGCACCCCGGCGACCCGCCGGAACACGGTCCAGAAGGCGCCCAGCAGCTGCGGCACCAGCGCGTTGCCGAGGGACGCGTACAGCAACTCGTGGAATTCGCGGTCGAGTTCGGGGAACGGGACGCCCGCCCGCCCCGCCTCCTCCATCCGTGTCACCACGCCCTCGAGCCGGTCGAGATCCCCGTCCGACAGGGTGTCCGCCACGCGTCGTATGAGCCCCTCTTCCAGAACCTCGCGGACCTGGAGTATGTCCCCCAGCGCCAACGCGCCGCCGTCGTCGCCCTGCTGGGCGAGCGTGCGGAAGGTCAGGCCGTCGACGAGCGGAGTCAGTGACGCCTGGCCGACATACGTCCCGTATCCGTGTCTGATCTCCACGATGTCGAGGGCCTGGAGCGCCTTGAGGGCCTCGCGTACGGAGTTGCGGCTGACGCCGAGGGCGCCCATCAGCTCGGCCTCGGTGGGCAGGGGTGCGCCGGCCCGGAGCTTGCGGTCGAGGATCAGTTGCATGACCTCGCGCTGAATCTGGCTGCTGACGCGCCGCGCACCGGTGCCCTGTCCCCGGGAGAGGGAGTTCAGGGAGGAGTTTCTGGACTCGTGGCGCGTGGACTCGTGGGGCGTGGGCGCGTGAGGCACGGACTCCTGAGACATCGGCTCCTGAGACATGCGCCGCATCGTACGCGTGGCGGACATCCCACGTCCCACCTCCTGGCTAAACTTCTTTCCGCGACCCGTCCATTGGCCTGCCACGCCCCGTCACGACCCGTCAGAAACAGGGCTCAACTCCCGTGCCTGCGAGCCGACATTGGTCGCACCTCTGGAAGAAACGGCATTCGTGCGCGAGCCCTTGACCGCCCCCACGCCCCCTCTTATGGTCACGCTGCACCTATGACGTAGGACGTCGTATCTCCCACTGCTTGCTGGAGGAACCGTGCGCGACGCGACCCCCGCACCGGCGCTGCACCGCCGGTCGTTCCTGAAGTACTCCGGCGCGCTGGGCGCGGCCGCCGTGATCAGCTCGACGCTGTCCGCCTGTTCGTCGGGGCCGGAGTCCACGAACGAGACGGGCGGCGGGGGCGAGGGCGCCGACCGGACGCTCACGGCGGTGATCGGCTACGGCAACGACCAGAGCTGGGACCCGCTGATCACGGCGTCGGCGTTCTCGCTGGCCGCCAACCACCACATCTACGAGGGGCTGCTGGACACCGATCCGATCAGCCGTGAGCCGTACGCGGCCCTGGCGACCGAGGTCCCGTCCGATCTCCAGGCGACCACCTGGAAGTTCACGCTGCGGGAGGGCGCGAAGTGGCACGACGGGCGGCCCGTCACCGCCGACGACGTGGTCTTCACGTACGGCCGCGTCCTGGACCCCAAGACGACGACGCTCGCCAAGAGCTTCTTCGGGTCCTGGCTGAAGGAGGTGCGGAAGGTCGACGAGAAGTCGGTGGAGCTGGTGCTCAAGTTCCCGTTCCCGGACGGCGCCCAGCGGCTGACCCTCGCCAAGATCATGCCGAAGCACGTGTTCTCCAAGCCCGGCGCGCTGGACGACGCGACGGCGGGGAAGGCGGTCGGCTCGGGGCCGTACCGGCAGACCGCGCACAATCCGAAGTCCAACACCTCCTTCGAGGCTTTCGCCGACTACAACGGTCCGCGCAAGGCCGCGTTCAAGAAGATGAACTGGCTGTCGATCGTGGACGCCGCGCCGCGCGTCGCCAAGATCTCCGGTTCCAGCGCGGGCGCGCAGATCTCCGACAACATTCCGTACGCCAATATCTCCCAGCTGGAGAAGGGCGGTCTGAAGGTCGAGGGCGGGGAGGGAATGAATCACCTGTTCCTGCTCTTCAACACCGCCCACAAGCCTTTCGACGACGTACGGGTGCGGCAGGCGCTGCATTACGCGATCGACACGGAGAAGATGATCCAGGCCGCGCTGCGTGGTCATGGGAAGCCGGCAAGTTCGTTCCTCAACGAGGGGAACCCCACCCACCGGAAGGCCAGGACGGTCTACGCGTACGACCCGGACAAGGCCCGTGATCTGCTGAGGGAGGCCGGGGTCAGCGGGCTGACGGTCAATCTCATGGCGGTGAGCGTGAGCTGGATCGTGGACTGCCTGCCGACCATCAAGGCCTCGTGGGACGCCATCGGCGTCAAGACGACCCTCCAGCCGCAGGAAACCGCCGCGCTGTTCACGAAGCTCGACCAGAAGAAGGACTACCAGGTCGTCGCGGGCGCCTCCAATCCGAACCAGTTCGGCCTCGACGCGGATCTGATCATGCATTACAACTACGGGCCCCAGAACACCTGGATGGGGTACGCCCGGTGGGCCGACAACTCCGTGGCCAGGGACCTCTTCAGGCGCATGGACGAGGCCACGCGGGAGCCCGACGCGGAGACGAAGAAGCGGATGACGCAGGAATACATCGACATCGTCGCGGAGAACGCCGTGATCTATCCGGTTGTCCACACCGAGCTGATGACTGCGTGGAATGCGAAGGAATTGACGGGTATTCGGCCACAGCCGTACCCGGGGATAAATCTGCTCCAGGCGAAGTGGGTGTCTTAGCTCCGTACGGAGGCTGCGGGTTCGTTGTGGTTGAGCGCGCAGTTCCCCGCGCCCCTATGGGGCGCTGATTTAAGCGAGGAGATAACCACCCGTGGTCGCCATCGTCAGGATTCTGGCCCGCCGTATCGCCCTGCTCGTTCCGCTGATACTCGGCATCGTGCTGTTCGTGTTTCTCGTGATGCGGTTCTCGGACAGTGATCCGGCATCCGCGTACTTCCAGGGCGCGAACCCCACCGAGCAGCAGCTGCACGACTTCCGGGAGCGCAACGGGCTGCTCGACCCGCTCCCGGTGCGTTACGTCGACTTCGTCGGGGATCTGGTCCGGGGCGACATGGGTGTCAGCGCGCTGACCAGGTCGCCGGTCGTCGACCAGGTCACCACCGCGCTGCCGCTCACCATGCAGTTGACCTTCCTGGGTCTGGGCATCGCGGTCGTGCTGTCCCTGCTCGGCGGGGTCACCGCCGCGATCTACCGGGACCGGCTGCCCGACCAGCTGATCCGGGTCGTGTCGCTGACCGGTGTCGCGGCGCCCGGTTTCTGGCTGGCGCTGCTGATGATCCAGTACCTGGCGGTGGACCTGGGCTGGTTCCCGACGAGCGGGTACGTCAACCCGGGTGACTCGTTCAGCGGCTGGCTGAAGACCATGACGCTGCCCGCGTTCGCGCTGTCGCTGCCGGTCGCCGCGAAGCTCACGCGGATCGTACGGACGGCCGTGGTCGAGGAGCTGGACAAGGACTACGTACGGACGGCCGTCGGCAGCGGGCTTCCGCCGGTGGTCGTGGTCGGCCGGAACGTGCTGCGCAACGCGCTGATCAATCCGATGACCGTGCTGGGACTGCAGGTCGGCTATCTGCTCGGCGGCGCCGTCGTCATCGAGACGATCTTCTCGCTGCCGGGGATGGGGAAGCTGATGATCGACGCCGTGAAGAACGGCGATCCGGCCGTCGTGCAGGGGGTCGTCCTCACGACCGCCCTCGGGTTCGTGATCATGAACCTCCTCATCGACATTCTCTATCTGCTGGTCAACCCGCGTCTGAGGGGTGCCGAAGCATGATGCCGCTGTCTCGAAAGCGGATGACCGAGGCCCTCTCTCGGCCCGGCATCCGGCTCAGGGGGTTCTGGCGCCTGCCGGTGATGTCGCGCATCGCCGTCGTCGTCATCGGGATCGTCGTCCTGACGGCCCTGCTCGCGCCGCTGATCGCCCCGCACGACCCGCTCGACCAGGCAACGCTGATCGACAACGGTCACGGCGAGGGCGCGCCCTCGGGCGAGCACTGGATGGGCCAGGACAGCCTGGGCCGCGACATCCTCAGCAGGCTGATGTACGGGGCCCGTTGGTCCCTCGCCATCGGGCTGGGCGCGACCGGGCTCGCGCTCGTCGTGGGAGCGGTCCTCGGCGCGATCGCGGCGACCTCGCGCAAGGCGGTCGACGAGACGGTGATGCGCTGCCTCGACGTCATCATGGCGTTCCCGGGCATCGCGCTCGCGGCCGTGCTCATCGCGGTGTTCGGCGGCAGCATCCCGGTCCTCATCGGCGCGATCGCGTTCCTCTACACGCCGCCCATCGCACGGGTCGTACGGGCCAATGTGATGGACCAGTACGGCGAGGACTACGTGACCGCGGAACGGGTCATAGGGGCGCGTACCTGGCATATCGTGCTGAAGCACGTGGCCATCAACTGCGCCGCCCCGGTCCTGGTGTTCTGCACCGTGCAGGTCGCCGAGGCCATCGTCTTCGAGGCATCCCTGTCGTTCATCGGCGCGGGTGTGCGGCCGCCGGACCCGTCCTGGGGCAGCGTCATCGCGGACGGCAAGAACATGGTGCTGACCGGGGGCTGGTGGGCGACCGTCTTCCCCGGGCTGCTCATGCTGATCACCGTGCTGTGTCTGAACATCCTCTCCGAGGGCGTGTCGGACGCGTGGGCGGCGCCCACGGCACGGGACGTCGAAGCGGCGCGTACGTCCGTGGAGAAGGACCGTCTCGAAGCCCCCGAGCCGGGCAGCGGGAAGGTGCTGGAACTGCCGGGTCTTACGGAGGCGGCCCAGCGGCTGCGTACCCGGGCCCGGCCCCTGCGCGCGGGGCAGCCGGTGCTCGCCGTCGAGAACCTGGCCATCGGTTTCGATGCCCGCCACGGGGGTGTGGACATCGTCGACGGCATCAGTTTCGACATACAGCCCGGTGAGGTCCTTGGCCTGGTCGGCGAGTCGGGCTGCGGCAAGTCGCTGACCGCGCTCGCGGTGATGGGCCTGGAACCGAAGGGGGCCCGGGTACGCGGCCATGTCCGCTTCAACCAGCGGCAGTTGGTCGGCGAGCCGATGCGCGTACGGCGCAAACTCCTCGGCCACGACATGGCGATGATCTACCAGGACGCCCTGTCGTCCCTGAACCCGGCGATGACGATCCGCGCCCAGCTCAAGCAGGTGACACGGCGGGGCGGCAAGCGCACGGGCGCCGAACTCCTGGAACTCGTCGGCCTCGACCCGGAACGCACCCTGCGCAGCTACCCGCACGAGCTGTCCGGCGGCCAGCGCCAGCGCGTCCTGATCGCCATGGCCCTCTCCCGCGAGCCCAAGCTGATCGTCGCCGACGAGCCGACCACGGCCCTGGACGTCACGGTCCAGGCCCAGATCATCGAACTGCTGCTGCGGCTGCGTGAGGAGCTGGACTTCGCGCTGATCCTCGTCTCCCACGACCTCGCGCTCATCGCGGACGTCACCGACCGGGTCGTGGTGATGTACGGCGGCCAGATCGTGGAGTCGGGGGTGACGGCGGACCTGGTGGAGTCGCCCTCCCACCACTACACGCGCGGCCTGCTCGGCAGCGTCCTGTCCCTGGAGGGGGCGGCCGAACGGATGACGCAGATCAAGGGCGTCGTCCCCTCCCCGGCCGACTTCCCGGCGGGCTGCCGGTTCGCCGACCGGTGTCCGATGGCGACCGAGGTGTGCCGTACGACGGCGCCCCGGCTGGCCGGCCCGCACCGCCGCCACGAGGTCGCCTGCCACCATCCGGCGGTCGACCTGCCCACGACGACCGAGCCGACGGGAAGCGAGGCCGTGACATGAGCGAGGCCGTGCAGCAGGACGGTGTGGCGCAGGACCGTGAAGCGACCCCTCTCATCACGCTGTCCGACACGCACGTCGTCCACAAGGCGCGCACCGGCGGCCTGTTCTCGCGCGATCGCGTGTACGCCCTCACCGGCGCCGATCTCACCATCGCGCCCGGCGAGACGGTCGGCGTCGTCGGCGAGTCCGGCTGCGGCAAGTCGACGCTCGCCAAGGTCTTGGTGGGCGTACAGAAGCCGACGTCCGGGACGGTGTCCTTCCGCGGGCGCGACCTGTGGACGATGAAGCCGCCCGAGCGGCGTGCCACGGTCGGCGCCCACACCGGCATGATCTTCCAGGACCCGTCGACCGCCCTGAACCGCCGGCTGACGGTACGGCAGATCCTGCGGGACCCGCTCGACGTGCACAAGCGGGGCACAGTGCAGCAACGGGAGGAACGCGTAAGGGAGTTGATGTCCCTCGTCGGGCTGCCGCGCGTACTGGCCGAAGGGCTGCCCGGGCAGTTGTCCGGCGGCCAGCGTCAACGCGTCGCCATCGCACGGGCGCTGGCGCTCGACCCGGACCTGGTGGTGGCGGACGAGCCGACGAGCGCGCTGGACGTGTCGGTCCGCGCCCAGATCCTGAACCTCCTCCTGGACCTGAAGGAACGCCTCGGCCTGGCCCTCGTGTTCGTCTCCCACGACATCCAGACCGTGCGGCGGATGAGCGACCGCGTCATCACGATGTACCTCGGCCGGATCGTCGAGGAGTCCCCGGCCGACGAGGTGACGGACCGGGCCCGGCATCCGTACACCCGCGCGCTCTTCTCCGCGACCCCCGGCCTCCTCGACCCGATCGACCCGATTCCCCTGGTCGGGCCCGTACCGTCGGCGACTCGCCCGCCGAGCGGATGCCCCTTCCGTACGAGGTGCTGGAAGGCCAGTGACGTGTGCGCGGAGGTCATGCCCGGCTTCGCGGACGCGTCGAGTCCCGGGCATCGCTTCCGCTGCCATCATCCTGTGGAGGAGGAGCAGTCCACGCGTGAGCTGGTCGCACAGGCCATCTCCACCGTTCCCGAGGCCACCGCCATGGCCGATGTCCCCGCCGAGAAGTCGTGAAAGCATTCTTAGGGAGCCCTTGATGACCCTTTCCGCCCCGCTGACCGGTGTCGTTCCGCCCGTCTGCACGCCCCTGACACCGGACCGCGAGGTGGACGTGCCCTCGCTCATCAGGCTCGTCGACCATCTGGTGGAGGGCGGGGTGCACGGCCTGTTCGTCCTCGGCTCCTCGTCCGAGGCGGCGTATTTGACGGACCGTCATCGGCGTCTTGTCGTCGAGACGGTCGTCTCTCACGTGGCCGGTCAACTGCCCGTCCTCGCCGGGGCCATCGACATGACGACTCCCCGGGTTCTCGATCACGTCCGGTACGTGACGGACGCGGGCGCCGATGCCGTCGTCGTCACCGCGCCCTTCTACACGCGGACGCATCCGGCGGAGATCTCCCGCCACTACCGCCTGATCGCCGCGCGCTCTCCGGTGCCGGTCTTCGCGTACGACCTTCCGATGTCCGTCCACACCAAGCTGAACGCGGACCTGGTGCTGGAGCTGGCCGCCGACGGGGTGTTGGCCGGTTTGAAGGACTCCAGCGGGGATGAGGGCGGGTTCCGGGCCGTCGTTCTCGGCGCGCGTACGGATCCTGCCGTGTCGGGGTTCAGTGTGCTGACCGGGTCCGAGCTTGTCGTCGACACGGCGTTGGCGATGGGGGCGGATGGGGCTGTGCCCGGGCTGGCGAACGTGGATCCGGAGGGCTATGTGCGGCTGTATCGGCTGTGCCGGGAGGGGGACTGGGAGCGGGCTCGGGCTGAGCAGGAGCGGTTGTGTGCGTTGTTCGGGATGGTGCGGGTCGGGGATGCGGGGCGGATGGGGGGCAGTT
>NZ_JAAKZY010000251.1 GCF_011045015.1 Streptomyces scabichelini | reverse complement strand
CCCACCCACCCAAGGGGCGCGGGGAACTGCGCGACCAGCCACCAACCCACCCGCACCCAACAACGAACCCAACCCGCTCAACCGCCGGGCAGGCGCACCGCCTCGTCGAACAGTGGGGACAGCAAGTCCCCGTACTCGCCCAGGCGGGCAGCCATATCCGAGGCATGGAAGGTCAGGTGGGCAGGCCGGGTGCACCCGGCGACCTCGGGCCAGGTCACCGGGGCGGAGACCATGGGGGCGGGGCGAGCCCGAAGCGTGTACGGGGTCGCCGTCGTCTTGCGGGCAGCGTTCTGGCTGAAGTCGACGAAGACCTTCGCCGGCCGAAGGCTTCGCGTCATGCGATGCGTGACCAGGCCGCCGAGGTCCGCCTCGGCCTCCCTCGCCAGGGACTTGGCGTAGGACGTGACCTCGTCGGAGGGGATCGGTTCCAGGGCGGCCAGCAGATGCAGCCCCTTGGAGCCCGACGTCTTCGCGTAGGCCCGCAGACCGTCCGCGGCCAACCGGTCGCGGAGCCACAGCGCCACCCGGCAGCATTCGACGATCGTGGCGGGCGCACCCGGGTCCAGGTCGAAGACCAGGCGGTCGGCGAGATGGGGGGTGTCCGCCCGCCACTGGGGGGTGTGGAACTCCGTGACCAGGTTCGCCGCCCACATGAGGGAGGCGAGGTTCTGGATCAGGACCATGCGGGCCGGACCCTCGGACCGCGGGACCTGGGTGGTGCTGACCCAGTCGGGCGTACCCGGCGGGACGTTCTTGGCGAAGAAGACCTGGCCGTCCGGGCCGTCGGGGTAGCGCAGGAAGGAGAGGGGGCGGTCGCGTAGGTGGGCGAGCAGGGGGTCCGCCACCGTCGCGTAGTAGTGCAGGACCTCGCCCTTGGTGAAGCCGGTCGCCGGATAGAGGACCTTGTCCAGGTTGCTCAGCGTGAGCTTTCGCCCCTCCACCTCCGTGATCGGCGTCATACGATGAGAATCCCACGTATCGGGAGAAAACGACCTGAAACGACCTGAAAGGTGTCGGACGTGAGATCCATCTGGAACGGCGCCATCTCCTTCGGCCTGGTCAGCATCCCGATCAAGCTGGTGAACGCCACCGAGCACCACTCGGTGTCCTTCCGCCAGATCCACACCGAGGACGGCGGCCGCATCCGCTACCGCAAGGTGTGCGAGCTGGAGGAACGCGAGGTCACGGCCGACGAGATCGGCAAGGGGTACGAGGAACCGGACGGCTCGATCATCCCGATCACCGACGACGATCTGGCCGCGCTGCCCCTGCCGACCGCGAAGACGATCGACATCGTCGGGTTCATCCCGGCCGAGCGCATCGATCCGCTCCAGATGGACGCCGCGTACTACCTGATGGCGAGCGGCGTTCCCGCCGCCAAGCCGTACACCCTGCTGCGCGAGGCGCTGAAGCGGAGTGGGCGGGTCGCCATCGCCAAGTTCGCGCTGCGGGGGCGGGAGCGGCTCGGGATGCTGCGGGTCGTCGAGGACGTCATCGCCATGCACGGGCTGCTGTGGCCGGACGAGGTCCGCGCCCCGGAGGTCGCCGCCCCGGAATCGAACGTCACCGTCCGCGACAAGGAACTCGACCTCGCGGACGCCCTGATGGACACCCTCGGCGAGGTCGACCTCGCCGATCTCCACGACGACTACCGCGAGGCCGTCGAGGAACTCATCGCCGCCAAGGCCTCCGGCGAGAAGGTCGCCGCTCCGCCCGCCGCCGACCGGGGCGGCAGGGTCATCGACCTCATGTCCGCCCTGGAGAACAGCGTCCGCCAGGCCCGCGTCGCCCGCGGCGAGGAGGGGGCGGAGGGAGAGGGGAAGGAGGCCGACGTCGAGCGGCTTCCCGCCCGTAAGACGGGCGCCCGCAAGACGTCTCGTACGGCTCCCAAGGAGGCCGCCGGCAAGAAGTCGACGTCCGCGGAGAAGAAGACGGCAGGGAAGAAGGCGGCCGAGAAAAAGACGTCGGCGACCAAGTCGGCGACCAAGAAGACGGCCGAGAAGAAGACCGCGGCGAAAAAGACCTCGCCCCGCAAACGAACCTCAGCTTGATCAGTGCCCCGAAGGGGACGCGCCCGAAGGGGGCGCCCTAAAGGGGCGCGGGGAACTGCGCGACCAGCCACAGACAACCCGCACTCGCCCACGAACCTAACCAACCACCCCCGTAGGCGCCCCGCCCAACCGCCGGAGGTCGTTGTTCAGGACCCCGAGCGACAGCTCCCGCAACCGCTCCGGCTCACCGATCACCTCGTACGCCGTAATCCTCCCGTCCTCCCCGAACGTGAACCTGATGGCAAGCCGCAGGCGCCCCCGCGGGGCCACGACGATGCCCACCGTGCCGTTCACGAGGGCCGGTGTGCCGAAGCGGGAGGGGCGGCCGAAGACGGTGGTGTTCCGTGCCACGGCGTCGGCGCCGCGGATCTCCGTCGGCGCGCCCGACGGGAGTACGGCCGGGTCGGCCCGGCGGACCACGTCGGGGGCGAGCACGGCGAGGAGCCCGTCGAGGTCACCGGTGCGTGCGGCGGCGAGGAACGCCTCGACGACGTGCCGGTGCCGGTGCCGGGCCGCGGAGGCGGCCGAGTCCGCGGGCGTGCCCCGGACCTTGTGGCGGGCGCGGCTGGCGAGCTTCTTCGTGGTGACCTCGGAGCGGTCCAGTACGGGTGCGATCTGGGCGAACGGGACGGCGAACAGGTCGTGCAGCACGAACGCGACCCGCTCGGCGGGGCTCAGCGTGTCCAGCACCACGAGCAGCGCACGGCCGACCGAGTCGACCCGCAGCACCTCGTCCTCCGGGGCGTCCGAGTCCTCGGGGAGTCCGTCGCCGCGCTGCCGGTCGAGGGGTTCCTCCCTGCGGGACGTACGGGAACGCAGCATGTCGAGGCAGATGCGGGAGACGACCGTACGCAGCCAGCCGGCCAGGTTGTCGACCCCGGCCACCTCGGTACGGCTGAGCCGCAGCCAGGTCTCCTGGACGGCGTCGTCCGCGTCGCTGAGCGAGCCGAGCATCCGGGCGGCGACCGCGCGCAGATGCCCGCGGTGCGCCTCGAAGAGCTCGGCAAGACCGTCGTGCTCGTGCATACGGTCACCTTTCCCCGGCCTGCCTCGTCACCTCTCTGACGTACAAGACGACGTACACGACCGCACCGAGGTGACACAGGATGCGTACGACCCTGACCTTGCCGACCGCTCTCGACCAGCCGCTGCTGCGAAGCGTGGACCTGGGGGACTTCCGGCTGCCCAACCGCGTGGTCATGGCCCCGGCGACCCGGGCTCGCGCGGCCGGCGCCGGTCTTGTGCCCACGGATCTGCATGCCGTGTACTACGGCCAGCGGGCCGGGGCCGGACTGATCGTGACCGAGGGGGCCTGGGTGAGCGAGCGGGCGATCGGCTTCGTCAATGTGCCCGGCATCTACAGCGAGGAGCAGGTCGCCGGCTGGCGGCGGGTGACGGACGTGGTGCACGCCCTCGGTGGCCGTATCGTGCTCCAGCTCTGGCACGCCGGCGCCGTCTCGCATCCCGATCTCCTCGGGGGCGAGCCGCCGGCCGGGCCGTCGGCGGTCGATCCGCGCGAGAAGGCGTTCACAAGGAGTGGGTTCAAGGAGACCGTCACTCCGCGGGAGATGAACCTCGCTGACATCGAGCGGACCGTGGCGGACTTCGGTGCCGCCTCGGCGAACGCGCGGCGCGCCGGGTTCGACGGGGTCGAGGTCGCCGCGCTCGGCGTGTACCTGTTCGCGCAGTTCCTCAACCCGCGTCTGAACCGCCGCACCGACGTGTACGGCGGCGGCCGGGCCGGGCGGCGGCGCCTGCTGCTGGAGATCGTCGACGCGGTGGCCGCGCCGTGGGACGGGCGGTGCGTCGGGGTCCGGGTGTCCCCGTACTGGGACTCGGGCGACCGTTTCCTCGCCGACGCGTCGACGCTCGCCGACTACGACGAGCTGGTGACCGCGCTGAACGACCACCCGGTCGCCTACCTCCACCTGCGCGGCCCCGACCTCACCCCGCCGGACCTCGGCTCGTTCGCCCGCTACCGGCACCGCTTCGACGGCCCGCTGATCGTCAACAACGGCTTCGACCGCGCCACCGCGAACGCCGCCGTGGAGTCGGGCACCGCCGACGCCGTCTCCTTCGCCCGCCACTTCATCGCCAACCCCGACCTCGTCACCCGCTTCGCCCTGGACCGGGACCTGACGGACGGCGACCCCGCCACGTACTACAGCGGCGGGGCCGAGGGCTATGTCGACTATCCGGTGAGCGGGTGACGCGGGCCTTCCCGAGGGGCGGCCCGGTTCGTCAGCGCGTGCCGTGTCGCATCTCCCGTGGGCTCACCCCGAAGCGCTGACGGAAGGCCGTGCTGAGGCTGCTGGCGGAGGAGAAGCCCGAGGAGTACGCCAGGTCCGTGATCGTCAAGTGGTCGCATTCGTGGCACTGGAGGCGGTCGCGGACCATGCGGAGGCGTTCCTCGCGGATCAGTTCGCGTGGGGTCGTGCCGACGCGCTGGAGGGCCAGCTGGATCTGGCGCAACGACCAGCCGAGGGCGCGGGCCATGGAGGTGCCCGTCAGACCGGGATCGGCGGCGTGCTCGCGTACGTAGCGGCGGACCATGGCCTCGACCTCCGTGAGATGGCCCGAGGCGTCAGGGCGGTCGTCCTGTGCGGCGAGCATGCACAGCAGCTCGACGATGCGGTCGGAGACGGCGTTGAACTCGGTGGCCGTGAGATGGTCGCGCTCGTCGGACAGGCTCCGCAGCATGGTCTGGACGATGCGGCCGAGCCCGGTGGTCAGATCGAGGCCGGTGGCCAGCGGCGACTTGCGGTTCAGCGGGCCGTCGATCTCCCGGGCGGGTATGGAGAAGATCATTCCCCGCAGCGAGGCGTCGTGCAGCAACTCGAAGGGCTCGCCCAGTGTCAGCAGGCTGCCCGTGCCCGGGGTCAGCCGCGCCTCCTGGTCGCCCTGGCGCAGTACCGCCTCCCCGGAGAGCGGCAGGATGAACCGGTAGTCCGGGTCGGGCTCCTGGCGCACCAGGCGCGGCGTACGTTTGTACGCGATCTGGTCGCACTGCCAGTGGACGAGCTGATAGGCGTCGGTGCGCTGCCGGGTCGACCAGCCGCGGAAGGTCTCGGGGTCGGGGTTGGCGTATCTGAAGTCCATCGACGTCTGGAGCGCCTGGATGTGCTCGCTCCAGAAGTCGGTCCGCTCACGCGGATCCACCTCGCCAGTTGTCTGTGACTCCACGATGTAGCTTCCCGCGGGCAATGCTCTTCCTCCGCCACAGAGTGTCCCGGCCGTCGCCGCAGACAGTCTTCTCCCGGCTTCAACTGGGCTGTCGGCAACGGCAGTTACAGGCAGTAAATCTAGTGCATGCGCTCCGCTTCCGTGGTCGATGGGCCGAACATCGGGCGCATGTGCACTCTGTGGCAAGTGGTGCGCCTGTGGGCAACTTCCCTGCGCGTCCGGAAAAGTGTGCGCGCCCCCGCTGAGCTACCGTCTGGCGCTCCGCCAACTCACGCCCGCCTTTGAGGACTTCTGAGGATCCATGAAAGAACTGGTACCGGAGGCGGTGTTCGGATGCGTGGCCGTCGGCCTGCTCGCCGTCACCGTGCTGCTGGTGCGCCAGCGCGGGATCACCGCGCGGCTGCGCCGGCGCAACGCCGAGCTGTCGGAGGACCTGCGGTCCCGGGAAGAGGAGGTACGGCACCTCGTGGCCGTACGCCTCCCGGCACTTGAAGACCACGGTTCCCGGCAGTCCGTTCCCGGCCTCGGACTGCTCGACGCCCGGCTGTCCGGCACCGGCTTCGCGAAGGCCCTCGACCATGTGCTGGAGCGGTTCTCCACGGCGGTGGAGCACGCGCAGGCCCGCGCCGACCAGTCAGCGAAGGCCGCCCTCCAGTCGTCGATGCGCTCCATCCAGGCCCTGGCCAACGAGCAGCAGGTCGCCATCTCCGAGATGCAGGACCGGCACGACCGCCCCGACGTGCTGCGCGACCTGCTCGAGATCGACCACGCCAACGCCCAGTTCGGCCGCCGCGCCCAGGCCATCGCCGTACTGTGCGGATCCTGGCCGGGCCGCCAGCGCACCACCTCCGCGCTGATCGACGTCGTACGCGGCGCCACCTCCCGCATCCGCGACTACCGGCGCATCCAGATCCACGGCCAGGCCGACATCGCCGTGGAGAGCCGGGCCGTGGAGCCGGTCGTGCTCGCCATCGCCGAGCTGCTCGACAACGCCGCCCGCCACTCGCAGCCCAACACCAAGGTCGAGGTCAACGTCCAGACCGTGCACAACGGCGCCTGTGTGGTGGTCGACGACGCGGGCGTCGGCATGGACGGCACGGCGACGGAACGCGCCGCCGCACTGCTCTCCGGCCGCCACACGGTGGACGTCACCCGGCTCGACGACCCGCCCCAGTTCGGCTTCGCCGTCATCGGCGTGCTCGCCGCGCGCTACGGGTTCAGCGTCTCCGCGGACACGCGCTCCCCGTACGGCGGTGTCCGCACCGTGGTGTTCCTGCCGTCCGCCCTGCTCACGCACCGGGACACCGCGCAGGAGCTGCCACCCGTGACCGTTCCGCCGGCCCGCCGCACGCCCGAACCCGCCGTATCGGAAAAACCTGCGGTATCGGAGAAACCTGCCGTATCGGAAAAACGCGAACCCGTGCCCGCGCACGAAGCGGCCCGACCCGCACCTGAGCCCGCGCCGCGTCGGCCCCGCCCTGCCGAGACGATCACGGCTGAGGGGACCACCGCCGGCGGACTCCCCAAGCGCCGCCGCCGCGCCCCGCAGGCGCAGCAGCGGCCCGCCGCCGAACAGCCCGCGCCCGCACCCCTCGAGGACTCCGCCGCCCGCTCGGCCGAGGAGACCGCCCGCCGCATCGGTGCGTTCGCGCGCGGCACCCGGCACGGCCGCGCGGCCCAGGAGGACGCACCCGACGCAGCCGACGCCGCCGACCCGGTCGACGTACAGGACCTTCCCGCCACCCCCCACGAAGACGAAGGGAACACCCACGGATGATCGAGCCCACGAACAACGAGTTGGGCTGGATGCTCGATGAGGTTCTGAAGGTCCCTGAGGCGCGGCACGCGATCCTGCTCTCGGCCGACGGCATGCTGCGGGCCCACTCCGCGGACATCGGCAGGGACGACGCCGAGCGGCTCGCCGCGGGACTCTCCGGTGTCCAGTCGATCAGCCGCAGCACGGCCGAGTTCTGCGGCAGTCCCGACACCCCGTGGCGGCAGACCCTGATCGAGTTCGCGCACGGTTACGTCTTCCTCGTCGCCGCCGGAGAAGGCGCCTATCTCGCGGTGTCCACCACCGAGCACGTGGACATGGAGGCCGTCTCGTACCGCATGCACAAACTGGTGGACCGGCTCGGCCAGGTGCTGGTCAGCCCGGCCCGGTGGGACACCGGCAGCCCGGCATGACAGCGGCCAGGCGCCCCGGAGACCGGCTGGTACGGCCGTACGTCGTCACGGACGGCCGCTCCCAGCCCACCCGCAACACCCTGGACCTGGTCACCCTGCTGATCGCCGCCGACGATCTGCCGCTGACCGGACTGAGCCCGGAGAAGCGGGCGCTGATGGAGCTGTGCAGGCCCGGCGCGCTGTCGGTCGCCGAGGTGGCCGGTCATCTGCAGCTGCCGGTCAGCGTCACCAAGGTGCTGATCGCCGACCTCATGGACAGCGGCCACATCGTCACCCGCGCCCCCATCCCGTCCGCCCGGCCGACCGAGGCCCGCATCCTCCAGGAGGTTCTTGATGGGCTCCGCGCCCGCCTCTGAAGACTTCGCCTCCGAAGGCGCAGCCTCCGGCGACGTATGCGCCGTGTCCGAGAACGTCTATCTCCCGCGCAGCGTGCAGACAGCCGCCAAGCTCCTGGTCGTCGGCCACTTCGCGGTCGGCAAGACCACCTTCGTCGGCGCGCTGTCCGAGATCCGGCCGCTGCGCACGGAGGAGGTGATGACGCAGGCCGGCGCGCTCGTCGACGACCTGGCGGGCACCAAGGACAAGACGACCACCACGGTCGCCCTCGACTTCGGCCGGCTCACCCTCAACGACAGCCTGGTGCTCTACCTCTTCGGCACCCCCGGCCAGCAGCGCTTCACCGAACTGTGGCAGGACATGACCCGCGGCGCGCTCGGCGCGCTCGTCCTCGCCGACACCCGGCGCCTCGGCCAGTCCTTCGACGTCATGGGCGTACTGGAAGAGCTGGGCCTGCCGTACGCGGTCGCCCTGAACGAGTTCGACGACGCCCCCGGGCACGATCTGGCCGAGGTCCGCGAGGCGCTCGACCTGCTCCCCGAGACCCCCCTCGTGCGCTGCGACGCCCGCGACCGTGTCTCCTCCACGCGGGCGCTCATCGCCCTCGTCGAGTACCTCCTGACCCGCACCACCGACACCAGTGACAGCGAACTGGAGCACGCGTGACGTCCGACGCCCCCGTCCCGCCCAAGGGCTGCCCCTTCCACGAGCCGATGTACGGCCCCGGCTTCGCCGCCGACCCGGCCGCCGTCTACCGCAAGCTGCGTACGCAGGGACCCACCGCCCCGGTCGAGCTGGCCCCCGGCGTCCAGGCCACCCTCGTCACGAGCTACGAAGCCGCCCTGCACGTCCTGCGCAGCCCGGAGACCTTCTCCAAGGACGCCCGCCGCTGGCGCGACCTGGCCGACGGCACCGTCCCCATGGACAGCCCGGTCGTGCCGATGATGGCGTACCGGCCGAACGCGCTGTTCAGCGACGGTGAGGAACACCGGCGGCTGCGCGGGGCCATCACCGACAGCCTGGCGCGCATCGAGCCGAACACGCTGCGCGGATACGTCGAGCGCAGCGCCGACACGCTCATCGACCGGATCGCGCCGCGCGGCGAGGCGGACCTCCACGGCGAGTACGCCCAGGTCATGCCGCTGCTGGTGATCAACCGCCTGTTCGGCTGCCCGCCCGACCTCAGTGAACGCATGGTGGCGGGCATGTCAGCGATCTTCGACGGCGTGGACGCGGAGAAGGCGAACGAGCAGCTCACCATGGCCCTGCTCGACCTGATCGCGCTCAAGCGCGCGACGCCGGGCCCGGACGTGACGTCGTGGCTGATGGCCCACCCCGCGGGCCTCAACGACGAGGAGATGGTCCATGAACTCGTCGTCCTCATGGGCGCAGGCACCGAACCCCAGCAGAACCTGATCGCGAACAGCCTGCGGCTGCTGCTGTCCGACGACCGGTTCGCGGGCAGCCTCGGCGGCGGCAGCCTGCCCGTGGAGGACGCCCTCGACGAGGTCCTGTGGACCGACCCGCCGATGGCCAACTACGCCGTGCACTACCCGATCCGGGACGTGGTGTACGAGGGCAGGCTGCTGCGGGCGGGCGACCCGCTCGTCGTCAGTCTCGCCGCCGCGAATACGGATCCGGCCCTGACGGCCGACCAACGCGCGGGAAACCGCGCCCACTTGGCGTGGAGCGCGGGTCCCCACAACTGCCCCGCCCAGAGCCCGGCCCGGCTGATCGCGGCGGTGGCCGTCGAGAAGCTGCTCGACCGGCTGCCGGACGTGGAACTGGCGGTGCCGGTCGACCAACTCGAGTGGCGACCCGGCCCGTTCCACCGGGCGCTGGCCTCGCTGCCGGTGCGGTTTCCGCCGGCTGCGGTCAGCTCCCGTACCGGGGGCACGGCAGCTTCGTACGCCGCGGCAGCTTCGTACGTGCCGCCCCCGGTGTACACGAGTGACCCGGTGGCCCCTGCGGAGCCCGTGCCCACCCGCCCGACGGGTGGCTGGGCACGGCTGAAGGCCTGGTGGCGCGGGGAGTGATCAGGCTCCCGCGTCGGGGCGTACGGCGTCTGGGCGTACAGCGTTGAGGCGTGCGGGAAGGCGGCGGTGCCCGTTGGAGATGAAGGACTCCACCGGCATCAACTCCTCGTCCGGTACGGCGAGTTGAACGCCGGGGAAGCGTTCGAAGAGCGCCGGGAGCGCGATGCGGGCCTCCATGCGGCCCAGCGGCGCGCCCAGGCAGAAGTGCACGCCGTGGCCGAAGGCGAGGTGCTCCTTGTTGAGCCGGGTGACGTCGAAGCGGTCGGCGTCCGCCCCGTACTGCTCGGGATTGCGCCCGGCGGCGGCATACGCGGCGAGGATCGCCTCGCCCTTGCCGATCACCATGCCGTCCGGGCCGCCGAGTTCACCGAGGGCCAGCTCCTCCACGGCGTACCGCAACGGCAGGCTGGCCACCGGTGCCCGGACCCGTAACGTCTCCTCGATGACGTCGTCCCACGAGGCGCGGCCCGCGCGGACGTGCGCGAGCTGTTCGGGGTGGGTGAGCAGGCCGTGAATGGCGTTGTCGATGAGGTTGACCGTGGTCTCGTGCCCTGCGCTGATCATCAGCACCAGGGTGTCGAGCAGTTCCTGCTCGCTCAGCCGCGTGTCGCCCTCGTCGTCGCGTGCCGCGATGAGGCCGGAGGTCAGGTCGTCGCCCGGTGACTCCCGCTTCCCGGCGACGAGTTCGCCGAGCACGGCGTACAACCGGGTGTAGGTGTCGGTGACTTCCTCGGGAGTCGCGGCGGTGTGGAAGAGGCCGTCCACGACGGCCCGCATCTCCGCGCCCTTCTCCTCGGGCAGCCCGAACAGCTCGCTGATCACCTGGATCGGCAGCGGATAGCAGAACTCCTCACGCAGATCGACCAGTTCGCCCTTCCGACCCGCCTCGTCGATCCGGTCGAGCAGCGATTCGGTGATCTCCTCGATACGCGGCCGCAGCGCGGCGGTGCGGCGTGCGGTGAACGCCTTGGAGACGAGGGTGCGCAGCCGTTTGTGCTCACCGCCGTACGCCGTGAACATGTTCTGCACCGCGACCCAGGTGAACAGCGGCCACTCCGGGGAGATCTCCCCGTTGATCCAGACGGGCCAGTGCTGCCGCGGGTCCTTGGACACGCGGGGGTCGGTGAGCAGGCGCTTCAGCAGTTCCGTACTGCTGACCGCCCATGCCTCCACACCGCCGGGGAGTTCGACGCGTGTCACCGGCCCGCGCTCCCGTATCCGCGCCGCCTCGCCGTGAATGTCACGACCGGACGGATCGATGACGATGGAGCCCTGAGCTGAGTCCTGCACTGTCATGGAAGCCTCCCGAGACTCGAACCACTCGAACCACTCGAACCACTCGAACCACTCGAACCCGCTCGACCACTCGCATCGGTGGAGCTGATCGAACGCCGATACGGGGAGTGACGTTACGCGGCGGTAGTGTTCCTGAACGAGACCGCCCGAGCCGCACTGCGCATGCCCACAAGTTCCCTACGCGTACTGGCAAGTCGCAGGCGTGCCCCCGCTCTAGGGTCGTGCCACCCGGCCGGCGGAGAGGTGGTGACAGCCGTGTCCGTCAGCAACGCCCCGAGGTGGCTCCAACCCGTCGGCCCAGGCGTACGCACCCTGCCCGCGGGCGAGTGGTGGGACGCGGTGCGAGTCCCGCTGGCCCTGGGCGTACGCACCCTGGAAGAGCTGGGCAACGCCACGGGAGCCGTCATCGAGGACTCCTACGGCACCACGCTCTACTGGCTGATCCCTCCGGGCTCCGCGACCGACTGGAACGTCCCGCCGGCCCAGATCCTGGGCTCCGGCTGCCACTTGGCGGTCCCACCCCCGCACCGCACGCGGGCCCCCGGCCTCCACTGGCGCGTCGTCCCGACCCGCACCCGCCACTGGACCAACCCGACGACGCTCCACCGGGCCCTGCGCACAGCCCTCTCCTGAACTCCCGCCCCGGGCCGATCCTGAGCCCGGCCCGGGGTGGGCCCTCTCGCTGACGGAATCGCTGCGGAATCGCTACCGGAACCGCTGACGGAATCGCTAACGGAAGAGCCGGGTCGGCACGGCCGCGGCCAGGGTGCGGTAGCCGTCCGGGTTGAGGTGGAGCCCGTCGCCGTCGTGGAGTTCGGTGCGCAGGCGCGCCGGGTCGGCCGGGTCGCGGACCGCGCGGTCGAAGTCGATGACCGCGTCGAACCGGCCGCCCGTGCGGATCCAGGTGTTGACCTCCTGCCGCGCCGCCTCCCGGTGCCCGGCGGGGTCGTCGTAGGGGACGTTGCCACCGAAGGGCGTCAGCGTCGCGCCGTACACGCGGATGCCCTGGGCGTGTGCGCGCACGACGATCTGCTCGTACGCGGCGATCAGCTCGGCGGCGACGCGTTGCTGGGCCGCCGGGGTGGCCTCGGCCGTACCGATGTCGTTGACGCCCTCGAAGACGATCAGCCAGTCGACACCGCTGCGGGCCAGCACGTCCCGGTCGAGGCGGGCGAGGAGGTTGGGGCCGAGACCGTCGTCGAGTACGCGGTTGCCGCCGGCGGCCTGGTTCAGCACGGCGACGTCGGCGGTGGCGGGCCGGTCCCTGAGCCGGTCGAGGAACTGGTCCGGCCAGCGGTTGTTGCCGTTGGTGGTGGAACCGCGGCCGTCGGTGAGCGAGTCACCCACGACGGCCGCCGCCGCGGTGCCTTCGGCGGAGAGGACCTCGACGTCGCTCAGCAGATACCAGTGGTCGACGGGCGTCGCCCCGGGCAGGTTCGTCTCCCGCGTGTGGTCGCCTTTCTGGAGGTACGAGGTGGTGCGGGAGCCCGGGTGCGAGGTGAGCGCGAGCGACGCCTGTCCTTCGGCGAGGTAAGTCGTCACGGTCAGGTTGGACGCGGGACGGAGGCCGAAGTCCAGCGGATCGGAGACCAGTTGGGCCCCGACGGGGACGGTCGCGGACGCGCGCCCGCCGAACGTCACCTGGCGCAGGGTGCCGGGCTCGATGGCGTCGACCCCGGCCCGCCCGTCCAGCGGAAGCGCCACGGTCACCGCCGTGAGAGGGAGCCGGGTCTCACCGAAGGCGTTGGAGAACCGCAGCCGGACGGAGCCGCCGCCGGTGGACACATGAACGGTCTGCCGCAGCGTGGTGTCGACCAGGACGGCGTCCTCCCCGGTGAACGGCGGGGGCGGCATGTTGTGCGGCTCGGTGAGCTGCGGCATGGCGGTCCAGGTGTTCACCCAGTGCCGGCCGGCCCCTCCGCTCGTGTCCTCGGCCCCCACCGGGGACGACGTCGCGACGACGGTGAGCACGAGACCGAGTACGAGACCGAGTACGAGAGCGACCGCGCCGGCCAACTGGGCGAACGGCGCCCTTCCCGACGACTTCACTGGCACGCCTTGCCGTTGAGCGTGAAGGCACCGGGAGCGGCCGTGGTGCCGTTGTGGCCGGCCTGATAGCCGATGGTGACGCTCGCGCCCGGGGCGATCGTGCCGTTGTAGGCGGCGTTGGTGGCGGTCACGGCTCCGCTCGCGGGGCTGTACGTGGCGCCCCAGCCGTTGGTGATGCTCTGTCCGGAGGGCAGGGTGAAGCCCAACTGCCAGCCGTTGACGGCCGTCGTGCCGGTGTTGGTGATCGTCACGGAGGCGGTCAGACCGGTGCTCCAGGCGTTGGTGGTGACGGCCACCCGGCAGGCCCCCGGCTGTGGTTGAGGCGCCGGGCCCGTGCTGTCCAGGCCGAAGAACGTGAGCACGCGGGCCGCCATGCCTGAGGCGATCAGGTTGTGCCCGACGCCCTGGAGGCTGATGGCCTCGACGGGCGCCTGGTCACCGGTGGAGCCGTAGCGGGTGCGGGTCCAGCCGGCCTGGGGCGAGTCGGTGCGGGCGGGCGTCTGGCCGACACCCTGTACATTCGTCCACTGCTTGATCTGTTCCCCGAAGTTGGGGTAGCGCAGGACGTCGTCCTCGGTGCCGTGCCAGATCTGCATACGCGGCCGGGGCCCGGTGTAGCCGGGGTGGGCGGCGCGGGCGATGTCGCCCCACTCCTGCGGCGTGCGCGTGATGTCGCCGTTCGAGCAGTCGCTGTTCCACTCCGACCCGTCGGTGGTGGCGAAACAGCCGAACGGCACCCCCGAGAACGCGGCGCCCGCCGCGAACACATCGGGGTAGTCGCCCAGCAGGACGTTGGTCATCATCGCTCCGGAGGAGACGCCGGTGGCGTAGATCCTGCTGGTGTCCGCGTCATAGGTACGGGTGACCCAGTCGACCATGGACTTGATGCCCACCGGGTCGCTGCCGCCGCCGCGGCGCAGCGCCTGGGGCGAGGAGACGTCGAAGCACTTGCTGCTCCGGGTGACGGACGGGTAGACGACGATGAACCCGTAGCGGTCGGCCAGCGAGCGGTACTCGGTGCCGTTGTAGAAGTCGGGACCGGAGCCTGTGCACCAGTGCACGCCGACCAAGACCGCCGGGTTCGGGGTGACGCTGTCCGGCACGTACAGGTACATCTGGAGGTTGCTGGGGTTGCTGCCGAAGTTCGTGATCTCGGTGAGGGCGGCGGCGGGGGCCTCCGTACGGGCGGAGGCGGCGGGCGCGGTGAGGAACGTGGCCGCGAGTAACGGCACCAGCGCGCCGAGGAGCGCGACAAGTACCGAACGCAGCGGTCTCCTCCGGGTGTTGCGGGCAGACGTGAACACGTCGTTGTCCCTTCGTGGTCGCGGCTCTGGCAGGACGTCGTTCGAAGGAGCCCCCGGGGCATCGTGACATGAACACGCCGCCCATGGAAGCGCTCCCACGGGAGCACTCCGCTCGGTTACGGGG
>NZ_JAAKZY010000250.1 GCF_011045015.1 Streptomyces scabichelini | reverse complement strand
CCCCCAGCGGCCCCACTCCGTCCGAGCCGGACCCGACCCCCACGGAACCCGGGGGCTCGCCCCCGCCACCGAGCACCGACGGCACCCCGAGCCCTGGGGTACCGGAAAGCTAGCCCTGGTGGACGCCGCAGGCCCCATAGCGGCGGGTCAGCACCCGTCGGGTCGACTCGCGTCAGTCGACCGTCCCCGGTCAGTCGACCGGCCCCCGTCAGCCGACCGGATCCGCCGGATGCGGTGCCACCAGCGGCAGCTGGGACGCCAGTCGCTCCTCGCACAGCTCCACCAGCCGGTCGTACGCCGCCTTGCCCATCATCTCGATGAGCTCGGGCCGGTACGAGACGTACACCGGTTCGCCCGCCCCATGCGCGGAGGTCGCCGACGTGCACCACCAGTGCAGGTCGTGCCCGCCCGGACCCCAGCCGCGGCGGTCGTACTCGCCGATCGAGACCTGCAGCACGCGGGTGTCGTCGGGCCGGTCGATCCAGTCGTACGTCCGTCGCACGGGCAGCTGCCAGCAGACGTCCGGCTTGGTCTCCAGGGGCTCGCGGCCCTCCCTCAGGGCCAGGATGTGCAGCGAGCAGCCCGCGCCGGCCTCGAAACCGGGACGGTTCTGGAAGATGCACGAGCCCTGGTACGGGCGGGTCTGCCGGGAGCCCTCCTCGTCCGTCGAGACCCAGCCGGTCTCCGTCCCGACGTCGTGGTTCTGCCAGATCTCCGGCGTGAGTCTCGCCACGTGCTCGGCGACGCGCTTCTCGTCGTCCTCGTCCGAGAAGTGGGCGCCGAGCGTGCAGCACCCGTCGTCCGCGCGACCCGCCTGGATGCCCTGGCAGCCGCTTCCGAAGATGCAGTTCCAGCGAGAGGTCAGCCATGTCAGATCGCAGCGGAAGACCTGCTCGTCGTCGGCCGGATCCGGGAACTCCACCCACGCGCGCGCGAAGTCGAGCCCCTTCTCGTCCGGCTCGGACGCCGGGACAGCGGCCGTCTTCGGAAAGTTCTTCGGGGACTTCTGGGGAGAGTCCTTCGGGGAGTTCTTCGGGGACTTCTTGGTCTTGCCGGCCGCCTTCGCCTGCGAAGAACCCTTGGCTGATGTGGCTGAGCTTGCCGATTTGTCGGTCTTCGCCTTTTTCGTCTTTGGCACGGCTCCAGGGTAAGTCGCCAGGGTTCGCTCCGGGGACCAGCGGGGGGCCTGCTCGCAGTAGCGTTCGGTACATGAGACTCGGTGTCCTCGACGTGGGTTCGAACACGGTGCATCTGCTGGTGGTGGATGCACACCCCGGCGCGCGCCCGCTGCCCGCGCATTCGCACAAGGCGGAGCTGCGGCTCGCCCAACTTCTCGACGAGAGCGGGTCGATCGGCCCGGAGGGCGTCGACAAACTGATCTCCGTCGTCCAGAAGGCGCTCGAGGCGGCCGAGGACAAGGGCGTCGAGGACGTGCTGACGTTCGCGACCTCCGCCGTGCGTGAGGCGAGCAACGCCGACGACGTACTGGACCGGGTGCGTGCCGCGACCGGCGTCGAGCTGCAGGTCCTCACCGGCGAGGAGGAGGCGCGGCTCACGTTCCTCGCCGCCCGCCGCTGGTTCGGCTGGTCGGCCGGGAAGCTGCTGGTCATCGACATCGGCGGCGGCTCCCTGGAGATCGCGTACGGCATCGACGAGGAACCGGACGCGGCGGTGTCGCTGCCGCTCGGCGCGGGACGGCTGACGGCCTCCTGGCTGCCGGGCGATCCGCCGGACCCGGCGGACGTCAAGGCGCTGCGTCGGCATGTACGCGCCCAGATCGCCCGTACGGTCGGGGAATTCAGCCGCTTCGGGGCGCCCGACCACGTGGTCGCCACCTCCAAGACGTTCCGGCAACTCGCCCGCATCGCGGGCGCGGCACGTTCGGCCGAGGGCCTCTACGTCCAGCGCGAACTCAAGCGCAGGTCCCTGGAGGACTGGGTCCCCCAGCTCGCCACGATGACCGCCGAGCAGCGCGCCGAGCTCCCCGGCGTCTCCGAGGGCCGAGCAGGCCAACTCGTGGCGGGCGCCCTGGTGGCGGAGGCCGCGATGGACCTCTTCGGCGTGGAAACACTGGAAATCTGCCCCTGGGCCCTGAGAGAGGGCGTGATCCTACGACGCCTGGACCACATGGGCTCCGAGGAACAACGGGTGAGCTGAAGCGCCGCGAGTGGGGCGCCCCGAGGGGAGCGCCCCATAGGGGCGCGGGGAACTGCGCGACCAGCCAGACACAACCCGCACGCGCGCACGGCGAAATCCCCGAACGGTGAATAGGCGCACCCCGACGACAAGAAACGGCACCCTTCGGCCAACGCGAACCGCCCCCGCCCAACCGCCGGAGGCAACCCGTACTCTGTCCTTCGTGGCAGAACCAGTGGTCCGCATCCCGGATGCGAAGGTCGCGCTGTCGACGGCCTCTGTCTATCCGGAGTCGACGGCGACGGCCTTCGAGATCGCCGCGCGCCTCGGGTACGACGGGGTCGAGGTCATGGTGTGGACCGACCCGGTCAGCCAGGACATCGAGGCGCTGCGCAGGCTCAGCGACTACCACCGGATCCCGGTCCTGGCCGTCCACGCCCCCTGTCTGCTGATCACCCAGCGCGTCTGGTCCACCGACCCGTGGGTCAAGCTCCAGCGCGCCCGGGCCGCCGCCGAGAAGCTCGGCGCCTCCACGGTCGTCGTCCATCCGCCGTTCCGCTGGCAGCGCCAGTACGCCCGCGATTTCGTCACCGGAATCTGGCGGATGGCCAACGAGACGGACGTACGATTCGCCGTCGAAAACATGTACCCCTGGCGCTACCGCGACCGCGAGATGCTCGCGTACGCCCCCGACTGGGACGTGACGAAGGACGACTACCGGCACTTCACGATCGACCTGAGCCACGCCTCCACGGCCCGCAGCGACGCCATGGAGATGGTCGACCGCATGGGTGACCGCCTCGGCCATGTCCACCTGGCCGACGGCCGGGGCTCGGCGAAGGACGAGCACCTCGTGCCGGGACGCGGCAATCAGCCGTGCGCCGAGCTCCTGGAGCGGCTCGCCCTGAGCGGCTTCGACGGCCATGTCGTCATCGAGGTCAACACCCGCCGGGCCATGTCGAGCGCCGAACGCGAGGCCGACCTGGCGGAGGCCCTGGCCTTCACCCGGCTCCACCTCGCCTCGGCGCTCAGGGTCGCCGGCTCATGACCAGCGCCGCCCCGCGCCGCCGGGGACGCCCCTCCCGTACGGACTCCGCGGACACCCCCGCCGCCCGGGACCGCATCCTGACGGCGGCCCGCGAGGAGTTCTCCGAGCGGGGCTACGAGAAGACGTCCGTACGCGGCATCGCCAAGGCCGCGGGTGTGGACTCGGCGCTCGTGCACCATTACTTCGGCACCAAGGAGCAGGTCTTCGAGGCGGCCGTCGAGGTCGCCTTCGGACCCGTCCTGAACGCCCCCGGCTCGATCGCCGAGGGCCCCCTCGACGGCGTCGGTGAGCGGCTGGCCCGCTTCTTCTTCGGGGTATGGGAGAACCCGGCGACGCGTACGCCACTGCTCGCGATCGTTCGCTCCGCCATGAACAACGAGGCCGCGGCAGCCGTCTTCCGCCGCCTCGTCTCCAGCCAGGTGCTGCGCCGCGTCGCCAAGCAGCTCGACCTCCCGGACGCGGAGCTGCGCGCCGAGCTCGCGGCCGCCCAGCTCGTCGGGATCGCGCTGCTGCGGTATGTGATCAAGGTGGAGCCGCTGGCGTCGGCTGACCCGGAGGAGATCATCACGCGGGTCGCACCGGTGGTACAGGGACATCTGACGGGGTCGTGAACGAGCCCCCTCAGCACGGCCGCCGCAGGCTCCTCGGCCCGGTCGCCGAAGACTCCTCGGCGCGGCCGCCGATCGAGACGTGCATCCCGTATCCCGGACGAGCTGTCCGGATCCTGGAGCACCGGCGTAGGCTCGACACCTGTCAGAACTCTCTGCAGGACTCTCTGAAGGTCTCTGCAGGCCTCTGAAAAGTCTTCGAAGGTCACTGAAGGAGCGAGCGACGATGCCCGAGCTGAGGTCCCGCACTGTCACCCACGGCCGCAACATGGCGGGCGCCCGCGCCCTTATGCGCGCCTCCGGTGTACCGGGCGCGGACATCGGCCGGAAGCCGATCATCGCGGTCGCCAACTCCTTCACGGAGTTCGTGCCCGGCCACACCCACCTCCAGCCGGTCGGCCGGATCGTGAGCGAGGCGATCACGGCGGCCGGGGGCATCCCGCGCGAGTTCAACACGATCGCGGTCGACGACGGCATCGCGATGGGTCACGGCGGCATGCTGTACTCCCTGCCCTCCCGCGACCTGATCGCGGACAGCGTCGAGTACATGGTGGAAGCCCACTGCGCCGACGCCCTGATCTGCATCTCCAACTGCGACAAGATCACCCCCGGCATGCTCATGGCGGCCCTGCGCCTGAACATCCCGACGGTCTTCGTCTCCGGCGGCCCCATGGAGTCCGGCCGCGCGACGCTGGTCGACGGCACGGTCCGTACGCTCGACCTGGTCGACGCGATCTCCGACGCCGTCAACGACAAGGTCTCGGACGAGGACATCCTCCGTATCGAGGAGAACGCCTGTCCGACCTGCGGTTCCTGCTCCGGCATGTTCACCGCCAACTCGATGAACTGCCTGACCGAGGCCATCGGCCTGTCCCTCCCCGGCAACGGCTCGGTGCTGGCCACGCACACGGCCCGCAAGGACCTGTACGAGCGTGCCGGCGCCACCGTCGTCGAGCTGGCCAAGCGCTACTACGACGAGGACGACGCCTCCGTCCTCCCGCGTGCCATCGCCACGCACGCCGCCTTCGAGAACGCCATGGCCCTCGACATCGCCATGGGCGGCTCCACCAACACGATCCTGCACCTGCTGGCCGCCGCCAAGGAGGCCGAGGTCGACTACGACCTCACCGACATCGACGCCGTCTCGCGCCGCGTCCCCTGCCTGGCGAAGGTCGCGCCCAACGTCGCGGCGACGCGGACGTACTACATGGAGGACGTGCACCGCGCAGGCGGCATCCCCGCGATCCTCGGCGAGCTTTACCGCGGCGGCCTGCTGAACGAGGACGTCCACACCGTCCACAGCCCCTCGATCAAGGAGTGGCTGGACGCGTGGGACATCCGCAGCGGCTCGACGGCGGAGGAGGCCGTGGAGCTGTGGCACGCGGCCCCCGGCTGCAGGCGTTCCGCCGAGGCCTTCTCCCAGTCCGAGCGCTGGGAGGAGCTCGACACGGACGCGGCGAACGGCTGCATCCGCGATGTCGCCCACGCGTACTCGAAGGACGGCGGCCTCGCCGTGCTCAAGGGCAATCTCGCCGTGGACGGCTGCGTCGTGAAGACGGCCGGCGTCGACGCGTCGATCTGGACCTTCGAGGGTCCGGCGGTGGTCTGCGAGTCGCAGGAGGAGGCCGTCGAGAAGATCCTGGCCAAGCAGGTCAAGGAGGGCGACGTGGTGGTCATCCGCTACGAGGGCCCCAAGGGCGGCCCCGGCATGCAGGAGATGCTCTACCCGACGTCCTTCCTGAAGGGCCGCGGCCTCGGCAAGGCCTGCGCCCTCGTCACCGACGGCCGTTTCTCCGGCGGCACCTCGGGCCTGTCGATCGGCCACGCCTCGCCCGAGGCGGCGTCCGGCGGCACGATCGCCCTCGTCCAGGACGGCGACCGCATCCGCATCGACATCCCGAACCGCTCGATCGAGCTGTTGGTCTCCGAAGAGGAGCTGGCCACCCGCCGTACGGCCCTGAACGGGGCGTACGCCCCGAAGAACCGCGACCGAAAGGTCTCGGCGGCCCTGAAGGCGTACGCGGCGATGGCGACGAGTGCGGACAAGGGCGCGGTGCGGGACGTCTCGATGCTGGGCTGACGCCCCGTACGCCCCTGGTAAGGCGTAGGTAAAAAAACGCCCCTCGCAGCGCAACTGTGCCGCTGCGAGGGGCGTCTTATGTGTGCAGAGCATGCCAAGTGACGGTACGTCTCCGCGTATCGTCCGCAAACGGGGGAGAACAGAATGAGTGAGAAGCTCGCTGGGAGAGCCACCGAGAGTGAGGCAGGCACTGCGGGGGAGTCGGGCACCGAGGAGCTGTCCGCCACCGCGACGGCAGCGGCCACCTACACCGTGGTCGCCGACGTGAACGTGCGCTCCGGTCCCAGCACCTCGTACGCCATCGTGGGGCGCCTGTCCGCCGGAACCAGGGTCACCATCTACTGCCAGACCCCGGGCCAGAACATCACGGGCCCGCTGGGGACCTCCAACATCTGGGACCGCGTGGGCAGCGGCCGCTACGTCAGCGACACCTATGTCCGGACCGGAAGCAGCGGCTACGTGGCGCCGCGCTGCTGACACCGGGCGCTCGGCCGTTCGGCCGTTCGGTTGTGGGGCCGCCGGGGCGTCACCCCGCCCTCGGCGGCTTCCGCACGTCGAAGCCGAACACCGTGTTGCCGCTCGCCGTCCCGATCAGTGCCCGCCCGGAGAACACCACGCGCCCGCTGGTCATGGAGTCGGCCATGCCGCCGCCCGCCCCCTGCGGATCCGACGTCCACAGGACGCGGCCGTCGTCGGGATCGAGGGCGGTCACGCGCCCGCTGGCCGAGCTGAAGTACAGGACGCCGCCCGAGGCCGTCGGACCGGACGCGGCCTCCACGCTCGTCTGGCGGGTCCAGGCCTCCTTGCCGGTCGCCGGGTCCACCGCGGTGATCAGACCCGCGGTCCCGGAGAAGTAGACCTTGTTTCCGGCCAGCCCCGGAACCGCGCCGGAGTACCGGCTCGGCAGCACCGCCGACGTGACCTGGCCGGTCCGCGGATCGAGGCGCATCACCTTGGAGAACCCGTCGGTTGCCACGCCCGTGCGGTGCTCCTCCAGCAGGACGAGTGAGCCGTCGGCCGCGCCGCCCAGCGGCAGCACGTCGCCCGTGACCCGCATGGCCTTCCCGAGCCGCCCGGTCGCGACGTCGACCGTGTGGAAGGACTTCTGGCTCACCTCGAGCGCGTCGACCTCGGACCGGGAGGCGCACACCGCGTAGACGCGCTTGCCCGCGACCAGCGGCGTACACGTGGAACCGTCCGGGAAGGGCGTGCTCCACTGCGTCTTCCCGGTGGCGGCTTCGCGGGCCACCAACCGGGATTCGGACGCGTCGGCCGCGTACACCGAGAAGCCCAGCAGCACGGCCTCGGTGGGCTGCCCGACGAGAGAGGTCGCGTCGCTGCCCAGCGGCGCCGACCACAGCTCCTCGCCGTCCGTGGCGGTCAGGGCGACCACCTCCTCCGCGTCGCCGTCGTCCCCGGTCCGGTAACCGAGAACGGTGTCCCCGGAAACGCCGACGAAGTGCATGTTGTGCACGGGAACCCCGGGATTCGCCCGGCTCCACACCCGGGTGCCGTCCGCGGTGTCGATCCGCGTGGCGACGACCCCGCCGCCCCCGCAGTACACGGAGTCGCCCCGCGCCGCACAGCGCAGCTCGTCGGGGATGTTCCGTCCGCCGCGCACGGACACCTTCCACCGCCCGAACCCGTCGGGCAGGCGCGCGTCGGAGGCGCTCACGGTCCTGCGGTCGCCGTCGGGAGGGCTGTCCTGGGCTTGCGTCGCCCCGGGGCCGGACTGCAGGACGGCGGCCCCGCCCGCGATGGCGGCCACCGCGGCGGCGCACGCGACGACGGCGCGCCAGCGGCGGCGCAGCGTACGGCCGGCGGTCGGGCCGCCATCGTGGGCGCCCACGGGCTCCGTCGCGGGATCGTTCGCGGGATTCCTCACGGACTGCTTGGGACGCCCGGTGAGCAGCCGGGTGTTCGTGTCCGCATTCGCATCCGTGCCTGTGTCCTGCGCGTCCGGCCTGGCGGAGACCCCTGACTCGGGCTGCCCCAAGTCCTCCGGGAGGGTGCGCAGTTGCATCAGCAGTTCGTCGGCGGAGGGACGGTTCTTCGGCTCCTTGGAGAGACACGGCTCGACGAGCGTGCGCAGCGCGTCGGGCACCCGGTCCAGCGCCGGATCCTCGTGCACGACCTGATACGCCGTCATGTACGGGCTGTCCGCGTCGAAGGGCCCCTGCCCGGTCGCCGCGTAGACCAGCAGCGTGCCCAGCGAGAACACGTCCGACTCGGGGCCGACCTCCCGCGGAGCCTGCAACTGCTCGGGCGACATGAACGGGGGAGTGCCGATGACCCGGCCCGTCATGGTCAGCGTCTGGTGGTCGGCGGCACGCGAGATGCCGAAGTCGATGACGCGGGGACCCTCCGGCGACAGCACGACGTTGGACGGCTTGAGGTCGCGGTGCACCACGCCGGCGCGGTGGATGTCGCGCAGCGCCTCGGTCAGCCCGATGGCGAGCATGCGCAGCTCGGCTCCGCCCAGCGAGCCGGCCGCACCGATGCGTTGGGCCAGCGTGGGGCCCGAAATGTACGCCGTGGCCATCCACGGGTGGTGGCTCTCGACGTCCGCGTCGACCACGGCCGCGGTGAAGACACCACTGACCCGCCGGGCGGCCGACACCTCCTGCCGGAAGCGAGTCCTGAACTCCTCGTCGTCCGCGAACTGCTGATGGATCAGCTTGATCGCGATGGGCCGGCCCGATGCCGTACGCGACAGGAAGACCGAGCCCATCCCGCCCGCACCCAGGCGTGCCTCCAACGGGTAGCCGCCGATCTCCTCCGGATCTCCTGCGCGGAGCTGCACGGCCGCCTCACCTCCCCCGTACGTCACATCGGTGCCCACCCAAACTAGCGTCCCCATCGGCGGCCGGGGCCATCGGCCGGGCAGGAGGGCGGCCTCCGCAACCAGCAGCGGGGACGATAATCGGCCCATGAGCGACGAAACCGGACCCGGCGTCTCCGCGAGCCGCAACCCCACGGGCCGCAACCCCACGGGGAACCCCACGGGCCCTCAGCCCGAACCCCTCCGCTTCTTCGGCACCACCTGGGTGCGGCACGACGGCGGATACGTGGCGCGCCGCGCCGGGGTCGCCGTCGGGGCGCTCGCCGCGGCCGTCGTCGCGTGCCTGGTGCTGCGGTTCGCCTTCGAGGGGCTGCAGATCGCGGCCGTCGGCGGACTGGTGAACCTGCTCGTCGTCGTGATGTTCGCGGTGTGCAGCGCGATCGCCTTCCGTCGCACCTGGCAGGGGTTCCGCGAACGGGCCGACCCGGAGATGCAGGCGCGCCTGCGCAGCCTGATGGCCATCGGGTTCGTCGGCTCCCTCCTCGCGTACTTCGTCCGCTCCCTCACCGAGGCCCCGGGCGAGGGGCTGCTGCGTACCGAGTACGAGGAGGCCCGGGAGCGGTACGAGCGACGCAGTGTGCGACGCACCGGCAATCCGGCGAAGTCGAGGAGCAACGCGTCGAAGAACAGCTCGTCGAAGAGCAACGCGTCGAAGAACAGCTCGTCAAAGAGCAACTCGGTGAAGAGCAGCTCGCCGAAGAGCACCCCGGCGAACAAGCGCCAGCGCTGATCAGCCGCCGTGCGAGGCAGGATGACGGGATGACGTCCACACAGCCCGACTCGCTTGCCCGGCGCGCCCATTCCTTCAACGCGGTCGCCGCCCAGTACGCCGCGAACCGCCCCTCCTACCCGCCCGCCCTCTTCGACGCGGTCGAGCGCCTCGCGGGCCGTACCCTCACCGGCGCCCGGGTCGTCGACGTGGGCGCCGGAACCGGCATAGCCACCGCCCTGCTGCGCGAGCGCGGCGCCCGGGTCGTCGCCGTCGAGCCCGGCGAGGGCATGGCGGCCCAGTTCCGCCGGACGCTCCCGGACGCGCCGATCGTGCGCGGCAACGGCAACGCCCTGCCGTTCACCGACGCCTCCGCCGACTTCCTCACCTACGCCCAGGCCTGGCACTGGACCGACCCGGCCCGCTCGCTCCCGGAGGCGATGCGCGTACTGCGGCCGGGCGGGGCGCTGGCCCTGTGGTGGAACATGGACGCCAAGGACGTACCGTGGCTCGCCGCGCAGGCGGAACGCGTGGAGCGGTACGTCGGCATCGACAAGAAGCACGGCGGCTTCCGCGCCGAGGCCGCGTTCGCCGGAGCGCCGTACGCACCGCGGTTCGCCCACTGCCAGGTCCGGTGGAGCCGCACCGTCCCACTCGACACCCACCTCGCCAACATCGGCAGTCATTCGGTCTTCCTCGTCCTCGGCGAGGAGAAGACCACGGCCTTCCTCGCCGAGGAGCGCACCCACCTCCTGGAGACCTTCCCGGACGGAATGGTCGAAGAGGTCTACGACGTCGACGTGATCGTGGCACCCCACTCCTGAGCCCGCCTCCGCACTGCGGGCCGACCCTCCTCCCGCACACACCGCTCCCGCGAGCCTCACCCCCTCCGGGGATGCCAACCCCGGAGGCAGCCCTGGCTGCGCTCCGGCCTGCCGTGCTTGACGAGGCGACTCCGCGGGAGCATTATTCATCACATGATGAATAACTCCCTCGATCCCCCAGACACGCCTCAGTCATCCCCCACGGCCTCAGCGATCCGCGCAGCCGACCTCACCGTCGTCCGAGGCACCCGCCAGGTCCTGCGCGGGCTCGATTTCGCCGTGCCCAGGGGCCAGATCACCGGTCTGCTCGGGCCGTCCGGGTGCGGGAAGTCGACCTTGATGAGGGCGATCGTCGGCACACAGGCCAAGGTGACGGGCACCCTGGAAGTCCTCGGCCGCCCGGCAGGCGACGCGGTACTCCGCTCACGTATCGGCTACGTCACCCAAGCTCCCTCCGTGTACGACGACCTGACGGTCCACCAGAACCTTGACTACTTCGCCGCGATCCTCGACCCCGGCCGCGCTTCAGCCGAGCGCCGGCGCGAGAACGTCACCCACGCCATCGCCGACGTAGACCTCACCTCGCACGCCGACGCTCTCGCGGGCAACCTCTCCGGCGGCCAGCGCAGCCGCGTCTCCCTCGCCGTCGCGCTCCTGGGCACCCCGGAGCTGCTCGTCCTCGACGAACCCACCGTCGGCCTCGACCCCGTACTCCGCCGCGACCTGTGGAACCTCTTCCACACGATCGCCGCCGAACGCGGCGCCACCCTCCTCGTCTCCTCCCACGTCATGGACGAAGCCGAGCGCTGCCACCGGCTGCTCCTGATGCGCGAGGGCGAGATCCTCGCCGACGACACCCCGGACGCCCTGCGCCACAACACCGGCGCCGACACCGTCGAGGCCGCCTTCCTCCTCCTGGTCGACGAGGCGATCGCGGCCGGCCACCAGAAGGAGTCCGCCCGATGAACACCAGCACCAGCACCAGCACCACCACGCGTACGAGCACGACCACGCCCCCGAGGCCGAGCGCGATCAACTACTCCCGCACCACCGCCACGGCAACCCGCGTCCTGCGCCAACTCGGCCACGACCCGCGCACCATCGCGATGATGATCCTCATCCCGTGCGTGATGCTCCTGCTGCTCCGCTATGTCTTCGACGGCAGCCCGCGCACCTTCGACTCCATCGGCGCCTCCCTCCTCGGCATCTTCCCGCTGATCACGATGTTCCTGGTGACCTCCATCGCCACCCTCCGCGAACGCACCTCCGGCACCCTGGAACGCCTCCTCGCCATGCCCCTCGGCAAGGCCGACCTCATCGCGGGCTACGCCCTCGCCTTCGGCGTCCTCGCCATCGTCCAGTCCGCCCTCGCCACGGGTCTCGCAGTCTGGACGCTGGGTCTCGATGTCACGGGCTCGGCCTGGCTCCTCCTGCTCGTGGCTCTTCTCGACGCCCTGCTGGGCACGGCCCTGGGCCTCTTCGTGTCGGCTTTCGCCTCCTCGGAATTCCAGGCCGTCCAGTTCATGCCGGCGGTGATCTTCCCCCAGCTCCTCCTCTGCGGCCTCTTCACTCCCCGTCCCAACATGCACCCCGTCCTCGAAGGCATCTCCAACGTCCTCCCCATGTCGTACGCCGTCGACGGCATGAACGAAGTCCTCAAGCACACCGACGTCACTGCCGACTTCATCCGCGACGTCCTGATCGTCGCGGCCTGCGCCCTCCTGGTCCTCACCCTCGGTGCGGCCACCCTCCGCCGCCGCACGGCGTAGCGCCGCCGCCCCCCCCTGGACCCCGGGTGCGTCCGCAGCAGGCCATTCCGCCCACCGGACAACTCGGCCCACCCCGTGACCCCGGTGCGAGGATGGGCCTTGGACGACGCACCCCGCCCGGAGGGCAACCGAACATGACCCAGAAAGTCGCAGTGCTCGGCACCGGCAAGATCGGCGAAGCCCTGCTCAGCGGAATGATCCGAGCCGGCTGGTCCCCCGCCGACCTCCTGGTCACCACACGCCGCCCGGAGCGAGCCGAAGAGCTCCGCACCCGCTACGGCGTCACCCCGGTCACCAACCCCGAGGCAGCCAAGACGGCCGACACCCTGATCCTCACGGTCAAGCCCCAGGACATGGGCGCCCTCCTCGATGAACTTGCCCCACACGTCCCCACCGACCGCCTGGTCATCAGCGGCGCAGCGGGCATCCCCACCTCCTTCTTCGAGGAGCGCCTCGCCGTGGGCACCCCTGTCGTCCGTGTCATGACGAACACCCCTGCCCTCGTCGACGAGGCCATGTCCGTCATCTCCGCCGGCAGCCACGCCACCGCCGAGCACCTCGCCCACGCCGAGGAGATCTTCGGCGCCGTCGGCAAGACACTCCGCGTCCCCGAGTCCCAGCAGGACGCCTGCACCGCCCTCTCCGGCTCGGGGCCGGCGTACTTCTTCTACCTGGTCGAGGCCATGACCGACGCGGGCATCCTCCTCGGCCTGCCCCGCGACAAGGCACACGACCTCATCGTCCAGTCCGCGATCGGCGCCGCCGTGATGCTCCGCGACAGCGGCGAGCACCCCGTGAAGCTCCGCGAGAACGTCACGTCCCCCGCGGGCACCACGATCAGCGCGATCCGCGAACTGGAGAACCACGGCGTACGCGCCGCCCTCATCGCCGCCCTCGAGGCAGCCCGCAACCGCGGCCGCGAACTGGCATCCGGCAACGGCTAAAAGACCCGGGGCCGGGCCCGATCCCGGCCCCGCCGCTCTTCAGCCCCGCCGCTCTTCAAGCAGGCGGCAGCAACCCGATCGCCCGGTACGCCACGTCCACTCTCGGCCTCGCCATCTCCCTGGCCTTCTCCGCACCGTCCCGCAACACCGTTCCTGAAGACTGAGCAGAAGTGAGCCTGGTCAGCCGCACGCCCCGAACGGTCTTGGGCGCACTGGTCCCCGGCGTACTCAACCCCAGGGCGGCGACACGCATCCTGTGCGTGGTCCGGGCCTGGGAGGCCAGTTCCCTGCGCGATCTGGCCAGGGGTACGGCCAGTGGCGACGGGGAGGCCCCGAACCATCCTCTGGTGGAGCGGGGGCCCCGCACGCTGGCGCCGTACTGGCGTCCCAGATCGCATGATCACGTTAACCTGGACGGCTCACGGTGCCGTAACCTTGTGAGCCGACGATCACACGATCGAGCTAACTCGACCTCGTGCACCCTCTCCTATGAGCAGCTCCCTACGGCTGGTTGAACCGCACCGCCAGATCCCGCGCCAGCTCCACATGCTGCGTCTGGTCGTCCCCGACCGGCACCTCGTCCGTCCCGTACGCCAGGATGTCCGCCGCCATCAGCACGGGATACGTCAGCAGCGACAGCCGTACGCTCCCACCCCGCCCCCGCTCGACCGCAGCCTTCTCCTTGTACTGGATCATCCGCCGCATCTCCCCGTCCGAGGCGACGCACTCGAGCAGATACGACAGCCGCGCGTGCTCATCGACATGACTCTGTACGAAGACGGTGCACAGCTTGGGATCGATCCCCGAGGCCAGCAACAGCGTGGCCGCCTGACGACTGAGCCTGCGCACCCGCCCGGGATCGCGCTCCACGGTGAGCGCGTGCAGGTCGACGATGCAGAACAGCGCGTCGGCGCGGTGCTGATCGACATCAGCCCACCGCCGCACGGCCCCCAAGTAGTTCCCCAGCGTCAGATGCCCCGTCGGCTTGACCCCACTGAAGATCCGCGTCATCTCTCCACCTCCTGGTCAGGACCGCCGCTACCCGCCGGCCGGCGCCCCAGGAGGGAGATAGGAGAACGGCCGCCGAGGCGGCGGCCGTTGAGTACATGCGTGAGCACGGCCGCCCTCAGGCGGCCCACCACAGTTGGGTGCACGCATGCGTCGTCATGACTCCGAGGGTGCGCCTCCCGGGTGGCCTCTGGCGTGGAGTTGACACGCATCTACCCGCTCCGTAGTGTTCTCCGAGTTGTCCGACGTGAGCGCCGACTCCGGTCGGTCCCCGGACAGCCATTCCGCAGTAAGCATTCAACGATCGACGATCCGTCGTCGGTTCGTTTTCATGCGCGTTTGCGAAATGAGGAATCCGCGTTCGAAAGGGCGCGACCCCGATTAGCTCGGGGCTCGAGATTCCGCTAAAGTCTCACTCGTCGGAACGGCCGAACAGCCGTGAAGACAACCCCCTCCGACGGGAAATCTGGTCCGAAAGGATCTGATAGAGTCGGAAACGCAAGACCGAAGGGAAGCGCCCGGAGGAAAGCCGCGACAGAGTCTGTCGGGTGAGTACGAAGGAAGCGTCCGTTCCTTGAGAACTCAACAGCGTGCCAAAAATCAACGCCAGATATGTTGATACCCCGTCCATCGGAGACTTTTCCGGTGGCGAGGTTCCTTTGAAAAACAACAC
>NZ_JAAKZY010000024.1 GCF_011045015.1 Streptomyces scabichelini | reverse complement strand
CGTCCCCTCCCTCCCCCCAACTCCTCGATGGCGCCGCCCCGGACCGAGTCCACTGGCTCGAAATCCCGGCACGCCCGACCGACGTCGGTGAAGCCCGTTGCGCGATGGGTGAGAAGCTGCGCACCTGGCGACTGCCCGAACAGGTGCGCCAGGACGCGATCCTGATCCTGTCCGAGCTGGTCACCAACGCGATACGTCACACGCCCAGTACTCGGATCCTCTGCTGCGTCGGGCTCACCACGGACGGGGTGCTCCATCTCGAGGTGCACGACCAGGACTTGACGGCACGGAACCTGCCCCCACGCGACCCCGGCCTCGACGACGAAGGCGGCCGCGGCCTGTTACTCGTGCAGCACTTCGCCGACAAGTGGGGAGCCGAACGCTCTTCTCTCACCGGGGGGAACACCGTGTGGGCAGCACTCACGTGCAGAACGGGCGATGCGCACAGCGAGTGACGAGAAGGCGCCCGACGGGCACGCAGCCCACGTCAGGCGCCTTCTTTGATGTTCAGTGATTGCTCTTGCACGATCCGCCCGACTCAGGCGAGGTTGATCCACACGCCCTTCGTCTCGGTGAACTCGTCGATCGCGGCCCCGCTCATCTCGCGGCCCCAGCCGCTGGCACCGAAGCCGCCCCAGGGTGCGGCCGGGTCAAGGAACGGCAGCATGTTGACGTAGACGCTGCCCGCCCGGATCGTGGCGGCCAGGTTGTGCGCGGTGGTCAGGTCCTTGGTCCACACACAGGCGGCCAGACCGTACTCGGTGTCGTTCGCTCTCGGTACCAGCTCCTCGGGGTCCTCGTAGGAGAGGATCGACAGCACCGGGCCGAAGATCTCCTCGCGCGCGATCGCCATGTCGTCTGTGACCCCGCTGAAGACGGTCGGCTGGAAGAAGTAGCCGCCGGCGAGGTCGCCGTCGGGGCGTGCGCCGCCGGTCACCAGCTCGGCGCCCTGCTCGACACCGAGCCCCACGTAGTGGGCGACCCGTTCGACCTGCTCCTGGGAGACCAGCGGACCCATCACCGTGTCGGGGGACAGGCCGGGGCCGAGGGGCAGGCCGGCCGCCGCGGTCGCGATCTTCTCGGTGAACTCGTCGACCCGCCGGGAGTCGACGAAGAAGCGGGTGTAGGCGGCGCAGACCTGGCCGCTGTTGAGCAGCCCGCCCTGCAGGTTGCCGGCCACCGCGGCGTCGATGTCGGCGTCCCGGGCGACGATGCTGGGCGCCTTGCCGCCCAGTTCCAGGCCTAGCCTCTTGAGGTTGCCCGCGGCGGCGGCCACGATCAGCTTGCCGACCTCGGTCGACCCGGTGAAGGACACCTTGTCCACGCCGTCGTGCTCGGTCAGCGCCCGGCCGGCCTCCGGGCCGCCGGTCAGGCAGTTGACCACCCCGGCGGGAATCCCGGCCTCCAGGCACAGCCGCGCCAGGAACACCGTGGTCAGCGGCGTCTGTTCGGCCGGTTTGAGGATGGCCGTGTTGCCGCAGGCCAGCGCGGGGGCCAGCTTCCACGCCGCGATCGCCAGCGGCAGGTTCCACGGTGTGATCAGCGCGCACACGCCCACCGGTTCGCGTCGCGTGTAGTGCATCGTGCCAGGGATCGACACCGCGGACACCGAGCCCTCGATCTTCGTGCACCAGCCCGCGTAGTAGCGGAACATCTCGGCGGCCAACGGCACGTTGAGGCCCTTGGCGATGCCGAGCGGCTGGCCCTGGTCACGGGTCTCCAGCTCGGCGAGCTCGTCGGCGTGCTTCTCGATGAGGTCGGCGACCGCCCACAGCAGCCTGGCCCGTGCCGCCGGCGGCATGGTGCGCCAGGCGGGGTCCTCGAAGGCGGTGCGTGCCGCGTCGACCGCGGCGTCCACGTCGGACGTTCCGGCCTCGGCGACCGTGCCGAGCGGTATTCCCGTCGCCGGGTCGAAGGTCTTGAACTCGGCGCCGTCCGCGGCCGGAAGCCACTTCCCGCCGATCAGCAGACTCGAGGGTATGTCCATGGCTGGTCCTTCCGGTCCTTTTCCTGCGGGGGCTGAAGTGGTCGTCACCGGTCGGCGAGGATGAGGTCGGACGCCTTCTCGCCGATCATGATCGACGGCGCGTTCGTGTTGCCCGACGGGACCGCCGGCATGATCGACGCGTCCGCCACCCGCAGCCCCGGGACGCCGTGCACGCGCAGGCTCGGGTCCACCACGGACAGGGAGTCGAGTCCCATGCGGCAGGTGCCGACCTGGTGTTGGTACGTGCTGACCGCGCGGCGCACATAGGCGCGCAGGTCGTCGCGGGTACGGGCCTCAGGACCCGGGGCCATCTCGGCCTTGCGCCACTCGTCGAAGGCGGAGGACGCGCCGATCTCGCGGCACATCTCCACCGCGTCCACGAGCGCTTCGAGGTCGTAGCGCTCGGCCAGCATGTTGGGGTCGACCAGTGGCGTCGCCTCGGGGTCGGCCGAGGCCAGACGCAGGGTGCCGCGGGAGAGCGGCCGTACGATGCCGGGCGTGATGGTGTAGCCGTGCTCCGGGACCGGATAGCTCTCCGCCGGGTACACCACGTGGAAGAACAGCGGCTGGAGATCCGGACCGGGGCGCGAGGAGTCGGTGCTGGCGAAGAGCTGGGCTTCCAGCAGGTTCGCTTTGCCGGGCGGCAGCGGCCTGGTGGCCTCGTAGACGTTGAAGACGACGGCGTGGTCGTGCAGGTTCTCGCCCACGCCCGGGAGGTCGTTCCTGACCTCGATGCCGAACTGCTTGAGCTGCGCGGCCGGTCCGATGCCGCTGAGCAGGAGCAGATGGGCGGATCCGATGACTCCGGCGCTCAGGACGACCTCTCCCGTCGCCCGGGCCTGGTGCATGGTTCCGTCCACCGCGTACTCGACGCCGACCGCCCGCTCGCCGTCGAACAGGACCCGGTGCGCGTGGGCGCCGGTGGTGACGGTCAGCGCGGGGTGGCCGGCCACCGGAGCCATGAAGCTCTGCCACGCGCTCATCCGCCTGCCGTCCTGGGCAGTGAGGTGGTTGAAGCCGACGCCGGACATCTGCTCGCCGTTGAAGTCGTCGGTCTGCGGAATGCCGAGAGCGGTGGCCGCCTCGACGAAGGAGACGGCGGTGGGATGCGGGTCGGCGATACGGGTGACCGGCATCGGGCCACCGGCTCCGTGCCATTCGCTCGCACCGTCGACGTGGTCCTCCGAGCGCTTGAACAGTGGCAGCACGCTGTCCCAGTCCCAGCCGGGGCAGCCGTTGTAGGCCCACGAGTCGTAGTCGCTGCGATGCCCTCGGATGTAGATCATCCCGTTGATCGAGCTGCTGCCGCCCAGCACCTTGCCGCGTGGCCAGATGATCGAGCGGCCGTTGGCGTGCTTCTGCGGGCTGGTGGGCACCGCCCAGTCCACGTCGCCGCCCAGCAGCCCCGGCCAGGCCTGAGGGGTGCTGATCATGGGGTCGTCGTCGGCGGGCCCCGCTTCCAGGACGTGCACACTGTGCCCCTGGTCGAGCAGCCGCCGGGCGATGACACTGCCCGCCGACCCCGCGCCGACGACCACATAGTCGTGTTCCGTGGTTTCTGTTCTCGCCATGTCGTTTCGCTCCCCAGCCTTGTGCCTGGCGGTGACGTTAGACAGCGCAGCAGCGGCCGGGGCGCCATCACGCGCACGGGCATTCGCCAGTTCGCGCATCAGGAGCCGGCCGCATCACGCATCGGGAGCACGTTTCGCGCAACGACGGCCGGCTGACGTTTGACGACACGTTGACAAGAAAGTAATCGGCGTGACGCGGATTCTGGGCTATCTTTCCTCCTCTCGGTACAAGGCCCCACAAGTGAGGGCAATCATGAGACGCAACGACTACGAGGGCATCGACGAGTTCGAGGCCGCCGCGTCGGAATCCTTCGTACCTCTGCGTATCCGCGTTCCGGCAGAAGGCGGACTGCATGCCAGCCTCGGAGGTGTGGTGGTCAACGGGGTCCTGATATCCCGGATCGTCAGCACACCGTGCAAAGTCCGCAGGGATGTACGTGAAATCGGTTCCGGTGACCGCGAGTTGGTGAAGATCGCACTGCACCGGCGCGGACGCGCAGGTGTCGAACAGAACGGCCGACGAGGCTCCCTGCAGCCCGGCGATCTCGTCGCCTACGACACCACACGGCCCTATGAGCTGCGGTACTGGGACGACTTCGACACCTTCGTCATCGGGATACCCCGCTCGCGGCTCGGGCTCAACGCCGAGCTGATCGGCCGGCGGTGCGCATCTCCGCTGTCGGCCGGCCCGGGAGTCGGCCAGGTCGTGTCGTCCTGCATCACCGGGCTCGGCGGAAACCTCGAAGAGGTCTCGCCGGCCGCCGCCGTGCACCTCGCGGACGCGCTGATCTCGTTGATCATCTCGGCCTTCACCGATGCTGTGCCCTCGGACACCGGGGCCACTTCGGACCTCGCCGACCGGATCCTCGCCTACTGCCTGGCCAATCTGGCCGACCCCGCGCTGTCAGTGGCCTCCGTCGCCCGACGGCACGGCATCTCGGTGCGCTATCTGCAGAAGCTGCTCAACCAGCGGGACATGTCCCTCGCGGCCTGGATCAGGCGGGAGCGCCTGCACCGCATCCACCGGGACCTCTCCAGCCCATCGCTGACGAACCGTACGACGGTCGAGATCGCCGCCCGCTGGGGAATTCTCGATCCCACGCACCTCAGCCGCGCTCTCAAGGCGGAGTTCGGCCGGACCGCGCAGGAGATCCGCCGTGCGGCGCGGGAGTAGGGGAAGTAGGGGATTCCTTTACGGTGGTAAGGGATTTCCCCAGGTGAACACAGAGATACCTGGGTTGTCCCGGAATCCTCGGACATCTAGCGTCTGGCGAGAGATCCCTCCGGCATTCGAGGACAAGATGACCGACTCGGGCGGGCGCACGACTTTCCTCACCTGCTATGCCGACCTCCACGACTACGGATGGCATCACGTCGACCTCTTCGTCCACGACGAGGCGGGCAAGGAGATCAACTGGGTCCACTGGCAGGTCGAGGAGGACGGGCCGGACGCCGCGGACCGCGCGACCGCCCGCGTCGAACCGGCACTGCGCCGGACCAGCGAGTGGGAGCACGGGATCCGCGCCGACGGCAGCAGCTACTGGATCGCGCAAGCGGCGTGGGACGAGTGAGCCGGAGGTGACGGCGATGCAGGCCCGACACGCGTCCCTGGGTCCGGCGGATGGGCAGCCGCCGGGCAGCGTCGTCTACATCGTCGACGACGACCAGGAACTGTGCAGGTCACTGGCCTGGCTGCTGGAGTCCGTGAGGATCAGGTCCCTGTGCTTCACCGATGTGACGTCCTTCCTGGAGTCTTACGACCCGCAGCAGCCCGCCTGCATGGTGCTGGATGTGCGCATGCCCGAAGTGGGCGGCTTCCAGCTCCAGGAGATCCTGAACCGGGCCGGATCAGCCATCCCGGTCATCTTCGTGTCCGCCCACGGCGACATCAGAATGTCCGTGCGGGCACTGCAGAACGGCGCCGTGGACTTCCTGGAGAAACCCTACGATCCCCAGCACATGCTCGATGTTGTCCAGCAGGCGCTGCGGACCGCACAGGAACGCTTCGCCCGGACGGCCAGGCAGCAGGCGCTCCAGGCACGTCTGGTCAGCCTCAGCCCCCGTGAGCTGGAGGTCCTTCGCCTGGTGATCGACGGCGTACCCAGCAAAACAATCGCGACCCGGCTGGGGATCAGCACGAAGACAGTCGATGTGCACCGCACCCGCATCCGGGAGAAGGCCGGTGCCGAGAGCATGGCGACCCTCGTCCGGGACCTGCTCCAGGCGGGTCTTGGACTGCCGGTCCAGTGACACTCCCAGTGATACGGAGACGCGGGGTGGACGACCTCGAACTGGCCGACTACCGGGAACTCGTCCAGGCCCTGAAGTACTGCGTGCTGCTGCACGACGCCAGGACGTACGAGATCCTCTGGGCGAACAAGGCCGCTTGTGAGCTGCTGGAGTGGACGGTCGACGAGCTGAAGCCCCTCAAGGCGCCGGACATGTCCAAGAACGCACAGCAGTACAGCCGTGAACTCGGGCACCGCTGGCTGCGACGGGCGGTCGACCACGGAGTGAGCGCCACCGAGTGGTGCTACCGGTCGAAGAGCGGCGAGGAGATTCTCACCGAGGCCATCGCGATCCGGGTGGAACTGCCGTCCCGGCCGATCGTGATGGTGCAGTTCCGCGACATCGCCGAGGAGAAGGCCACCCAGCGCGACCTGTTCAGGACCGAGGGCCGGCTGCGGGCGTTCCTGCGCAATCTCGCGGAGGGCATCGTCGTCCTCGACGACGACGGTGTGGTCGTCTTCGCCAGCGAGTCCGCCGCCAAGCTGCTGGACGTGGACGTCGCCACACTGACCGGATCGGACTTCGCCTGGTTCTGCGGTCCCGAGTCCCGGGCGGTGCTGAGCGAGAGCATCGAGAAGACGTCCAAGGGCGCGCCTCCGCAGGATTCGCGGTACCGGCTGGCCGCGCCCGGCGCGGAACACCGCTGGTACGCGGGCACATGCCAGTACATCGAGATCGAGAGTGACCTCCGCGGGCACCTTCTGCTGTTCCACGACATCTCCGACCGGGTGCGCGCGGAGGAGGAGCACCGCAGGGACACCCAGTACGTCAACCACCTGGCCAGGTACAACGCGATGGGGGACATGGCGATGGCCATCGCCCACGAGGTCAGCCAGCCCCTCGCCGCCGCGTACAACTTCGTCGAGGGTGCCCGGAGCAGGCTCGGCGACTCCGGCTTCGGCGAGAACGAGCAGGTGGCCTGGGGGCTGGAGAACGCCAAACGCCAGATCGAGCGGTCGAGCCAGATCCTCAAGAGCCTGAGGCAGTACGTCGTACGGCTGGAACAGTCCGAGCAGCTCATAGACCTCAATGCCATCGTCAGGGACTGCCTCTACTTCATCGACCTGAGGGCCCAGCAGCATTCCGTCGCCCTCGCATTGGACCTGACCGCGGAGCCGCTCCCCGTGCGCTGCGAAAAGGTCCTCATCGGGCAGGTCGTGATGAATCTTGCCTTCAACGCGATCGACGAGATGGCGCGATGGCCGGTGGAACAGCGGCGTGTCGAGCTGGCCACCGGGCGGCATTCGGACGGGCACGCGGAGCTGGTCGTCCGCGACTACGGGCAGGGGCTTTCCGCGGTGCCCGGCGGCAAGGTCTTCGACGGTGTCTTCACGTCGAAGGAGAACGGAAACGGTATCGGTCTGGCGTTGAGCCACCGCATCGTCACCCGTCACCGCGGCCGCATCGAGGCCGCTGAGAACACCCCCCGCGGAGCGGTCTTCTCGTTCGCCCTCCCGTCGGCACCGACCGGCCCGTAAAGAAATCCTCATGCCGATGAGGGAATTGCTCACTGGCCTTGCAGCCACACCCGATTGTGGGGACCGCGAAACAAAAATAGCGTCGCTGCACAGTGGTCGGCCCCATGCCGAACCTCGCTACCGCCAAGGAAACCGGTGATGACGCGAACTCTCGAACCATCAGTGGACGGTGACCCGGCCAGGCCGACGGCGCCTACCTTCGAGGAGGTCCTCGCGCACGTCGCGGACCGCCGCGCCGAATTCACCGAGAAGCGGCACGTTCCGCGCGACATGATCGAGGAATTCAAGCAGGTCGGTCTCTACCGTGCCACGACGCCGAAGCGGTTCGGCGGTGATGCCCTGCGGCCGGCGGAGTTCCTGCGCCTGATCGAGCGGATCTCCGAGGTGGACGGCTCGGCCGGCTGGGTCGCGAGCTTCGGGACGTCGGGCGTCTATCTGGCAGGCCTGCCCCTCGACACCCAGGCCGAGTTGTACGCCGACGGGCCCGATGTGGTCTTCGCCGGAGGGCTGTTCCCGCTACAGCCGGCCGAGCAAGTGGACGGCGGCTTCAGGGTGACCGGCCACTGGCGGTTCGCGAGCGGCTGCAAGGGCGCCGACCTCCTGGGGGTGGGCATCGGCGTGGGCGACGCGTCGTCCGGCAAGCCGCGCACCGCCGTCCTCCAGCCCGATCAGGTCGAGATCGTGGAGAACTGGGACGTCATCGGCATGGAGGGCACCGGCAGCCACGATCTGAAGGTGGACGGCGTGGTCGTCCCCGAGGAGTGGACCTTCGTCCGCGGCGGCGGCTCCGTCGTGGATGAGCCGCTCTACCGCTACCCGACCATCGCCTACGCCGCGCAGGTGCTGGCCGTCGTCAACCTAGGCATCGCCCGCGCCGCCCTCGACCACACCATCCGCGTCGGCGCAGGGCGGGCCGGCCTCACCGGCGCCCCCAAGCTCGCCGACCGCGCCTACTACCGGATCGCCGTAGCCAAGGCGGAAGCCGAACTGCGGTCCGTCCGCTCCTTCTTCTACGAGGTCACCGAGGAGGTCTACCAGGCGGTGGCCGGCGGCACGCCCGCTACCGCCGAGCAGGCAGGCGTCCTCCGCCTGGCCGCGACCCACGCGGCCAGGGTGGGCTTCGACGTCGTCCGCGACGCCTACACCCTCTCCGGAACCGCGGCCATCAACGCGGCCCACCCCATGCAGCGCTACCTGCGTGACGCCTCGGTGGTCCCGCAGCACGCGTTCCTCACCGAGGGCATGTACGACGGCGCCGGGGCGGTCCTGATGGGCGCCAAGCCCTTCCCCGGCTTCGTGTAACTCCAGTCCTGCTTCGTGCCGCCCCGCCGGCTCCGGGTAGCTCCCCGTCCGGCCCCGCCGTAAGACTTTGAAAGGATCGACATGTCCGAGCCAACCCCCGTCCCCCTGCGGGTCCTGTTCTGCATCGGCATCAACCAGAACTTCTTCGATCTGCCCACAGGCCACGGCGGTCCGGTCTGGAAGGCGTTCTCAGGAATGATGGAAGGGATCGCCGCCATGCCTGGCGTCAACGTCCTCGGCAACATCGACGACGACCAGCACATGATCGGACCGTCCGCGTCCTGGCCGTGGACCTGCTACATCCTGGCCGACGTCGCGGACCAGCAGACGGTGGCCGCCGCCTGCAACCTGTTCCGCACCACACCGGTCGGCGAACACCTGCTCTGGCGCTACGCCACGATCGAGGCACGCATCGGCCGCCCGCTGACCATCCCGGCGAGCATTCAGTGAACCCCGGCGCATCCGCGGCGGACCTCGCCCGGGACGACCGGGTGTCGTCCGCCCTCTACACCGATCCGGCGCTGTTCGAACGGGAGATGAGCCGGATCTTCGAGCGGACCTGGGTCTGGGTGGCGCACGAGAGCGAGCTGCCCAAAGCGGGTGACTTCCGTACGGCGTACGTCGGCCGCCAGCCCGTGATCGTCACCCGGGACCGCCGCGGCGGGATCAACGTCCTGGTCAACCGCTGCCGGCACCGCGGCGCGAGCCTGTGCGAGGTGCCGAAGGGCAACGGAAACGGCTTCACCTGCCCGTACCACGCCTGGTCGTACGCGCTGGACGGCAAGCTGCGCGGAGTCCCGTATCCCGACGGTTACGAGGACGTGCTGGAGAAGAAGGACTTCGGGCTCCAGCGCCTCAAGGTGGGCGTCTACGCGGGCATGGTCTTCGCCAGCTTCAACGAGGACATCGAACCGCTGGAGGACTTCCTCGGCGGGGCGCGGCTGTGGATCGACCGGTTCATGAAGCAGGGAGCCGGCTACCCGATCAAGGTTCAGGGGGAGCACCGGTTCCGGTTCCGGGGCAACTGGAAGATCCAGCTGGAGAACACCACCGACGGCTACCACTTCCCGATCGTGCACCGTTCATGGATGGCGTCCGTCGACGCCGAGACGGCGAACATGCTGTCCTTCATGACCGACGAGAAGGCGGTCACCCACTCCCTGGGCAACGGCCACAGCGTCATGGTCATGGTTCCCGAGCACGTCGACCTCGACGAGGACGACGGCACCGAGCAGCTCCAGGCACGGTTCAGCCACATCATCGAGGAGCTGTCCCGCGAGTTCGACCCGGCCGAGGTCCGGCGCATCGTCCGGTCCCTGCACGGCTCCGGATTCAACCTCAATCTGTTCCCGAACGTCGCGATGTCGATGTCGTTCTTCCGCGTCCTGCGGCCTCTCTCCGTCAACGAGACCGAGATCCGGCACATGGCGCTGGGCCTGGACGGCGGCCCGGAGATCGTGAACCGGCAACGCCTGCGCATCCACGAGCACTTCCAGGGCCCGTTCGGCTTCGGCAGCCCGGACGACTCCGAGGCCTGGGACCGCGTGCAGCGCGGCGTCGCCGGTGGACCCGACCTGCCGATCCTGGTCAACCGGGGCATGGAGCGCGAGCGCAAGGCCGACAACGGCGACCGGGTCTCCCACGCGACCGACGAGACGGGCATGCGCGAGGCCTACGCGATGTGGAAGAGGATGATGACCGATGCTCACTGAGCAGGCGCTGCTGGGCCTCACCGATGTCCGGGTGAGCGCCGCCGTCCAACTGGTGTGGCGCGAGGCGCGGCTCCTCGACGGCAAGCGGTACGAGGAGTGGGACCGCCTCTGGGCCCCCGACGGACGCTATGTCATCCCCATCGACCCGGAGACCGAGGACTTCGAGGCGAGCCTCAACATGGTCTACGACGACGACCGCATGCGGCGGATGCGCATCGAACGGCTGGTCTCCGGCTACTCGATCTCCGCCGTGGCAGCGGCCCGGACCGTACGGACCGTGTCCAGATTCGTCGTCGCACGGTCCGAGGAGGAGGCCGTCGAGCTGAACTCCGCACAGGTGCTGGTCGGTTACAAGCGCGAGGAGACCTTCGTGCTCGGCGCGGACCTGACCCACCGGATCGTCTTCGACCGCGGTGAACCACGGATCGCCCGCAAGGTGATACGGCTCCTCAACTCGCAGGAAGCGGTCAGTGCCACGGGGTTCCTGCTGTGAGCGGCACCATGAGCGCCGCCGGGAGCCGGGTCGCCGTGATCACCGGGGCGGCCCGGGGCATCGGGCAGGTCATCGCCGCCCGGCTGCACGCGCAGGGCTACCGGGTCGCCCTCGCCGACCTCGACGGCGAAGGGGCCGGGAAAGCCGCGGCAGCGCTCGACCCCGGGCAGGAAACCGCCGTCGGCCTGACCCTCGACGTACGGGAGAAGTCCGCCTTCGAGCGGGTCCGCGACGAGGTCACCGCCCGCTGGGGAACGGTGCACGTGCTGGTCAACAACGCCGGACAGTCGCAGGTCGAGTCCCTGATGGACATCACGCCGGAGAGCTTCTCCTCGGTGGTGCGGACCAACCTCGACGGTGTCTTCCTCGGCAGCCAGGTCTTCGGGGCGTACTTCGCGGACCGCGGCCATGGCCGCATCGTCAACATGGCCTCCCTCGCCGGGCAGAACGGCGGCACGGCGACCGGCGGCCACTACGCGTCGGCCAAGGGCGGGGTCCTGACCCTGACCAAGGTGTTCGCACGCGAACTGGCCGCGCGCGGAGTGACCGTGAACGCGGTGTCTCCGGGGCCGCTCGACCTCCCGGTCACCTACGACCTCATCGGGCCGGAGACGGCGGCGGCGCTGAAGAAGAACATCCCTGTCGGCGAACTGGTCTCGCCCTCGTTCGTCGCCGACACGGTCGCGCTGCTGGCCGCCGAGCACGCCGGTTCGGTGACCGGCGCCTGTTGGGACGTGAACGGAGGGCTGTACGTACGATGATCACGGTCCGCGTCACCGGCATCGCCGACGAGACCGACCAGGTCAAGTCCTTCCGCCTGGTCCGGTCCGACGGCGCACCCCTCGGCCCGTATGCGGCCGGCGCGCACATCGATGTGACGGGCCCGACCGGAATCACCCGGCAGTACTCGCTGTGCGGGCCGCCGCACGAGACCGGCTCGTTCCTCGTGGCGGTCAAGCGCGAAACTCCCTCGCGCGGGGGCTCCGACGCGATGCACGACAACGTACGGCTGGGCAGCGAACTGCGCATCAGCGAACCGCGCAACCTGTTCGGCCTCGCACCGGACGCCGGGGAACACGTACTGGTGGGCGCGGGCATCGGCGTCACACCACTGATCGCCATGGCGTACCAACTGCACCGGGAGGGACGGAAGTTCCGGCTGCACTACTTCGCCTCCACACGCGGGCAGGCGAGCTTCGCGGACCTGCTGGAGCTGTCCGGCTTCGCCGCCCGGGTGCGGTTCCACTTCGGCGTGCCGCGCCCCGGTCAGCAGGACGCCCTCGACGCGATCCTGTCGAACCTGGGCCCCGGCACCCACGTCTACACCTGTGGCCCGAAGGAGTTCATGCGGCGCGTCACCGTCACCGCGGCCCGCTCCCTGCCCGAAGAACGTGTGCACATCGAGCATTTTCAACCCCCCGATCCCGTCGGCGAGCCCGACGCGGAGTTCGAGCTGGAACTCGACACCGGAGAGGTGTTCACCGTCCCGGCGGACCGCAGCATCGTGGACGTACTGGCGGAGAACGGCTTCGACGTCGACACCTCCTGCCGGGAGGGAATCTGCGGAACCTGCGTCCTGCCCGTTCTCGAAGGGGAGCCCGACCACCGCGACAACTGCCTCACCCGGAAGGAGAAGGCGGCGAACGACCAGATCGCCACCTGCGTCTCCCGGGCCCGTGGCCGACGCCTCGTCATCGAGTTCTGATCCGGCCGGGAACCGCTGTACCGAGAAAATCGCTGAGGAAATCACCTACGCCCCGGCCCTTTTCTTCAGAAAGAGCCAAGCAGCCCGCAATTACCGCCCCTTCGCCTGCTCCCTAGTGTGGAGCGAAAGCTGAGAAAAGCGGTTGCGGGCAACTGAGGAGACGAGAATGGTGACGACAATCGCCGGACCCGACCGGACAGAATTCCGCGAGGCGATGGCGCACCTGCCGGCGGCCGTCAACATCCTCACCACCGACGGCCCCGGAGGCCGGTACGGGATGACGGTGAGCGCCGTCTGCTCCGTCACCGACGCACCGCCCACCGTCCTGGTCTGCGTCAACCGCGGCAGCGCGACGCACGACGTGATCAGCGGCAACCGCCGGGTGTGCGTCAACGTGCTCGGCGGTCACCACGAAGAGCTGGCCCTGCACTTCTCCGGCGTCACCAAGGTCCCCATGCCGGAGCGTTTCGCCTGGGACATATGGGACCCGGCCGAAGAGGTACCCGTCCTGCGTGACGCGCTGGTCAATATCGTCGGCACGGTCCGCGACCGGAAGACCATGGGCTCGCACAGCGTGATGTTCGTAGAGGTCGAGCGGGTTCACGTCCGGCAGGGCGACAGCCTGGTCTATTTCAACCGGCGGTTCCACCGCCTCGAGAACACGACGGGAACCGAGTGACATGAGTCGAACGCACCGGGTTCCGCAGGCCATGACGGTGCAGGCGATGACGGTGCAGGCGATCACCAGCGGCCGGGCCCTTCCGAGCGAGGTCGTCACCGTCGCGCTTGAGCGCCTGGACGCGACGGAACCGGACCTCAGGGCCTGGGTCCGGGTCGACCGGGCCGGCGCCCTGAGCACGGCCAGAGAACAGGACGACCGGCCGGCGGACGGACTGCCGCTGCGCGGTGTCCCGTTCGGGGTGAAGGACATCATCGACGTACGCGGCACACCGACCGAGTGCGGGTCCCCGCTGCGCCGGGACCGGATCGCCGGGGCCGACGCGTGGGTGGTCGCCCGGCTCCGGCGGGCGGGCGCGATTCCCCTCGGCAAGACGGTGACCACGGAGTTCGCCTACTTCGCCCCGGGCCCCACACGCAACCCCCACGACCTGACACGTACCCCCGGCGGTTCGTCCAGCGGCTCGGCCGCCGCCGTCGCGGCGGGCGTGGTGCCGCTCGCGCTCGGCAGCCAGACCGCGGGCTCGCTCACCCGCCCGGCGGCATTCTGCGGCGTCGCGGGGTTCGTGGCACCTGTCGGCTCATGGCCGACCGCGGGAATCACCGGCCTGAGCCACAGCCTCGACTCGGTCGGCCTGATCACCCCCACGGTCGCCGACCTCCGCCTCGTCCACGACGTACTGTCCCAAGCACCGCGTCCTCCCGCCTCGCAGGCCACGTCCGGCCGCCCGCGGCTGCTGGTGTGGACGGCGGCCGAACTGGGGGACGTCGAGGAGCCGATGCACGCGGCCCTCGCACGAGCGGCCGAGGGCGCCCGCGCACAGGGCGCCGCGATCGAGGACCTGGGCTGGGCCGCGCGCACCCCCGGCCTCGTGGAAGCGCACACCACCGTCATGGCGTACGACAGCGCACGCGCCCTGGCCGAGGAAGCCCGCCACCCCGGCCTGTTGAGCGCGGCGCTGGGTGAACTGCTCGCCATGGGGCGCCGGATCACGGACGACGACTACCGGGCGGCCCTGTCCGCGGCCGCGCGGGCCCGCGCCGACATCCTCGAGGTGCTGACGGACGCCGACGCGATCCTGGGCCCGGCCGCCCTCGGTCCCGCACCGCACGGCCTCGCGGCCACCGGCACGCCGGTGCTCAGCCGTCCCTGGCAGCTGCTCGGTCTCCCGGTGATCACGGTGCCCGGATTCACCGACGACGAGGGCATGCCGCTCGGCCTCCAACTGATCGGCCACCCCGACCGCGTGAACCGGCTCTTCGCCCTCGGGGAGCGGCTCGAAGAGCTCGCGCGCGAAACGACACCGTCGGCACCTGGACCGGCAACGACCGTAACAAACGGGCAATAGGCGCTAGGAGGGTCATGGGGTATGTTTCCCGTCCTTGGCTCGACGCCCGACAGTGAGGGCAGTATGAGACGCAATAACCTCGAGGGCATCGAGGAGTTCGAGGCCGCCTCGTCGCAATCCTTCGTGCCGCTGCGCATCCGCATTCCGAGAGAGGGCGGACTCCATGCCAGCCTCGCGGCAGTGACGATCGACGGGGTCGTGATATCCCGCATCGCCGCCACGCCGTGCCGGGTCCACCGGGACGTACACACCATCGGCTCCACCGATCGCGAACTGCTGAAGATCGCGCTGCACCGGCGTGGGCGGGCAGGGATCGAACAGGACGGCCGGCGAGGCTCGCTGCACCCCGGCGATCTCGTGGCCTACGACACCACTCGTCCCTACGACCTCAGGCACTGGGACGACTTCGAGACCTTCGTCATCGGGATACCGCGCTCGCGGCTCGGGCTGAACGCCGAGCTGATCGGGCGGCGGAGTGCGTCCCCGCTGCCGGCCGGCCCGGGAGTCGGGCCCGTCGTGTCAGCCTGCATCGCCGGGCTCGGCGCCGGCATCGAAGAGGTCTCCCCGGCCGCCGGTGTGCACCTCGCGGACGCGCTTGTCTCACTGATCATCTCGGCTTTCACCGACGCCTCGCCCTCCCGCACCGAGGCGAACTCGGACCTTGCTGATCGCATCCTCGCCTACTGCATGGCCAATCTCGCAGACCCCGCCCTGTCCGTGGGCTTCGTCGCGCGGCGGCACGGTATTTCGGTGCGCTATCTGCAGAAGTTGCTGAACCGGCGGGAGGTGTCCCTGGCGGCATGGATCAGACGTGAGCGGCTGCACCGCATCCACCGTGACCTGTCCGACCCCTCGCTGGTGAACCGCACGACTCGCGAGATCGCGGCCCGCTGGGGAATCCTCGACGCCACGCACCTCAGCCGCACCCTGAAGGCGGAGTTCGGCCGGACCGCCCAGGAGATCCGCCGCGCGGCACGGCCCTGAGCAACGGTATGAATGCCAAGACAGCCGGGTGTCCCCGGCACCCCAGGTACTTACAACGGCCAGCACGATGAGCCCTGTTGTCGGGGGGGACCCGCAGGTCCGGTCATCCCTGGTGGTATCAGGCGATGGGGGGCTATATTCCACCTGCGGATATCTCCGCCTGCGCGGCGCGCGGGACCCGACGACGTGTGGCCTCCGGCGCTTCACCCTGGGGTGAGCGGCCGGCATCGATACCAGGCCCGAGTTATTTCGATTCGACTTCTCGACTTCTCGACTTCTCGACAACACGGCTGGCGCAGGTCCGGTTCTTGTGCGGCCGGAGGGCGCCCGTGGAGATGGGGCACCCTCGGATGGAGAAACAGCGGCACGAAGACAGAGCGGACAGAGCGCGGTCCGCGCCGGGCGTCCGCAGTGAGGGACAGCGCTACGCCAGTCTGGCTGAGCTGGCCGCGGTGCTGGCCGATGTCGACGATCTGGAGCAGTTGGGGGAGGCGTACTTCGCCCTGTCCCGGCGTGTCATCGACTTCCCGATGAGTGCGGTGTACCTGTTCGTCGACGGCACCACCAGCCCGTCGTGGTACGCCTCGCGCAATGTGAGCAACCGGTTCTTGGCCGCATACGAGCGGCTGGGCCGGCCCGTCGACGATGAACTCCGGCAGGTCATGGCGACCGCGTCGCCCGCCTACAACCTCGCGGGTCGATCCCTCACGCAGTGGCGGCAGACCGACATATACCGGCTGGTGGACCGCTTGGAGAACATGCTGCATGTCCTCAAGGCACCGATCGTCGTGCGGGGTTCGATCATCGGCACGATCGACTTCTCCTCCGACCGGACGAACACGCCCGTCGCCGAGACGGACCTGCACTTCATGGCGGCCATGGCCGGGGTGGTCGGCGGCGCGGTGACCGCGTTGCGCGGCCGGCAGCGACTCCAGGAGCAGCTGGACGTCGTCAGCCTCGCCCTGGAGAACAGCTCCGCCGCGGTCGCCTACACCAGCCCCGACTCCACCGAGCCCACCGTCACCCCGCCTGCTGCGGCGCTGCTGGACGACCTCCGGGAGGGCGGCGACATCCTGTACCGGATTCTGCGGGACACCGAGCCGTCGGTCGCCGAATCGCGCCGTTCCTATCTGGTCAGGAAGCGTGACGGGGCGAATGACGTGCTCAACTGCACCGTCCGGTCGGTGCCCGGCCAGCCGGGGGCCGAGGTCATGGAGCTCTCCCTGGAGTCGGCCGAGCCGCGCTATACGAACCAGGGTCGGCCTTCCCTGTCGAACAGGGAGTCGGATGTGGCGCGCATGGTCGCTGCGGGTCTGTCCGACCGCGAGATCGCCGAGCAGCTGACGCTGAGCGTCTACACGGTGCGCCAGCACATGAAGAGCATCTACACCAAGCTGGAGATCAGTAGCCGGGTACAGCTCACCCGCGTCCTCTTCGGCAGGACCGCCCGCGCCGAGCCGCCGCGTCGTTGAGCGACGGGCGAACGGGCGAACGGGCGAACGGGCGAATTGGCGAACGGGCGTCGAGGTCGGACATGAGTCTCGGAATGCGGCGCCCTGCGCACCCAGGCCCAGCACGTCGGCGCTGGCCTGGGCACGGTCGGCGGCCCGGGAGACGCGGTTCGGGGTCTGGTCAGCAGATCGCGACCATGACCGCTCGGGTCAGAGGACTTCGCGCAGCCGCTCGGGGAGGACACGCATCTGCTTCGCCAGGACGGTGTAGTCCCAGCAGTCCGAGTTCCGCTTGATCCGGCCGTCCGCGAACTCGTACATGGACAGTCCGGAGAACTCGACGCGGGTGCCCGTCCGGTCCACCCCTTCGAACTCACCGCGCCAGGTCGCGGTGATCGTCCACTCGCTCACGCCATGGGTCGGGCCGGTGCCGATCCGGCGCAGCGTGAGGGAGAAGTCGGGCATGGTGGCGTAGACGGCCGCCGCGAACTCGCGGACCCCGTCCGGCGCCGTGACGTACGCCCCCTCGGCGAAGTCCTCGTAGACGCAGTCGTCGGTGAACAGACCGGCGATCGTCTCGATGTCCTGATCGTTCCAGGCGCGTTCGAGACGACGGAGCATGGCGTCGGTGTCCTCGGTCATATGACGACCTTCCGTGCGGAGCGGCTGGTGAAACGGGGCAGGATCTGTTCGCCGATCAGGCGGATGCACTCCACCGGATCGTCGCCATGGGGTGGTCCGAAGGCGATGTTGTCGGCACCAGCGTCGATCAGGTCGCCGATCCGCCGGACGACCTGGTCGGGTGTGCCGGTAAGGCTGAACGCGTCGATGGCCCGGCGCGTCACGAGCGCCTTCGCCTCGGCCACGTCGCCCTTGGTGAAGGCGGTGTATGCCGCCTCCACCTCGTCTTCGCCGATGCCGACCTCACGAATCATCGGCGCGAGGAACGGTTGGAGCAGGGCGAGCATCCCGCGGATGGAGTCCTCGGCACGGCCGGGATCGGTGGAGATCGCGCACAGGGGTCCGACGATGAACTCGGTGCCCTCCATCGTCTTCCCCACGCTCGCTCGACCGTCGGTGAACTGGCCCTTGAGCCGGGCGACGTACTCGGGGCTCGCGACGCAGTCGGCCTTCATCCCCGGCGCGATGGTGCCGGCGAGCCGGGCCGTCTGCGGTGACCAGGTCCCGACGAACAGCGGGACATGCCGCGGCACTTCGAACTGGAAGTAGAGGTCCTCGGTGGCCTTGAAGTACTGACCCTCGAAGGGCGTGCGATCCATGGCGAGCATCCGCGTCATCAACGCGTGCGCCTCACGCATCCACGTCATCGGTTTCGACGGGGCGACCGCGCCGATGAGCGGGTTGAAGCCGCCCCGGCCGATGCCCGCCACCATGCGCCCGCCGCTCAGTTCGTCGAGGGCCGCGAGGTTCGCGGCGTGGTAGACGGGGTGGGCGACCTGGGGCGTGACGATGAACGGGCCGAGCCGGATGCGCGAGGTGTTGAGGGCGGCGACGGTGAGGATTGGCCAGGCCGGACGGAAGACGAGGTCGTCCGCGATGTGCAGTTGGTCGAAGCCGGCGTCCTCGACCTGTCTGGCGAGCGGGCCGTAGGCGGCCATCGGCAACGCGCCGGTGACCATGACACTGAAGCTGATTCCCATCATTCACTCCTCGTCAAGGGGGGACATCTTGACACGGGAAATCCTAGAAACGCGGTCACCCGAGCACTATTAGGGAATTCCTTACGCCGCCATGAGGCATAAGGTGCGGGACATTCCAAGAGGTATCTCCGTCCTCTCGAGGGCTGGTTAGCGACGAGAATTCCAAGCATTCCGGTTCACCATCTCGTCCGCGTGTCATGGGGACGGCAGTGCCAGGCCTGTCCGGAGCACGTCCCGGACGAGGGTTGCGATGCTCTCGGCGCGGGTCTTCTCCCGGATGTGGGTGCGGTGCACATCGACGGTCTTCGTGCTGATCCCCAGCCGGGTCGCGATGTTCTTGCTGGGTACGCCGTCGATCACCAGGCGAAGGATCTCCAACTCACGGGGGCTGAGGCTGTCCAGGCGAGCCTGGAGGGCCTGCTGCCTGGCCGCCTGGGCGAATCGTTGCTGCGCGGTTCGCAGCGCCTGCTGGACGACGTCGAGCATGTGCTGGGGATCGTAGGGTTTCTCCAGGAAGTCCACGGCGCCGTTCTGCAGTGCCCGCACGGACATTCTGATGTCGCCGTGGGCGGACACGAAGATGACCGGGATGGCTGATCCGGTCCGGTTCAAGGTCTCCTGGAGCTGGAAGCCGCTCACTTCGGGCATGCGCACATCCAGCACCATGCAGGCGGGCTGGTCGCGGTCGTAGGAGTCCAGGAAGGTCCTCACATCGGTGAAGCACAGGGACCTGATTCTCACGGACTCCAGCAGCCAGGCCAGTGACCTGCACAGTTCCTGGTCGTCGTCGACGATGTAGACGACGCTGCCCGGCGGCTGCCCATCCGCCGGTCTCACGGGGCTCGGGGCTGCCGCCACCGCGGTCACCTCCACGCTCGTCCCAGGTGGTGCTTGCGCGATCCGGTAGGGCCCCCTTCAGAGGGTCTTCATGGGGCCGGCGACGGTCTCACTCTCACTTGACCAGCGGCAGTTCGGTGGGCGTGCAGGGGCGGTCCTTGGGCGCCACGAAGTCCTTGACCGTCGCGGGGGTGATGAGCTCGTTCTTGATGACGTACTTGGTTGCGGCGTCACCCTTGACGGCGTCCTGCATGGCGGCGACCGCCGCCACCCCGGTGCAATACGGGTCGGTGTCGATCGAGGCGGTGATGGTCCCGTTGCGCAGTGCCGCGATCGCCGAGGAGTCGCCGTTCGACCCGGTGACCAAGATTCCGTTCGGGCTTTCGGCCGTGTACACCTTCTTGCCGGCGGCGATGACTGCCGAGGAGACGCCGAGCGCCGTGGAATCGTTGAAGCTCCAGAATCCGTCGATGTCCGGGTGCGCCGACAGCAGGTCCTGGGCCAGCGACGAGGCGCCGCTGCTGGTGTTCTGGGTGTTGTCCTGCTTGGAGACGACGGTCAGTCCGGCCCGCTTCGCCGCGGCCGTGAAGCAGTCGGTCATCCCCACGATCGACTTGACCGGAAAGCCCATCACCGCGATCTTCCCGTTCGGCTTGGCCTTGGCGAACATCTGGGCGAGCTGGTCAAGGATTCCATCTTTCTTGCAGCTGTAGATCTCCCACCAGACGCTGGAGATTCCGTCCGCTCCTGCGGAGTTGACGCCGATTACGGGGATCTTGGCGCTCTTGGCGGCGGCGTAGGAGCCCGCAATGGCGTTTTCGTCCAGTGCCCACGCGGAAAGCGCGCCGACCTGTTGGTCGATCATGGTCTGGACGTTGGAGACCTGGGTGTCGGCCGACAGGTTCGCATCGTAGGTCTTGGCCTTCCAACCGAGGCTGGTCGCCCCCGACTTGAAGCCTTTGGAGATGTCCTGCTGGCCTTCCTGGGCCATCACCGGGGAAGCAAACCCGACAGTCAGGCCGCTGCCCGACCCGCTCCCGGCCGATGTGGAGCTATCACTTCCGCAGCCGGTGGTCACGGCCATGGCGCCGATCGCCAGGCCGCTGAGGGCGAGGCGTGAAAATCTGCTGTGCATGGTGTACGTCCGATCTGATGAGGGTTCGCGAGGGGTGGTGGGTCTGCGGGCAGGAGCGCGGCAGCGGGCTGACGCTGCGTCAGGAAGTCAGGCATCAGGGCGGGTCGGCGAATGGGCCGAGGTGGTCATCGCGGCTCCTTCGCGAGGGCGGCCGCCGCCTCGGGCGCGGGCCGTCGGCGCAGGCTCTTCCAGCGCGCCGCGCTCAGGCCGACCGCGAGGATCAGCAGGAGGCCGTTGACCGCCTGCCGCCAGAAGCTGGAGATGTCGGCCAGGGTCATGATGTTCTGCACCACGCCGAGGAAGAGCACTCCCAGCACGGTTCCCCAGATGCTGCCCTTGCCGCCGCTGAAGGAGGTTCCGCCGATCAGTACCGCGGCGAGTACGCCGTTGAGCAGCGAGGGATCGATCTGCGGGGAGGCTCCGGTAAGCCGGCCGACCTGGACGACGCTGCCGAGCCCGGCGGCCAGCCCGGCCAGCGCGTAGACGGCCGCGGTGGTGTTCTTGACGTTGATGCCGTTGAGCCGCGCGGCCTCCGCGTTGGATCCCACCGCGAACACCGAGCGGCCGAAGCGGGTGTAGCGCAGCACTCCGGCGGTCGCCAGGATGAGCAGCACGTCGAAGACCAGGATGATGGGTACGGGCCCCATGTCGCCGGTCGCGAACGTGTGCACCGGGCCGAAGGCGGGCTTGGTGAAGACGTCGACGGTAGAGCCGTTTTTCACCACCAGCGCCAGGCTCGCCGCGATGGACGCCATGCCCAACGTGACCACCAGGAAAGAGATCCGCAGCCGGGAGATCAGCAGCCCGTTCACGGCGCCGAGCCCGGCTCCGAGGGCCAGGGCTCCCAGCACGCAGACAACCGTCGGCGCCCCGGAGGACAGCAGCAGCCCGAGTCCCATGCCCGACGCAGCGGTCATGGAGACGACGGACAGGTCGATGCCTCCGGCGATGATGACGAAGGTGGAGCCGATCGCCAGTGACATGGCGACGCTGTTTGCGCCGACGATGTTCATCAGGTTGGACCAGGTGAAGAAGGCCGGCTGGGCGATCGAGGAGACGACCATCAGGATGACCAGGGCGACGACGACCCCGCCTGTCTCGCCCAGGCGTGGCAGCGGCGGCAGTTGACGGCGCACCCGCTCGCCACCGGGCGCGGCACTGGAGGGATCGACCTGCTGATGGAGAGCTGTCATGACGTTCCTGTCGGGTGTGGGATGCGGATCGCTCTGAGGCGCGGGGATGTGGTCAGGGCGCCCTGCGGCTGCGGCTGCGGCTGCGGCTGCGGTTGCGGACCGGGCGGGCGCGTCAGGCGCCTTCGAGCTGCGGCCTGCCGGTGACCATGGCGCGGTTGATGGTCTCCTCGTTGATGTCGGCCCCGGTGAACTCCGCGACGACGTCCCCCCGGTACATCACCAGCACCCGGTCGCAGACTCCGCACAGCTCGTTCAGCTCCGACGAGATGAACAACACTCCGGCGCCTCGGGCGGTCTGTTCCCGCAGCAGGGTGTAGATCGCGCTCCTGGAGCCGACGTCGATACCCCGGGTCGGCTCGCTCAGGACGTAGACGGGAAGGTTCAGGTCGAACAGCCGGCCGATGGTGATCTTCTGCTGATTGCCTCCGGACAGGACTCGGACCGGAAGGTGTGAGGAGGCGGTCCTGATGCCGTATCGGCGCACCGCATCGGCCACCCGACCGCTTTCCGCCCGCGGCCTGCGGATCCCGTACCGGAAGACGTGCTGGGGCCAGGCCACGGAGAGGTTCTCGGTGACCGACCGCTCCGGTAGCAGGGCTTTGGCCTTCCGGTCCTCCGGTACGAACCCCAGGCCGCCACGGAGTACGGCCCCGGGCCGGCCGAGCCTGATCGCACGCCCGGCCACCCGCACCCGCCCCTCTGCGGAGACGGCGCCCGCCAACGCGTGCCCCAGGACTTCCTTGCCGGAGCCCGAGAGACCGGCCACGCCGACGATCTCCCCGGCTCGTACCGACAGGTCGACCGACCGCAGTCCCTGTGCTCGCGCCGACAGGCCGTCAGCGCTCAGCACCATGTCCGCGCCGTCCACGTCATGGACGCGCCGCCCGTAGTAGTCGCCCAGTTCACGGCCCACCATGAGGCGGACGAGGTCCTCCTCCGGCGTTCGCGGGATCGGGACGGTGGCCATGATCCGGCCGTCCCGCAACACAGCCGCGGAGGATGCGGACCGGTAGATCTCGTTCATCCGGTGCGTGATCATCACGACCGCCGTGCCGAGCGCGCGGCGCTGCTCGACGAGTTCGAGCAGCCGGTCGGCGGCCTTCTCCGACAGAGAGCTGGTGGCCTCGTCCAGGATGAGCACCCGGGGGTCGGTTGCCATCGCCCGCGCGATCTCCACCTGCTGCTGGAGTTCGATGGACAGGTCACCCACCCGAGCGCGGGGGTCGATCGCCATCCCGTACGTCTCCAGCAACTCGGCGACTGCGGACCGCAGCCTGCGCCACGAGACCGCGACCCTGCCGCGCACCGGCAGCCGGCCCAGGAAGACGTTCTCCGCGACTGTCAGGTCGGCGGCCAGGGTCAGCTCCTGGCTGATGAGCGCGATCCCATGGGAGAGCGCGGCCCTCGCGTCGGGAATGCGTGCGGGTTTTCCGTCCACCAATATGCGTCCCGCATCGGGAGCAAGCATGCCGCCGAGAATCCGGGCAACCGTCGACTTTCCCGAACCGTTCTCCCCGGTAAGCGCGGTTACGGTACCGGCGTGGAATTCCACGTAGGCGTCCCGTAGGACGACAGCGGTTCCGAACTGCTTCGAGATCCCTTCGGCCCGCAGCAGAGGAACGGGTCTGCCCTGCTCATCTCCGGAATTCATGGCCGAATGTTAGGTGGAAGAACTCGAATGGAACCATCCCCACGGGGCGGCAAAACCGCACCTCCCTAATTTTAGGGAGGTGCCGGCCTCCGTGCCTCTTTCCGGTTTCCATTTGATTGTCGATTTGTTTCGCCGACTCGGCCTTTCTGACGGCGAATCAGGGTACGTCTTCGATCATGGCCCCATCAACACCGAGGTTGAGGGGTAGTCGCTCACCCAACCCGCGGACAGCGGCGCGACGAAGACGTTCTCGGTCCGTGTGCGTGTGATCTTCCAGATGCCGTCGGCCTTGCGGAAGGCGTTGTTCAGCCGACTCGAACGCACCAGGGACTTGCCGTCGGAGAAGAGCCACGGCTGGATGTGGATCCACTGGCCGGTCGCCTCGTCGCCGTCGACGTGGATCTGCTCCGAGGTCAGGTAGTGGGCGTTCAACAGCAACGCCGGGTCCTGCTTCTGGCCCCAGAACTTCTCGAAGTGCTCACGGATCGCGGCTGCTCCCTCGGCGCGGCCGAACTGGCCGTCGTAGTACTCACCGACGCCCTCCCAGACAGCGTCCTCGGAATACAGTTCCATGATCAGGTCGATGCGGTGTCCGTCGTCCCGGACTCCGAACTCGGGGATCGGGGTGTCACACAGGAACATGTAGCGCGTCTGGAGACGGCGGATCTCGGCCTCGGCCTCCAGCACCTCGATCCGCTGGACAAGGCTGGCGATAGTGGCGTCGATAGTCATGGGACTTCTTTCCCAATTCTGAGCGCGATGGTGGCGGTCTTGGTATCGGCATCGGTATCGGTATCGGCGAGGACGTCATGGTAGCCGAGTTCTCCGCCGACACCGCTTGTGGGATTCCAGAAAGGACCGTTGCGCACTCGACGTGAAAGAAACCAATTCACGGATGACCTCCGCGTCGGTGGCGGTCAGTGGTGGTTACTTCGGTGCGCTCGTACGAGATGCATGGAGCGGACGGCGGACGGCGGACGGTTTCAGGCGATCGGCGGTTCGCCGGACCAGGCGCGGCGCAGCAGCCGGGTGAGGCCCTCGGAGGTGACTTCGCGCGGATTGGCGTAAGGGTCGGCCAGTGCCAGCTCGACGATCTGGTCGATCGCTTCTTCCTTCATGCCCAGTTCGCGCAGCGAGCCCGGGGCGCCCAGGTTTCGGGCGAGTTCCCACAGTGCCACCGCCGGGTCGGAGCCGCCCAGCGCGCGTTCGAGCGCGGCGACCGCCGCAGGGGTGCTTGGCTGGTTGTAGGCGAGGGCGTGCGGCAGGACGACGGTGTGGGTATCGGCGTGCGGCAGGTCGAGGGTGCCGCCGAGCGTGTGGCACAGCTTGTGGTGCAGGGACATCGTGGTGGCGCCGAGGCAGGCCCCGCACAGCCAGGCACCGTACTGGGCCTCGGCGCGCGCCTTGGTGTCCGCGCCGTCCGCCACCACGGCGGGAAGCGTTGTGGCGAGGGAGCGCACTCCGTCCTCGGCCATCAGGCTGATGATCGGTGAGGCGTCCGGGGCGTAGAGAGCTTCGACGGCGTGCGCGATGGCGTTCATGCCGCTGGTCGCGGAGGCGACAGCCGGGAGGCTCAGGGTGAGTTCGGGGTCGTACAGCACGCTGACCGGCAGCACCCGGAGGTCTTTGCCGGTGCGCTTGCGGCCGTTCTCGGTCAGCCCCCACACGGAGGTCATCTCCGAACCGGCGTACGTCGTCGGCACCGCGATGAGCTTGAGGCCATGGTCCAGGGCGATCGCCTTGCCCAGACCGATCGCCGAACCGCCACCCACCGCGACACAGCCATCGGCCCCCAACTCCACCGCGCGGTCGCCGGCCTCCGCGGCGGATTCGACGGGGACATGCATACGGGCATGGGGGTGCACTCCGCCGGCGCGGTCGCCGATCAGATGCGCGGCGGCGTGGCCGAGCTCCTCCTGTTGAGGGGAGCACAGGACGAGCACCCGCTTGAGTCCTGCCCGGTCGATCTCGTCGGCCAGCCGGCCGACTACGCCGGGGCCCATCACCACACGCATCGGCAGCGCTTGGTACGCGAAGGTTCGTGCCTGGTTCATCGGCCGGTCTCCTGGGCGGTCTCGCTGAGGAGGGTGATGTCGAAGTGGACGGCGCGGTACGGGTTGTCGAAGCCGAGTTCGACCGCACGGGCGGGGTCGTCGACCTGGGCGAAGTCGCGCAGGAGGCTTTCCTTGACGCCGAAGACCACGTCGGAGCCGATGTACGGGCAGTCCTTGACGAACAGGTGAGTGACCAACGGCCGGTGCCCTTCGGCGGTCACGAGGAAGTGCACGTGCGCGGGCCGGTTCGGGTGCCGGTGTGTGGCCGCGAGCAGACGGCCGACGGGGCCGTCCACGGGGATTGGATAGAAGCGGGGAACGATGGAGCGGAACCAGAACTCGCCGTGCTCGTCCGTGGTGAACAGGCCGCGGAGGTTGCGATCGGGTTGGACTCCGGGCTGCTGCACGTCGTAGAAGCCCTCGGCGTTCGCCTGCCAGACGTCGACTTCGGCGTTCGCGAGCGGGGTTCCCGCCTCGTCCGTGACGCGCCCGGTGACCAGGCACTGTTCGCCCTTGCCGTCCAGCGCGATGAGGTCGCCCTGTTTCCTGGGGGGTGACTCGACCATGTGGAAGGGGCCGAGCACGGTGGACTCGGTGGCCAGCTCCAGAGAACGGTTGTTGATCGTCTCGACCAGCATCGAAACGCCCAGTACGTCCGACAGCAGGATGAACTCCTGCCGTACGTCGGTGCACGCCTGACCGGTCTCGGTGAGCGTGGCGATCGCCAACTCCCACTCCTCATTGGTGAGTTCGACTTCCTTGACGAAGTCGTGCAGGTGCCGGACGAGGGAGCCGAGAACCTTCCTCAGTCTCGGATCGGTGTCCGCGCCGAAGCTCGCGACAACGATCTCGGCGGACCTGCCCTCACTGAACATCGAGGATGCGTTCATCGCGGACTCACCGATCTGTGAAGGTTGGGTTACATGCTCGTATCCGCTATTCATCCTGTCCAATTCTCATTAACCTCTTGATCTATACATGCTGCGAATAGATCAGCGGCGCCATGGGCACTGACGTCATGGGCACTGAACAGACGAGGGAGGGCCGTGGGAGGTGGAGCTGCGGCAGCTGCGGTACTTCCTGGTTGTCGCCGAGGAGCTGAACTTCAGCAGCGCGGCGGACCGGCTCAACATGACTCAGCCGCCGCTGAGCGTTCAGATCCGTCAGCTCGAGGAGGAGCTGGACGTGGTTCTCTTCGAGCGCACCACACGCAGGGTGAAGCTCACGGCGGCAGGCCGCGCCTTCCAGGAGAGCACACAGGAGCTTCTCGACCAGCTTCGCAGTAACGTCGAGGACGCCAGGAGAGCCGCGAAAGGCGAATGGGGCAGGTTGGCTTTGGGATTCGTTCCCTCCGCGACCACGGAGAATCTTCCGCCCATTCTTCGCAATTTCAGAGCACATTTCAGCGACGTACGGCTCGACCTGCACGAACTGACGCCCGAGCAGCAGGTGCGAGACCTTCGTGACGGATCGTTGGACTGCGGCTGTTTCTATCTCCCCTTCGCCGACGGGTATCCGTTCGGCGACCGGAACCTCATGTCCGCGGCCATCTCACGGGAACCCCTGGTGGCGGTACTCCCGCCCGGCCACCGTCTCGCCGCCCGCCGGAAGATCCAGGTCAGCGACCTCGCCGACGAGCCCTTCGTGCTCGTCGGCGGACACAGCGGCCAAGGCCTTCGCGAAATCATCCTGGAGCAGTGCCGTCGCGGCGGCTTCGTACCCCGAGTCGTCCAAGAAGCAGCTCTCGTCCAGACCATCGCGGGGCTTGTGGCGAGCGGCGTGGGCGTCGCGCTCATTCCCGCTTCGGTGCGCCGCATCCAGAAAACCGGGGTCACCTACCGCGCACTCCAGGACGAACCGCTCGACGTCGAAATGGGACTCATCTGGGCACGTGAGAACGACAGTCCAGTACTGGCCGGATTCATTGACGTGGCAAAAGAGACCAACGCCCTGCTGTCTCCTCCTGACGGCACCGCTGTTCAGGTGTGTGCCGAGAAGGACGCCTAGAGGAGGGGGCGGGTGCCGTGGTGGCTGAGGCCGGCGAGGGCGGGCTGGTCGATACGACCCGGTGTCTGTGTCCGGCACAGCTCTGTCCGTCGGCGGCGGTCTGATGCCCTCGACGATGCGGGCGTACGAGGCGCGCTGGGTGTGGCGCGAACCCTGGGGCGTGGACGGGTGCGTGCTGTCTCGGCGAAGGGCATTCCCCGGCCGTGGCGGGCGCTGGTTCGTCACCGCGTTCGCAGAGTGAGAGCGGTGTGTGCGGTGATGCTCAGTGCGTGGGGGACAGGGCGCCGCGGAAGGTGCGCCGGTAGGCGAGCGGTGAGACGCCGATGGCGGCATGCAGATGTTCCCGTAGCGATGTGCCGCCGGCGAAGCCGACTTGGCCGGCGATCTCGTCCACCGGCAGGTCGGTGGTTTCCAGGAGGTGTCGTGCCCGTTCGACGCGCTGCTGGATCAGCCAGCGTCCCGGGCTCATGCCCACCTCTTCGGTGAAGCGGCGGGCGAAGGTGCGCAGGCTCATGTGGGAGTGCTCGGCGAGGTCCGTCAGGGTCATCGGCTCGTGGAGGTTCTCCAGCGCCCACTGACGGGCGGTGGCCGTTCCGCTGGCCGTGGCCTCGGGCACCGGGTGCTGGATGTACTGCGCCTGTCCTCCGTCGCGCCACGGAGGGACGACGCACATGCGGGCCACCTGGTTGGCGACTTCACTGCCGTGGTCCTTGCGGATGATGTGCAGGCAGACGTCGAGCCCGGAGGCGGCACCGGCCGCCGTCAGCACATCTCCGTCGTCGATGAAAAGGACGTCGGGATCCAGTGCGACCTGTGGGAAGCATGCGCGGAAGAGGTCCGCGGCCATCCAGTGGGTGGTGGCCGGCCGGCCGTCGAGGAGACCGGCTGCGGCGAGGACGAAGGCGCCGGTGCAGATCGATACGAGGCGGGCGCCTGGTGCCACGGACGCGAGCGCCTGGGTCATGGCCCGTGGCACTTCCGTCGTGACGGCGGTGGTGGTGAAGGGCGGGATGACGACGGTGTCGGCGGTGCGCAGCGCCTCCGGGCCGTGCTCGACGGTGATCGAGAAGTCGGAGTTGGTGCGGACCGGGCGGCCGTCGACGCTGCAGGTGAGGACCTCGTAGCGGCCGTCCGCCGCCTCGAAGACCCGGCTGGGAATGCCCAGTTCGAAGGGGTACACCCCGTCTACGGCCAGGACGACGACTCGGTGAATGGATGCCATGGCGTGATCCCGTCGAAAATTGGAATTCATGCCACGATATCGGACGGTGATGGCAACGCGCTGGACGCATCACGTGCAGCGTCACCTTGCACGCCACAAGTCCATGTTCTGACGATGACGTGTCAGGGTTCCGGCGAGCCCGGGTGCGGCCGACGCAATGAATCGACGAACGCACGCCATGGCGTGATCCCGTTGAAAGTTGGCATTCATGCCATGGCGCCCGGGAGTGGCAGACCGCGACGCTGGACGCATGACGAACCCCAATACCACCACCATGCGCGCCATCCGCCAGGACACCCACGGTTCCCCCGAGGTACTCAAGGAAGTCGAACTACCCCGGCCCGAGCCGGGGCTGAGTGAGATCCTGATCGCCGTCCAAGCGGCCGGGGTCAACCCCACCGACTGGTGGAACCGCGCCCAGCCCATGACCGCGGGCGGCCTGCCCCTCACCCTGGGCTGGGACGTCTCCGGCGTCGTCGAGGCCGTCGGCACCGGCGTCACCCTGTTCAAGCCGGGCGACGAGGTCTTCGGCATGCTGCCCTACCCCCACGGGGTCGGCGCCCACGCCGAGTACGTGACCGCCCCCGCCCGCGCCTTCACCCACAAGCCCGCCGGCATCGACCACGTCCAGGCCGGCGCCCTGCCGCTCGCCGCCCTGACCGCCTACCAGGCACTCGTCGACACCGCCGATGTCCAGCCCGGGCAGCGCGTTTTCATCCACGCGGCCGCCGGCGGCGTCGGCCATCTCGCCGTCCAGATCGCCAAGTCCCGCGGCGCGTACGTCATTGGCACCGCCAGCGCCGCCAAGCACGACTTCCTGCATTCGATCGGAGTCGACGAGGCCATCGACTACCACACGGTCGACATCGCCGAGGCGGTCAAGGACATCGACGTGGTCCTCGACCCGGTCTCGTTGGACACCGCCGCCCGCGCCCGCTCCCTGGCCGTGCTGCGCCCGGGCGGCACCCTCGTCTCGATCCTTCCGGTACCCATCGACCCCGACGAGCTGGCTGACATCGCAGGGCGGGGCATCCGCTACGAGTCCCTCCTCGTCGAGGCCGACCGCGCCGGCATGCAAGCCATCGCCGACCTCGTCGAAACCGGCGCCCTGCGCGCCCACATCGCGGCCACCTTCCCGCTCGCCGAGGCCGCCAAGGCCCACACGCTCGGCGAGACCGGCCGCACCACCGGCAAGATCGTGCTGACCGTGGAAGGGACAGTGAAGAAGCAGATCGCCCAATCCCTCACAACCGTCTTCGACGGGGGCGACACGACCGTCATCGACCGCCACGTACGGCCGGACTACATCCAGCACAACCCGCTCGCCCCCGACGGCCCCGAGGCCCTCAAGGCGTTCGGTGCCGCCTGGCGGCAGCAGTACCCGGACACCGCGTACGACACCAAGCGGGTCCTGTCCGAGGGCGACCTGGTGCTCCTGCACTCCAATGTCGTCCCGGCTCCTGGTACCCACGGGATGGCCGTCTTCGACATCTTCCGCTTCCAGGACGGGAAGATCGCCGAGCACTGGGACATCCTCCAGGAGGTGCCGGCGACCACGGCCAACGGCAACGACATGTTCTCCACCCTCAGCCGGCCGCAGACCGAGGCGCCGGAGCAGCGGTGGTTCACCGCGTACAACAAGAAGCTGGTCACCGCGTTCGTCGACCAGCTCCTGGTCCGCAAGGACCTGTCCGCCATCGACACCTACGTGGCCCCCGAGTACCGTCAGCACAACCCGAACATCCCCGACGGGGTGGCCGGCGTGAAGGCCGGACTGGGCGCGTACATCGAGCAGTTCCCGCAGCTGAGCGTGGAGCCGAAGAGGATCATCGCCGAGGGCGACCTGGTGGCCGTCCACAGCCACTACGTCGACGCGCCGGGCGAGCGCGGCCGGGCGGTCCTCGACCTCTTCCGGGTCAGGGACGGAAAGATCGTCGAGCACTGGGACGCCGTACAGGACGTGCCGGAGACCTCCGCCAACGACAACACGATGTTCTGACGGCCGCCGGGGCGTGGACAGGGTGTGGTTGTGGCTCGTCGCCTTCAAGCGCTTGGAAGGGGACCGACGTCCTCGCTGCCCGATCTGGTCCGCGAGAGTCTCACGCGGCTGCGTGCCGGGCCGCCGCGGCGCGCGTACTCGTGTCGGCCGACGACTAGCCCATCGGTTACGTCGCACCGGCTTTGTCACCGTCCCCACTCTCGACGCCGACCACCGGCCGGGTGGCCAGACGATTCCGTACACCCTTGGTGGTGGGAAAGAACGAGGACCCGATGAGTGCCTTCCACCCCGATCTCAAACGAGGTCGCTTTCTCCCCAATGTGTCCTACGGACGTCTGTCGTCGCGCCTCGTGCGGAGCGTGAAGTGGCGTTCGGCAGATCCAGGGACGGACGTCACGGTTCAGGAGATGGTCGTGCCCGGGCCGAAGGACGCACCTCCCGTCTCGCTTCGCGTCTTCCAGCCAACCGGCTTGAAGGCGGCGGCTCCGGCGCTGCTCTGGATACACGGAGGCGGGCTGATCTTCGGCGCACCCGAGCAGGACGACCGTACGAACATCGCCTTCGCCCGCGAGCTCGGCATCACCGTCGCCGCGGTTCGTTATCGACTGGGGCCGGACCATCCTGCGCCCGCTGCGGTCGAGGACGCCTACGCCGCGCTGCGTGGACTGGCCGAGCGCGCGGGCGACCTGCACATCGACATCGATCGCATCGCGATCGGCGGTGCCAGCGCAGGCGGCGGAGTCGCCGCGGCCCTCGCACTGCTCGCCCATGACCGGGCCGAGATCCGGCCGGTGTTCCAACTGCTCCTCTACCCCATGCTGGACGACCGCACGACGACGAGAACCGACCTGGACACCCTCAAGGTGCGCGTCTGGACGCCCAAGAGCAACCGGTACGGCTGGTCGTCCTACCTCGGCGACGCCGTCGCGGGCCCGGACGTCTCCCCGTACTCGGCCGCAGCCCGCCGCAAGGATCTCACCGGTCTTCCTCCGGCCTGGATCGGCGTCGGCACCCTCGATCTCTTCCACGACGAAGACGTCGAGTACGCGCGTCGGCTGAGTGACAGCGGCGTCCCCTGCGACCTCCTCGTAGTCCCCGGCGCTTTCCACGGCTTCGACCTCGTGTTTCCCAAGGCCGAGGTCTCGCGGGAGTTCTGGCGCCGGCAGGCACGGGCGCTGGAGGGCGCACTGTGGGCCGACCGAAGGTGAAGGCAGACCGACATACGGATCGCGTAGAGGGCGTCGCCTCTGCCAGTTCAGGGCGCCCCGACGAACACCCGTCCCTGACGAACCGTCAGGATCACCCTTGGAGCGAACGATGACGCAACCCAGCACGATCAGCGTGGAGCGGCTGACACCAGGAATCCGCAAGATCACATTCTCGAATCCACCAGTGAATCTCATCGTCGGGGAGACCGTGTCCCGACTGGTCGAGGTCGTCACGGAGCTGAGCGAGGACCCGCAAGTTCACGTCGCCGTCTTCACCAGCAGTACACCCGGCTACTTCTTCAACCACTTCGATCTCGGCCGGGCTGCCGACTTCATGCCGTCCGATCCGGAGGCGACGCCGGCGTGGACCGATCTCGTGATACGGCTGTCCACAGCTCCGTTCATCAGCATCGCCTCCATCCGCGGACGGACCAGGGGTGGCGGGGACGAACTGGCCCTGGCCTGCGATCTGCGCTACGCCAGCCGCGAGCACGCGGTGTTCGGCCAGCCCGAGGTCGGCGGCGGGATTCTTCCCGGCGGCGGGGGCACAGAACACCTGCCCCGACTCATCGGACGGGATCGGGCACTCGAAGCCATCCTCAGCAGCGATGACTACGACGCCGACACGGCAGAACGCTACGGATGGGTGACTCGCACCGTCGCCGACGCCGAACTGGACGGCTTCGTGGACGGTATGGCAACCCGGCTGGCGTCATTCGACAAGGCGGCGCTGGCAGCCGCCAAGGCCCAGGTCAACCGGGCGACGCTCCCGCCCGATGCCGACCTGCGAGCGGCCTACACGCAATTCCTGAGCTCCCTGACCTGGCCAGGGGTCCAGGCATTCCTGCCCCACTTCGAGAAGCTCGCTGCCGAAACGGGTCCCGAAGAGCTGGAGCTCCGCTTGGGCCACTATCTCGGCATCGCACGTCAGGAGAGCCGGTGAACACCGACCGCGAAGACCCGTTCGCGACCAGCGGCTGACGCCTCCGGGGTCACCTCCAGCGCCACGATCACAACGGCCGCGCAGGCCCGGACACGCCGGCGACACCGACTACCCCACCCACGCCGCCTGACGAAGACCCCCGGCACTTGACGGGGCACCGCCCTCCGAATTCGAGAAACGCTTCGACGTCCCGATCCTGGAGGGCTTCGGCATGTCGGAGACCAGTGCGGTGGCCTCCTTCAGCCACCGGGACCGTGCTCGCAAACAGGGCTCTGTCGGCGTGCCGCTCCGGGGTGTTCAAGTCCGAAGTGGTGTGTGAGGACGGCACCGAGGCCGCCGTCGACGAGTGCGGTGGGTGATGCGAGGACCGGCGGTGGCGGTCTCGGTCAACTGCTCGCCGTCCGCTCGTGGTCCTTCCCGTACCGCACCCCACCTTTCCCCGAATCTTTCTCGGATCGCCGGACGTGACCCCTTGCCATCGACCGACGACCACCATATGGTCGTACGAACGTAAGGCATACGAGCGTAATTCAAAACTAAGGGAGTTCGTGATGGCGACAACTAAGCCGGTGGCACTCGTGACAGGTGCCTCATCGGGGATCGGCAAGGAGACGGCCCGCGCCTTCGTCGCGGCCGGTTTCGAGGTGATCGGAACCGGTCGCAAGACCTCCGGGCTGACCCCGCCCGCCGGTGTGACCTACCTCGATCTCGACGTGGCCAGTGACGACTCGGCCACCGCCGCGGTCGCAGAGGTGATCGACCGGTTCGGACGCATCGACGTCCTGGTCAACAACGCAGGCGTCGGCTCGGCGGGCGCCGTCGAGGAGAACTCCGTCACCCAGGCCCAGAGCGTCCTGAACATCAACGTCCTCGGCGTCATCCGTATGACGAAGGCCGTCCTGCCGCACATGCGCGCCCAGGGTGGCGGACGCGTCATCAACATCTCGTCCGTCCTCGGGGTCGCCCCCCAGCCCTTCATGGCCCTCTACGTCGCGTCGAAGCACGCCATCGAGGGCTACTCAGAGTCGCTGGACCACGAGGTCCGCGAGCACGGCGTCCGGGTCCTCCTCGTCCAGCCCGCCTACACCAAGACCAGCTTCGACACCAACGCCGCGCAGCCCGACACCCCGCTGCCGCTGTACGCGGAGCGACGGCGCGACTTCGACGCGATGATCGCGGATGCGATGGAGAAGGGCGACGACCCCGCCGTCGTCGCCAAAGTGATCGTCACCGCGGCCACCGACAAGAAGCCGAAGCTGCGCTACACCGCCGGCCCGCTGGCCTCACGCGTCACCACGGCGCGCCGCCTCGTCCCCGCCGGAGCGTTCGACAAGCAGATCCGCAAGAACAACCGACTGCCCGCCTGACATCCCGGTTCGGCTGCAAGGCGCCGATGACATCCCGGTCCGGCTGCAAGGGCGCCCGATTCCGCCCGAATGCCTCCGAGGTACCTGCTGTGCCCGACATCGCTGATGTCGCCGAAAGTCCATTGATCAGTCACTCGTTGATTTACCGAGGAGAGTCATGCAGCAGCAACGCCAGCAAACCGCCCGGCGCAGTGCATCGAGCGCAAGGCGTTTTCTGAAGAAGAACGTCGCAATCGCCGTGGCGGTCACCGCGACGGCGGCCGTCCTGGTGTCGGCGCCGTCCGCGTCCGCAGGGACGAGACCCTCGGGACACGGGGATCGCGGATCCGTTGTCACCGACGTGACGACCGCGGCGAAGTTCGACTACGCCGTCGGCGAGATCCCCGAGAACATCACCGTCAACCCCGACGGCTCAGTGACCCTGTCCCTGCTCGGCAGTTGCGCGGTGTGCCAGCGCACCCACGGGCCGCAGCTGATGCGTATCTCCGCGTCCGGAGAGCGCACGGTGCTCGTCACCGGGCAGGTGGGCGAGGCGATCAGTGGCAACACCCGTGGCAGTGACGGCACCGTCTACTACAGCGTGTGGGCCCCGGGCAACGCGGCCAGGAACGGCGTGTACACGCTGCGTGCGGACGGTACCCCTCAGCGCATCGCCGCTCTGCCCGCCGACGCGGGCCCCAACGGGCTGGCCATCGACCCGGCCGGACGCACCCTCTACATCGCGGACAGCCTGAAGGGCATCATCTGGTCCGTTCCGGTCTCGGGCGGATCGGCGACCGAGTGGCTGACCGACGCCGCTCTCGCGCCGGTACCGACCGAAGCCCTGCCGATCGGCGCCAACGGGCTCAGATTCCACAACGGCGCTCTGTGGGTCAGCAACTTCAACAAGGGAACACTGCTGCGGGTACCGGTCACCCCCGCCGGCGCGGCCGGTCCCATCCGCCTGGTCACAGGCGGCCTGCCCAACATCGACGATTTCAGCTTCCTGACCCCCTGGTCCGATGTGGTGTTCGCGGCGCAGAACGGCTCCTCCTCGCAGAACGGTCCGGACAGGGTCGTGGCGATCTACCCGAACGGTACCTACAAGCCCGTCCTGACCAGCGCGGACGGTCTCGCCTCACCCTCCGCGACCGCGGTCCGCGGCGACCGGTTGTACATCACCGACGGCGGGGTCCCCGAGCCCCACGACGCGAAACTGCAGACCGCCAGGATCAACTTCGCCGCTCTCCTTGCAGACGCGGCACACTGACCTGACCAGGGCGGCAGCCGGGTCGCAAGCTCCGGCTGCCGCGATGGAGGAACACATCGTGCGGTACACGAAAGAACACAAGCAGGAGACAAGGCAGCGGATCATTGCGACGGCCGGTCGCCGGCTCAAGCGCAACGGCATGGACGGCTCCGGAGTCGCCACGCTCATGAGGGACGTGGGCCTGACCAACGGCACCTTCTACGCCTACTTCGCCTCCAAGGAAGAACTCGTCGCCACCGCGGTCGCCGACCAGATGCGCGCGCAGCACGCGAACATCGTCGCGCAGGCGGCGCCCGGCCGCGCCGGACTCGAGCAGATCGTGCGCTGGTACTTCTCCACCGAGCAGCGCGACAACATCGAGGACGGCTGCCCCAACGCCGCCCTGCTCGACGAGATCGCACGCGCCACGGATCCCACCAGGCAGGCGTACACTGACGGCGCGCTGACCCTCATCGACGGCTTCGCCGCCCGCCTGGCACCCCACGATCCGCCGTCGGCGCGCCTGAAATCACTCAGCCTCCTCGGCATGCTGGCCGGAACACTGCAGCTCTCCCGCGCCCTGACCGACCGACAACTCGCCGACCAACTCCTCGAACAGGGCATCCGCAACGCCCTCGCACTGCTGGATGCCGAGCAGCGCAACTGAGACGGCATCCGCGTATCGATGACGGGACTGGTCTGGTCGAACAGGGTTCCTGATCGCGCGATCGTGCACTCAGGGTCAACAGCGGCGAAGTACACGGCACTCAGCTGATGTCTCACCGCAGTCTGGCCCGCGACCGCGAGGCCGATGGCTAACGACCTTCAGGACCGGAGCCGGGCGCCTGTTCCCAGTCGGGCGGTGACTTCACGGGGAGTGAGGGCGGAGTGCTCCGCGGAGCACTCGACGACGACACGGACCGGAGCGTCGCACTCGGTGTGGCGGACGTCCAGTGCAGGACCCTCGGAGCCGAGGGTGTACGCCTCGCCCCACTGGCTCAGCGCCATCAGAACGGGCCACAGGTCCCAGCCCTTGCGGGTCAGTCGGTACTCGTTGCGGGAACGGCTGCCGGGCTCCTGGTAGGGGACGGTCTTCAGGATGCCGGCCGAGGTCAGCTTGCGGAGGCGGTTGCTGAGGACGGCCTCCGACAGGCCGATGTGGCGGTGGAAGTCGTCGAAGCGGCGTACCCCGTTGACGGCGTCACGCAGGATCAGCAGCGTCCATTTCTCCCCGATCACGTCGAGCGTGCGCTGGACGGGGCAGTTCTCCGTGCTCGCCTCAAGCCACTCCATGCAACCAGCGTAAGGGTCTGCCTTCGCCATTGACAGTCAGGTGACCAAAAGCCTAGCTTCGCTTGAAAAAGTCAGCTGACAGTCAGAGGGAAGGCGCTGGACCATGGGGCGAACGCGTACGTATCAGTGGGACGATCCCGCGATCTCGGCGGAGGCTGCCGGACGCATGGCCGGCATCGACTTCCTGCGTGAGCTGCAGGCGGGGCGACTGCCGGGGCCGCCCATCAACTACACCGTCGACTTCACCCTGGACGAGGTGGAGCCCGGCAGGGCGGTCTTCTCGCTGACGCCGGGGGAGGAGCACTACAACCCGATCGGCAGCGTGCACGGCGGAATCTTCGCCACCCTGCTCGACTCGGCGGCGGGCTGCGCCGTCCAGTCCACCCTGCCGCAGGGCATGGCGTACACCTCACTCGACCTGACGGTGAAGTTCCTGCGACCGATCACGGTGAACACGGGCCAGGTGCGCGCCATCGGCACGGTCGTCAACAAGGGCCGTCAAACCGCCCTGGCCCAGGCCCAGTTGGTCGACGCGACGGACCGTCTCCTTGCCCATGCCACCAGCAGCTGCATGCTCTTCCCGGTGCCTGCCCCTCGGGTGTGACTCCGCAGGCAGACCCTCGGCTTGTGCGGCAGCCGGGACAACAGGCAGTGCATCGATACTCCACTCGGCGGCGGCCCGCTGGTCCTTGGTGACTCGTCGATTTTTTGGATTACGTTCGCAATACCATAGGCTGGGGGAGTCGGTGAAGGGCAACCGGTCCTTCCGGTCGGCGAAGGAGCGTGTGCTGTGGTGCGGTACGCAAAAGAGCACAAGCAGGAGACGAGGCGGCGGATCATCGAGATGGCGGGCCGCCGGCTCAAGCAGGACGGTATCGACGGCTCCGGGGTCTCGACGCTCATGAAGGACGCGGGGCTGACCAACGGGGCCTTCTACGCTCACTTCGAATCCAAGGATGACCTCGTCGCCACGGCCATCGCCGAGCAGTTGAAGGCGCAGGCCGAGAGTGTCGTGGCGCGGGCTGCACCGGGCCGTGCCGGACTCGAGCAGATCGTGCGGGGGTACCTGTCGCCCCAGCACCGCGACAGCCTGGGCGAGGGCTGCCCCAACGCCGCTCTGCTCGACGAGATCGGGCGCTGCACGGACGCCACCAGGCAGGCGTACACCGACGGCGTGCTGATCCTCATCGACGGCATTGCCGCCCGCATGGCACCCGAGGACCCGTCCTCCGCACGCGTGAAGGCGCTCAGCCTCCTCGGCCTGATGGCCGGGACACTGCAGCTCTCCCGCGCCCTGACCGACAGCCAACTCGCCCACGAGCTCCTCGAACAGGGGGTCCACAACGCCCTCACTCTGCTGGACGCCGGGCAGCGCGTCTGACACACCGCACCACATCCCCGACCCCAGGCTGGAGGGCTACCGCCACCGGCAGGTGATCCACACAATCCGGTGTCTGTCCGGCAGCCCTGTCCGTCGGTGGCGGTTTGGATGTCCCCGACGATGCGGGCGTACGAGGTGTGCTGGGCGCGTGGTGCCGGGCGTGGCGCGGAGTTCAGATGGCGGCTGGGGCGCGGGCCGGAGTATCCCCTGGGGGCAGGTCGGCAGCTGGGCCACCGGTCTTGCGCCGGCTGGGGACCAGGAACGTCAGTGCCGCCGCCACGCCGAGCGCACCGGCACCGAACCAGAGCGCCGGAATCAGTCCGTCCACGAACCGGGAAGCGGACTCGTAGCCGCCCTGGGCGGAGAAGATGGCCGCCAGGGACGCGACGCCGATGGCGCCGCCGACCTCTCGGATCGCGTTGTTGGCGCCGGAGGCGATGCCCTCTTCCTCCGGGCGGACGGTGCTCATGACGAGGTTGGCGGTGGGGGCGAAGAACATGCCCATGCCGATGCCGCAGACGATCAGTGCCGGCACCAGGTCGGGGTAGGACACCTGCGGCTCGACGGCCAGCGCCCAGAGCCCCAGGCCCACGGCCTGCAGGGCAAGCCCCACCGCGACGACCGGTCCGCCGCCGATGCGGTCGGAGAGCGCCCCTGCGAGCGGTCCGGCGATCATGGGCATGGCGGTCCAGGGCAGCATCCGCACGCCGGCTTCCATCGGTGAGTAGCCGCCGACGGTCTGCAGGTACTGGCTGAGCAGGAAGATCGACCCGAACATGCCCAGGAACATCAGCAGGCTGGCGGCGTTGATGGCACTGAAGGAACGGTGGCGGAACAGGCGCATCGGCAACATCGGGTGCTGGGCGCGCAGTTCGTAGAAGACGAAGCCGACGAGCAGGGCGGTGCCGGCGAAGAAGCCGCCCAGAACCGGAGTGCTGGTCCAGCCGTCGGCGTTGCCGCGTATCAGGGCGTAGACGATGCCGAAGAGACCGCCGCTGGCCAGAACCGTGCCGGTCAGGTCGAGGCTCGGGTTCGGGCCGTGGCTCTCGTCCAGCCGCAGCAGGGCCAGCGGGATCAGCGTCAGGCCGATCGGGACGTTCACCCAGAAGATCCACTGCCAGGAGAGGTGTTCGGTGAGCGCGCCGCCGATGAGCGGTCCCATGGCGACGGCGACGCCGCTGGCCGCGCCCCAGATGCCGAAGGCCACGCCACGCCGTTCGGCGGGGACGGCGGCCGACAGCAGGGTGAGTGTCAGCGGTGTCACGATTGCGGCACCGAAGCCCTGGAGCGCGCGGGCGGCGATCAGTTCGTTCATGCCCGGGGCGAGCGCGGCGGCGGCGGACGCGGCGGTGAAGATTCCAAGACCGAGGACGAACAGCCGACGGCGGCCGAAGCGGTCGCCCAGGGAAGCGCCGAACATCATCAGCACGGCAAAGGTGAGTGTGTAGGCGCTCACCGTCCACTCGAGCTCTTCCAGGCCGCCGCCGAGGTCCTCGCGGATGGAGGGCAGAGCGGTGGTGACGATCAGGTTGTCGAGCGCGGTGATGAATCCCGCCACGCTGGTGATGACCACGGCCCACACGGCGCTGCCGCGCCGGGCCGGTTGCTGGCTTCGCTGTTCCATGGCTCCCCTTGACGGACTGGGTTGGCAATTGATCACTTGGATGACGTCGGCGGTGCTCAGCGTGAAGCCGAGCCCCGTCAGCGGCAGGCTGAGTGCGGATCCCGCGTGACTGGACCTCAGCCGGCTGCGGGCAGAGCGTCAGGAGCTCTGCGGTCGGCGCTGACTGCGCGCGGCGGTCCTGGTCGTGCGGGCCTGACCAGTCCGATGTCGTAGGCGAAGATCACAGCCTGGACGCGGTCGCGGGCGCCGATCTTGGCGAGGATGTGGCTGACGTGGGTCTTGACGGTGGATTCGGCCAGCGACAGCCGTTCGCCGATCTCGAGGTTGCTCCAGCCGGACGCGATGGCAGTCAGCACTTCGCGCTCGCGCCGGGTCAGGGATGCGTGTTCGCGCTGGGTCAGGAAGGCGAGCTGCCGCTTTTGGCCGGGGGTGTGGCTGGGCAGCCGGTCGGAGAAGACGTCGATGAGATCGCGAGTCAGGCCGGGGGCGATGACCACGTCCCCGGCGGCCACGGCCCGGATACCGGCGACGAGTTCGTCGGGCAGTGCGTCCTTGAGCAGAAAACCGCTGGCACCGGCGCGCAGGGCGTCGTATGCGTGCTCGTCGATGTCAAAGGTGGTCAGGACCAGGACGTGGGAGCGGCCTCCGGACTCGACGATGCGGCGGGTGGCCTCGATGCCGTCCATGCCGGGCATCCGTACGTCCATGAGTACGACGTCGGGGCGCAGTTCGGCGGCTTTGCGGACCGCTTCGGCGCCGTGGGAGGCCTCGCCCACCACGGTCAGATCGGGGTGCTGCTCCAGGAGCACCCGGAAGCCGAAGCGCTGCAGGGCGTGGTCGTCGACGATGAGAACGGTGGTCATGCCAAGTCTCCGTGTGAGCGGCGGTGGGGGTGGTGGGGATCGTGGGGACGAGAAGGCACGGACGGTCCAGTCGCTGCGGGAGTAGGGGCCCGCGGCTACCTCTCCTTGGCTCTTTGGCTCCTTGGCATAGGGCGAACCGCTCGCGTACGGCGACCGGCCCCTGGCCGCCGCCGTCATGGCCGTCCACCCGTGGGGTGCACGACGGTCCGGTGCCCTCAGCGGTGACGTGTACCGCGTCGAGGGCGGGGGTGACGATGACGTGCGCCGCTGTGTACGGGGGCGGCAGTGGGCCCGGCGGCGCGGACCCACCGCAACAGGGCGCGAGGTCGACCGGGCCCGACCGGTGTGTGCGGGGGTGTCCTCCGGCGTCGTCCGGCTTCTCGCCGTCGTCGCGGATGACGGCGTCAGCGGCTTAAGCGGCGTACTTCTCCTTGCTGCCGTTGGTTTTTAGATCTTGGTCGTTGCTTCACGCTCGACAGCCGGCCCGGCCGGTTGAGTGTGCGGAGTTGACTGTCGAAGTCCCGGGCGGGAACGACATGGCGGAGCGTGCTGATGCCTCCGGTGGTCGGGCCGACGGCGTAGCGCAGTTTCGCGAATGCGCTGATCACGTTCCCGACGCTACTGATGAAGGGATGGCAGCGAATCCGTCACCGTATCGGTCATGGAACTCTCAAATCTGGTTGAGCGCGGGCATCGGGAGTGGCTCGGGGTGACAGCAGCCCCTTAAGCTTTCAACAAATGGACCTATACGGACGGCGCCCGGAGCAGGCAGCCCTTGACCGGATCCTTGACGGTGCTCGGCAAGGTGACGGGGCAACGCTGGTGTTGTGGGGTGACCCCGGCATCGGCAAGACCGCCCTGCTGGAATACGTGGCCGAGTCCGCGGCCGCGGACTTCACCGTCTTGCGATGCGGCGGCACTCGCCTGGAGTCGGGGCTGGCGTTCGCCGCACTGCACGAATTGCTGTGGCCGGTGACGGAGCGGATCAGTACGCTCCCGGAGCCGCAGGCCAACGCCTTGAACGGGGCGCTCGGTACCAGCAACGACGTGGCGGACCGGTTCCTGATCGGCGTGGCCGTACTGACGCTCGTCGGCGAGCTCGCCAAGGAACGGCCGGTGCTCATCATCGCCGACGACGCCCAATGGCTCGACGAGCCATCCGCACAGTGCCTGGCCTTCGCCGCGCGCCGACTGCGTAACGAGCCAGTGGTCATGCTCCTCACCGGACACGACGAGCCCGTCGACGGCCCCTGGGAGAAACTGGCGGCCATGCAAGTCCGGGAGCTGGACGACGAGGACGCTCGGCTCCTTGCCCGTGCCGTCGCTCCGCATGCGGACGAGTCAGTGATCCGCCGCACGATCCGCGCGGCAGCCGGAAATCCCCTCGCACTTCAGGAGCTGACCACGTCCGTGGCGGCCGGCGACATCTCGACGCACCCTCTTGCCGATGAGCAGATCGCCGTCGGGCCACGTCTGCGCCGTGCCTTCCGCGCCCGCATCGAGAGGCTGTCCGCGCCTGCCCGTACCGCGCTCCTGCTCGCCGCCGCCGATGACCGTAGTGATCGCAACACCGTGCGCCAGGCCGGTGTTGTCCTCGGCCTCGACGCGGTCGCGTGGGACGAGGCGTTGCACTCGGGCCTGCTCACCACGCGCTCGGACGGTCGCATCTGCTTCCGCCATCAACTGATGGAGGCGGTGGTCTACGAGGAGGCGCCTCCCGCGAACCGCCAGGCCGTTCATCATGCGCTCGCCTCCGTACTGACCGGTGAGAACGCCGACGAGCTGCGCCCCTGGCACCTCGCCGCGGCCTTGGAAGCCGTGGGCCGACCCGACGAGGAGGTGGCCCGGCTGCTCGAGGAGTCGGCCCACCGGTCCTGGGCGCGCGGTGGCTGTGCCACGGCGGCCCGTGCCCTGCGGCGCGCGGCGAAGCTGTCCCCGTCTACGGACGACGCGGCCAGACGGCTGGCTCACGGAGCGAGGGCAGCCTGGGAGGCCGGCCACGTCGACGTGGCGCGGGGAATGCTGGAGCGGGCCGAAGGGATGTCCTCCGCATCGACGGTCGCGGACCTCAGCGAGGGATTGCGCGGTCTGATCGAGTTCGCGCACGGCGATCTGGAAACCGCCTGCCGGCAGCTGACCCGGGACATGGAACGGGTGGCCGATCCCGGGCAGGCGTTCAGGCTCGGCAGCATGGCGTTGCGGGCTGCCTGGGCGGCCAGTCATGGCGCACTGCAGCGCGAGGCACTCCAGCGGCTCGAGCGCCGGCTCCCACAAGGGAGCTTCCCGAACGCCGAGCTGCTGCCGTTGCTGCGCGAATGGTGGACGGAGGACGGGGGCGGCGGCGCCGATGACCGCGACCAGGTCGTGGCCCCCGGCGCCGACATCCTCACCCGGCTCAGCGGCAGCTCCTGGCTCCTGATGCCACCGGCACCGCTGGCGGTGGCCTGGGGCATCGAGTCCGCCCTGCAGGAGGCGCTCCGCCGTGAAATCGACACGCTGCGGCACACGGACCAGGTCACTGCCCTGACCCAGGCGCTGGCCCAGACCGTGGCGCCCGACATCGCGCAAGGCTCCTGGACCTCGGCCAAGGCGAACGCTCTTGAGGGGCTCCAAGTGGCCCAGGGGATCGGCGACGACCACTTGGCCGGGCAGTGCCGTACCGGTCTCGGATGGCTGGCAGCCGTGCAAGGCGATGAGCGGACCGTCGCGGATGTCGCCGACCGGACCATCGAGGTATGGGTGCCGCGTGGGGTGCGCGTCTTCAGCGCCTGCGCGGAGTGGAACCTCGGCATGTCGGCGCTCTTCGCCGGCCGGGCCGAGGAGGCGCTGGTCCGCCTGGTCCGGCTGAGCGAGTACGGGCACCACGCGGCGAACGCCACCGTCGCGCTGCTCGCCGCGCCGGACACCGCCGAGGCCGCGGTCCAGGCAGGGCAGCGGGCGACGGCCGAGGAACAGGCACGGCTGCTACGGCGGTGGGCCGAACGGACCAACGCGGCATGGGCGATCTCCGCGACGCACCTTGTCCATGCCCTGCTGGCGTCCCGAGCGGAGGCGGAGAAGCAGTTCCAGCTTGCGCTGGATGTCCCCGGAGCCGCGTCGCGGCCCTTCAACTACGCCCGGACGCGCCTGCTGTACGGCGAGTGGCTGCGGCGGGCCCGCCGTCGTACCGACGCCCGCATACAGCTGGCCGAAGCCGCGGAAACCTTCCAGCGACTCGACGCGGCTCCCTTGCTCGCCCGCACGCGGGCCGAACAGGAGCTGACCGGGCAGCAACCGCGCCGGGACTCCGCGCGGGCACGGGCGCGGGACACCCCGACGACCCTCACGGCGCAGGAGTTGCGAGTCGTACGGCTGGCCGCGGAGGGACTCACCAACCGGGAGATCGGGGCACAGCTGCTGATCAGTCCTCGTACGGTGGCTCATCACCTGGCCAACGTGTTCCCCAAGCTCGGTATCGTCGCGCGCGCCGACCTCGCACGCGTCGACTTCGAGGACGGGCTGCGTTTGATGGAGTGACCGGCGGTATCCCGGGGGCCGCCGGGGTGGCTCACCGATGCCCGCATGCTCACCGCAGTGATGATCGCCGTCACGATCCCTTGGGTCGGGTCAGCCGCCGTACCAGGTCCACCCAGGTGGCTTTCAGGCGTGCGGTGGCCACCCGCGCTCTTTGCGCAGGTAGCCCGCAAGTCCGCCGGTCCGCCGCTTCGAAGCTCGTGAAGGCGAGGAGGGCGTGGGCCAGCATGTCGTGGTATCCGTCAACTCCCGTCTTTCGCAGGAGAGTTGAGACATGGCCGTGGAAGGCCCGGCCGGTGTCCGAGACATTGTTCCGAGGCATTGTGGCGTGCGTAGAGCACCTGGCGTCCCAGCGAGGCGCCCAGGTCCGCGTCGGCGGCGATGCGCTCGAGCCGGGCGCAGCAGAACGCTGCCGGGCGATCTCCCGCAGGCGCTCCTTTGCCCCAGGGGAGGCGGACCTGAGGCATACGCCTCCTGGGACTCCGCCTCGGCTTCGTCGAGGAGAGCGAGCAGGAAGCCGTTGTGGTAGCCGAACCGTGAAATGGCCTGGTCATGAGGCGCCCCGGGGTCAGCATCGGCTCCCGGCCCCGGGGACGACGCGGGACATCTGGCGGTGACGATCGCCATTCGGATCCGGCGGCAACTCGCATGGTCATGAGGTGCCGAGGCCAGGCGGGGACCATCACGTCGTGGACGCCGTTGGCGTACGGACGGGTGCGCCGCCGGCCCTCGGATGATGTGGGGCGACTGTCGGCTGGTCCGGGGGCAGGGCCGCCTCACGCGACTGTGAGGCGGCCCTGCCCCCTTTTGGCGTGGGCCCTGACCTGAGGTCCGGCTGGCAGTCGGTGTGCCCCGGTGGCGTGACTCGCGTGCGCTGCCGCGAGATCGAGGGCCTGCTCCACGGGGGAGGGGATGGACGTCCGGCGGGATTGATTCGCTGTCGCGGCTCTCACCGTCATCGTGTGCGGAGCACCTCTTGCGGAGCACATTGAAGTATGGTCATAATTCAATAGTCGACGTGACGCTGAAGGGCTCAACCGAACAGGGTTCCGACTCCTACGGGCCTTCTGCCGGCGACCGAACCGGCTGCAGCCGCAGTCCAGAAACCCCCATGCAGAAGGGCACGGCCGTGAACGACGCACAAGGAGTACGAGGCGACGTGGTGACCTCGTACAAGAAGGCACCCACCCGCACCCTCACCGCCGGGGGAGTGACCTACGCCTACCGCGACCTCGGCCCGAAGACCGGCGTCCCGGTGGTCTTCATCACCCACCTTGCCGCGGTCCTCGACAACTGGGACCCCCGCGTCGTCGACGGCATCGCCGCCAGACATCGCGTCATCACCTTCGACAACAGGGGTGTCGGCGCTTCCAGCGGCTCGACACCAAAGACCATCGAGGAGATGGCGAAGGACGCCGTCACCTTCATCCGGGGACTCGGGCTCAAGCATGTCGACATTCACGGCTTCTCGATGGGCGGCATGATCGCCCAGGTGATCGCACAGGACGAACCGCAGCTCGTCCGCAGGCTGATCCTCTCGGGCACCGGCCCCGCGGGCGGCGAGGGCATCAAGAACGTGACCCGACTGTCCCATCTCGACACCGTCCGGGCCCTGTTCACCCTCCAGGACCCGAAGCAGTTCCTCTTCTTCACCCGCACCGCGGGCGGGCGCCGCGCCGGAAAGCAGTTCCTGGCCCGACTCAAGGAGCGCACCCACGACCGGGACAAGGCGATCTCCCTCACGTCGTACTTCGCCCAGCTCAAGGCCATCCACCGCTGGGGGCTCGCGCAGCCCCAGGACCTCTCCGTCATCCATCAGCCCGTGCTCGTCGCCAACGGCGAGAGCGACAGGATGGTGCCGACGAAGAACTCGTTCGAGCTGGCCCGGCGACTGCCGAACGCCGACGTGGTCGTCTACCCCGATGCCGGCCACGGAGGCATCTTCCAGTTCCACGAGCAGTTCGTGGCGGAAGCCCTCGACTTCCTTGAGCGGTAGGGGGTGTCAAGGACGGGCGGCACGTGCGCTGGGGGCGTTTAAGGCTTCTCCGGCCTCTGGCCTCCGACCTCCGGGCCGGGTGGTCGACGCCCGTCAACCGGTCACGAGTCAAGGTCGGGGAGGCCACTTCGCGAGTCCGCGAGTGGCCACGAGTGACCATGCCCGGACGCGCGGAACGGTGATCGCATCCGGGCTCGGCTCGATGCCCTCGCGCATCCGCCTGGCGGAGGTCGACCACCGCACTGTTGCGGTCGGTCGTTCCTCTCAGTGCATGAACGTGTGGGCGTTCTCGATTCCCCGCTCGAGGACCTCGTCGGCGTCCTTGGAGGCGAAGTGGGCGTAGAAGGCTCCGTTGGTGAGCCCGGCGTCCGCCATCCACGATCCGAGGTGGGCACCCGGCCTCAGTAGGGCCGTGACTCCCTCGTCGGTGAGGGACCTTCCCCAATGACTCAACGCCATCAGTCAGGTCGGATCACTGATCGTGGCGCCGATAGCTGAGTATCTAAAAGTAAACCAAACTCGGTTAGAATCGCTCCCATGGATGCGTGGACCGAAGTTCTTGAAGACACCGGCATGGACCCCCGACTCGACCGGGACACGTCCAACTGCTCGATCGCGCGGACTCTTGAGATCGTGGGCGAGAAGTGGACGATCCTGATCCTGCGCGAGGTCTGGTACGGCTCGTCCCGCTTCAGCGACTTCGAACGCGTCCTCGGCTGTCCTCGCAACCTCCTCGCGACGCGGCTTCGGATGCTGGTGGAGGAAGGGATCCTGGCGACCGAGACGTATAAGGAGCCCGGTTCGAGGAGTCGGCCGAAGTATGTGATCACCCCTAAGGGCATGGATCTGGTGCCCGCCGTGATGGGGCTGCTGCAGTGGGGTGACCGTTACCGCGCCGACCCGGAGGGGCCGGCGGTACTGGCGCGACACCGTGAGTGCGGCGCGCACGTCGACGTCCAGATTCGGTGCGAACGGGGCCACCCGGTGCAGGCGAAGGACATCGAGAGCGTCCCCGGCCCAGCCTTTCGTATGAGGTCGCCCGAGTGAGCTGAGGACTCCTCCGTCAGCTGGACGGTTAGCTCGTGTCAGGAAGGCGTAATGGGACAGCCGACAGTGACGACCGGAGTGACGCACGTGGACGGGGTCTGTCTGCACTACGTCCGAGCCGGGTCCGGACCTCTGCTTGTCCTGCTCCACGGCTGGCCGCAGACCTCCGACTGCTGGCGGCCGGTACTGGCGGATCTCGCCGCCGACCACACGGTTGTGGCTCCGGACCTGCGTGGATACGGCCTGAGCGACAAGCCCACCACTGGTTACGACAAGCGGCGTATGGCCGCCGACATGGCAGGCCTCGTGGAGGCGCTCGGCTTCGAACGGGCCATGGTCGTGGGCCATGACCGCGGCGCTCGTGTGGGGCACCGCTGGGCGCTGGACCGCCCGGACCAGGTGGAGCGGCTGGCCGTGCTCGACATCGTTCCCACCCGGGAGATGTTCCGCCGCCTGGACGCTTCGCTCGCCTCCGGGTACTGGCACTGGCTGTTCCACATGCAGCCCGATCTGCCCGAGCGCTTGGTGGGCAACGACATCCGCGGCTATCTCGAGTACTTCTTCGAGCGGTGGACCTACAACCGCCATGGACTCACAGCCGACGCGGTCGACGGCTACGTCCGTGCTTTCTCCCGCCCGGGCGCCCTGCGTGCGAGCCTCGACGACTACCGCGCCATGGACGAGGACACCGCGCTCGACGACATCGACGCCTCCGAAGGCCGCCGCCTCACCATGCCGCTGCTGGCGCTGTGGGGTTCCGTGGGGCTGCCTGCCCGCCTGCCGACACTGGAGATCTGGCGTGGCTACGCGGACGACGTCACCGGTGCCGAGATCCCGGAGTGCGGCCACTTCATCCCGGAGGAGCGGCCGGAGGCGCTGTTGGCGCATCTGCGGCCTTTCCTCGCAGGCAACACGAGCCGGTGAGCCCCCCCGCGGTGATGGAAGGGGTGCCCCTCGGCCGGTCGAGACACCCGGCATCGAGCTAATGGTCCAAAGATCCGCTCACTAGGTGATCAATTCCCGGGGACGCTGAACGGCGCCCACTTCTTGATGGCGAAGGATGAGCCGTCGCGGCGGACCTCAGCGGCTCCCGGGCCGGTGAAGTGCGCAGGGATGAGGAGGGCGTTGGTGTCCGCGGCGTACTCAAGGACACGCCGACGGGAGTTCGCCGCGGCCTGCTGATCCTCGCTCAGGCACGTATCGACGTGCGGCTCGAGGATCTGCAGGGGAGTGTGGAGCAAGTCTCCGACGAACAGGGCCCGTTCGGTACCGGACCGCAAATGAAGCACCGCTGAGCCCGGAGTGTGCCCAGGGGCGGGTTCCAGCTGGAGATTGCCGTCGATGCGATGAGAGGTCTCCCACAGCAGGGTCTGGCCGGCGCGGTGAACGGGATCGATGCTGTCCTCGAACATCGGCCCGTTGGCGACACCGGCGTTGACCCCGCCGATGCCTCCCCGCTTGGGTACGCCGTTCCTGGGGTTCCAGTGCTCGAAGTCATCCCGGTGGATCAGATAGGTGGCGTTGGGGAATGTCGGCACCCACTCACGGTCGCGCAGCGTGGTGTTCCAGCCCACGTGGTCGGCGTGCACATGGGTGTTCACCACGACATCCACGTCCTCGGGCCGCACGCCTGCTGCCGTCAGGCGGTCGATGAAGTCGGTCTCCAGATGGGTCCAGGCCGGCATGTACGAGCGTTCCTTGTGGTTGCCGAGCCCGGTGTCGACCAGCATGGTCCTTCCCTCGCTGCGCACCACCCAAGTCTGCGCGCAGGCCAGGTAGTTGTCGGTCTCGGTGTCCCAGAAGCGGGGGGCGGCCCACGCCCTGTGCTCGTGCCACCTTTCGGGGGCGAAGTCCGGGAAGACCACCCCGACCGGTGCGACGGGCCCCTGCCACTCCACGATGCGCGTGACCTCGATGTTGCCGATCTCTATCGTTTCCATGTTCTCGAGCGTATGGACGCGTGGCGAGACGGGCTATAAGAGATCATGCCCGGCTGATACGCGTTCGTCTCACCGCCTATCGTTACGGGTATGGATGTCCTCAGTGATGTCGTCGCCGCCATGCGGACCGGCAGCCCGTTCGCCAACCGTGAGGACAGAGAGGGTGTGTGGCGCACGCATTTCGAGCCCTTCGCCGGAGCCGGCTTCCACGTTGTCCTGCACGGGGCCTGCCTGCTCGTGCCCGAGGACGGGCCTGCGGTGAACCTCACCACGGGGGACGTCGTGCTCACTCCGCACGGAACCCGACACACCCTGACCGACCCCGGCAGCGCCGGTGCGCAGGGGGCGACGGCCCTTCTGTGCGGCGGCTACCAGCTGGACCGCTCACGGCCGCACCCCTTGCTGGGCACCCTGCCGCAGATCATCCATCGTCCCTCCCAGATCGGACGCCACCAGGACCTGAGTGCCGCTGTCTCCCTGCTCGGCGCCGAACTGCAGAATCCCCGGCCGGGCACGGACGCCGCCCTGCCCACTCTGCTCGATCTACTCCTGCTCTACGCGCTGCGCGCCTGGATCGAGGACGAGTCGGCACGCGGAACCACCGGCTGGCCGGCCGCCCTCGCCGACCCGGCGATCGGCAGCGCACTGCATGCCATCCACGACGACCCGGCAAAGCCCTGGACTGTCGAGGCCCTGGGCAAGAAGGCGAACCTGTCGCGAGCGACGTTCTCCCGCCGGTTCGCCGCAGTGGTCGGTGAACCCCCTCTGACCTACGTCACCTGGTGGCGGCTCACCGTGGCGGCGCGCCTCCTGCGCAACTCCGATACCCCGCTGGCTCAGATCGCCCAACACGTCGGCTACGGTTCCCCCTTCGCCTTCGCCACCGCCTTCAAGCGGGAACACGGCGTCTCTCCGGGCCGCTACCGGCTGCGGCACCGTGACCAGAGCTAGACGAGTAGATCCGATTGCGGCAACGAACGCCGGCTACATCGAGCACCCGACCCACCGGTACTGAGCGCGGAACCGGCCTGCCTATTCCCCATTGACCTTCTGGCCGGCGGCTTCGTTGGCGCGGTCGATCTCGGCCATGTGCTCTTCCGCCCAGCTCCGCAGCCCCGCAAGCGCGACTTCCAGAGACAGGCCGAGTCCGGTGAGTCGGTAGAAGACCCGCGGCGGCACGGTCGGTTCGACCCGGCGCGACACCAGCCCGTCGCGGATCAGGCTTCGCAGCGTCACAGACAGCATCTTCTGCGAGACGCCGGGCATCCGGCGTCTCAGCTCCGCGAAGCGCACCTCGTCCGGTGCGGCATCGGCGAGCGTCTTGACGGCCATGGACGTCCACTTCGTACCTATGCGATCCAGCAACTGCCGTGTCGGGCACTGAGGATCGAACAGATCGCCGCGCACCCCGCGACCGTCGGCCCGGGCTCCTCGGGTGGTCACCTGTGGCTCACCACCTTCCCTGAAAGTGCCGTCTAGGCAGCGGTCGGACAGTTACCTATCGTTCTGTGGTCACCAATGGTAACCACTCGGGGAGCCGTCATGCCCGTCACCACCACACACCAACTGCGCCGCATCGCGACGAACGGCGTCCAACTCAACGTCGCAATCGCCGGAGACGGACCTGCGGTTCTCCTGCTGCACGGCTTCCCGCACACCTGGCAACTCTGGAGCGGCATCATGGGCCGACTGGCCGGGCAGTACCGGGTCATCGCCCCGGACCTGCGAGGCTTCGGTGCCAGTGCACGTGCCGTCGAGGGTTACGACGCAGGCACCCTCGCCGCCGATGCCGAAGGGCTGCTCGACGCACTCGGCGAGCCCTCGGCAGCAGTGGTCGGCATCGACGCGGGCACCGCCCCCGCCGTCCTGCTCGCACTGCGCCGGCCCGGCCTCGTCCGGCGCCTGGTCGTGATGGAGGCACTGCTCGGCCGCCTGCCCGGAGCAGAACACGCCATCGCGGGCGGCACCCCGTGGTGGTTCGGCTTCCACGCCGTCCCCGGCCTCGCCGAGACCGTCCTGGCCGGGAACGAGGCCCCGTACATCGACTGGTTCCTAGACTCGGGGACGCTCGGGCGAGGAGTACCCGACGACATCCGTGCGGCCTTCGTCCACGCCTTCACCGGGAGCGAGGCCCTGCGCTGCGCGTTCTCTTATTACCGGGCCCTGCCCACCAGCGCGCGGCAGATCCAGGACGCCGTCGCGACGGCTCGGCTGACCATGCCCACCATGGCCGTCGGCTCTCACCCCGTCGGCACCGGGCTCGAACGCCAGCTCCGTCCCATCGCCGATGACCTGGTCGGGCACCATCTCCAGGACTGCGGCCACATCATCCCCCTCGATCGCCCCGACGCATTGTTCGCCCTCCTTGCTCCCTTCCTCTCCACCGATCTGCCGAAGTGACCGGAGCGTGAGATCAGCTGGGGCGTGCGGCCCAGACGGTGCGCTCGGTCCGCACTGCGAGGTCGTCGCGGCGCAGGATGCTGTACGGGCTGCTGGTGTCGAGCAGCCGGTCGAGCGCGGCGAGGTCTTCCGCCGAGAGCTCCTCGGCGGCGCCGCGGATGCGCTGCAGTGCGCCCAGGGCGTAGCGGCCGATTGCCTCGTGGCGGGAGCCGTCGATGTCGACTGCGACGGTGAGTTCGCCTTCGACGGTGAATCCGGCGGCGCTCAGCATGGGCCCCCAGTCGGCGCCGCGGTGAGGCACGTGCTCGGCGTGGAAACGGTCGGTCGCGGCGTGGGCGCGCTCTTCCAGACCGGGACGGTCCTCGGGGGCGTTCTCGGGCAGGAAGCGCGGGAACCCGGCCAGCTCGACGACGGCGAACAGGCCGCCGGGCGTGAGTAGGTCGTGGACGGTGCGCAGGGCGCGGTCGTGGTCGGCCATGTGGTGCATGGAGGCCGACGCCCAGACGAGGTCGGGCTTACCGAGATCGGGCCAGGCGGCTTCGTCGAGATCGGCCTGCACGGTGCAAACGCGGTCGCCCACACCGCGGGCGCACGCCTTCTCCCGCAGCCGCTGCAGGTGTCCGGGCGAGGCGTCGACGGCTATGACGTGCGCCTCGGGGAAACGCTCGAGGAGAGCGAAGGTACCCGCTCCCGTACCGGAGGCCAGATCCACGATCTGACGCGGGCCGGTCTTGACAGGCAGCCACTCGGTGATGGCGGCGATGTGCTCGGCGAGGACCTCCGCGTCCAGGTCGAGCATCTCCGCCTGACCGTCGTCGTGCTGCTGGTGGTGGTGGCCGTGCTGTGCATCGTGGTGGGCGTGTGCCTGTGCTTCGGTCATACCGCTACATTAAGTCGCTCATGCGCATGCGGCATGCCCTCTTGCGGATTACGCAAGGCGATGGCTTTCTGCGCTGCCAGGCGCGCAAGGTGCCGCCTTGCGGGGCGGGCGCGCCAGGGGCATTGCGTCGCTATTCGCAGGTTCCTTGCGCGTCGCAGTCGCCGTTGCTGCGCTGATCGCCGTCGCCGCGCTGATCGCCGTTGTCGCGTTGATGTCCGCGTCGGGCGTCGCGGTCGAAGATGCCCATGATCTCGCAAGGGCCGCCCTCGGCGCCGATGGCGTGCGGCATCATCGTCGGGAACTCCGCGGCCTGGTTGGTCTCGATGCGGAAGCGCCGGTTGCCCAGCATCAGAATCGCGGTGCCGGACAGTACGACGAGCCACTCCCGGCCTGGGTGGGCGCGCATGCGGGAGGGGTTGTCCGGCGGCGGCTCGGTCATCCGCTGACGCATGACGCTCATGGCCGGGTCGCCCTTCATCGGCCAGCTCAGGCCTTGGGCACCGTGGGCACCGTGGGTCATGGGGCTGATGACGACATCGTCGGCGGCGTTCTCGACGAGCTGATCGAGGGTGGTGTCCAGGGCGCGAGCCAGGGTGACGAGCTGGTCCAGCGCGAGTCGGCGCCGGCCGTTCTCGATGCGGCTGAGCGAGGACTGGCTGAGGTTGGCGCGGGTGGCCAGTTCCTCCAGGGACCAGCCCTGAGCGACCCGCAGGGCGCGGATGCGTTTGCGTACGAGGCTGTCCAGCGCACCATCTTCTTGCGTCATAGGCAACATGGTATGCCCTAGATGCAATCCGGGCTTAACGTCGACGGCAGATGGCCCGGATCGGCTGGGGCCACGGACGAAAGAAGGACGCGAGGACATGTCCGTGCAGACTTCCACGTACGCAAGCGACGTACTGCCTGGCGAGATCGTCGACGCCGTGGTGATCGGCGGCGGCGCCGCGGGCCTGAACGGTGCGCTGATGCTCGCCCGCTCCCGCCGCTCCGTCGTCGTGATCGACAGCGGCACGCCCCGCAACGCGCCTGCCGAGGCCATGCACGGCTTCATCGTGGTGGACGGCATGCCGCCCACCGAGATCCTGAAGCGCGGCCGGGAGCAGGTTCGCCAGTACGGCGGCCGGGTCGTCTTCGGCGAGGTGGCCTCGGCCGAGCCTGCCGCCCCGTCGAGTGACGGGGATCTGCGGTTCACCTTCACCCTGGCCGACGGTCGGACGATCACAGCACGCCGTGTGCTGGTGGCCACCGGGCTGCGCGACGTGCTGCCCGACGTGCCCGGGCTCGCGGAACACTGGGGGCACGGCGTCGTGCACTGCCCGTACTGCCACGGCTGGGAGGTGCGCGACGAGCCCATCGGCGTCCTCGCCACCGGCCCCGCCTCCGTCCATCACGCACTGCTGTTCCGCCAGTTGACCGACGACCTCGTCTACTTCACCCGCGGCACCGAACTCGACGAGGACACCCGCGCGCGCTTCGCCGCCCGGGGCATCCGCATTGTCGACACCCTCGTGGAAGAGGTCGTCCAAGCTGACGACGGCGGTATCGCGGGCGTGAGCCTGGACGACGGCGAGGTCGTCGCCCGTCGCGTCCTCGCGGTCGCCACCCGGATGCAGGCCCGCGCAAAAGGGCTGGAAGGGCTGAAGCTGCCGATGGAAGACCTGCCCGACGACGTGGGCCGCCGCTTCGCCTCCGGCATGGCCGGAACCACCGAGGTGCCCGGGGTGTGGGTGGCCGGCAACGCCACCGACCTGACCGCCCAGGTCGGCGCCTCCGCCGCGGCCGGCGCCCTGGCCGCAGCTCACATCAACGCTCTGCTGGCCATTGCCGATACCGACGCGGCCCTCGCCGCAGCCCAGAACGGCACCGCCACCACCTGACGTCCGCGGCGCCCACTTCCGCACCCTCCTTCCGCATCGCGGCGTCCGGACATGGTCCGACGCCGAGCTCCCCATGCCCTTTTTGAGAGGAATCCATGAGTACGAACCAGCCCGCACAGGAGCCCGCCGCCGAAGCCGGCGGCGAGGGAGGCGCACCGGACGCGCGTCAACTGCGCACCATCCTGATCGCCGTCTCCATCGCGCTGATGGCCGTCATCGCGTCGGTGTCCGGGCTGAACGTCGCCCAGACCCACATGGCCGTCGCGTTCGGGGCCTCGCAGAACACGGTTCTGTGGATCATCAACATCTACACCCTGGCTCTGGCCGCGCTGCTGCTGCCGCTCGGCGCGATCGGTGACCGCCTGGGCCGCAAGCCCATGCTGATCGCCGGCCTTGGCGTCTTCGGTGTCGCAAACGTCGTTGCGGGCCTGGCCCCAACCGCCGAGGTCATGATCGTGGCCCGTGTCGCCGGCGGTGTCGGCGCTGCGATGATCATGCCGATCACGCTCGCCGTCATCACCTCCACCTTCCCCGAGGAGCAGCGCGGCAAGGCGATCGGCGTGTGGACCGGTGTCGCCGGAGGCGGCGGCATCCTGGGCATGTTCCTCTCCGCCCTCCTCGTCGATGTCGCGGACTGGCGCTGGCTGTTCGTGCTGCCGGTGGCCCTGGTCATAGTGGCCCTGGGCATGACGCTGAAGTCGGTGCCCAACTCCCTTGAGCGCTCGGTCCATTCCTACGACACCGTTGGCGCGCTGGTCTCCACCGTCGCCGTGACCGGCCTCATCTTCGTTCTGCAGGAAGGCCCCGAGCGCGGCTGGACCGCCCCCGTGACGCTGATCAGCCTGGCGGTCGGCCTCGTCGCCGGCATCGGCTTCGTGGCCTGGGAGCTGCACCGCCGGGACGCGTCACTGCTGGACGTACGCCTGTTCCGTGAGCGCGGCCTGGCCGGCGGCTCCATCACGCTGCTGGTGGTCTTCGGTGTCCAGGCGGGCATCGCCGTGGTCCTGTTTCCGTTCTTCCAGGCCGTGCTCGGTTGGTCGGGCCTGCTGTCCACGGTGGCGCTGATGCCCATGGCCGTCATGATGATGACGACCTCCGGCCTGGCCCCCAAGCTCGCCGCACGGATCGGCTCCCGCCCGGCCATGGCCGTGGGCATCGCGCTGGCCGGCGTCGGCCTGGCGCTGATGGCGCTGTTCGTCTCCGTGGACGGCGGCTACCTGACGATCCTGCCTGGCATGCTCGCCATGGGCATCGGCATGGGCCTGTCGATGACGCCTTCCACCGAGGCCATCACCAGCTCCCTGCCCAGGGAGAAGCAGGGTGTCGCCTCCGCACTCAACGACGTGACCCGTGAGTTCGGCACCGCACTCGGCGTTGCCATGCTGGGCGCGCTCCTGTCCGCGGGTTACCGCGGCGCCATCGACGACAGGCTGCACGGCATCCCGCAGGGGGCCGCAGACACCGCCCGCGAGGGCGTCGCCAACGCCGTCGAGGTCGCGGGCGGCACCGGTTCGCACGCGCAACAGATCGTCGATGCCGCCCAGCAGTCGTTCGTCGACGGCTGGCAGCAGGCCATGTGGGCGGGTGTCGCAGTCATGACCGCGTTGTTCGTCTACGTCGCCCTGCGCGGCCCGAAGAATGCCGCTCCCGTGGCGGCCGACGAGGCCCGTGCCGCCGAGACGGTCGACGCCCGATGACGGCATAGGAGCTGAACCGGCGCCAGGGCCTCGACGGCCGGTGGCAGGGCACCAGGCAGCGGCCGTGCTCGACCTGGTCGTCGGCTGCGTCGGCTGCGTCGGCTGCGTCGGCTGCGTGGCGATTCTCAGGAGGACGGTCGTGGTGTCTCGGCCGGAGGGCCGTCCTGTGCGAGCTGAGTCCGCGCACCGCGAGGCACGCGCATTCCGTGGCTGCGCAGGTCGCCGATGAACCGTGCGACGAGCGGATCCGGTTCCGCGGACGTCACCGCCACCAGTTGCCTGACCCACCGCGGAGAGAACGACCGCACTGCTCCCGGAAAGCCGTCACTGACTGCACTCACCGGGCACACGGCGATTCCCAGACCGGCAGCCGCGAGCTGTGGTGCCGCCGTAGTCACCGATGTCCTCATCACCGTCTCCGGGTGGACTCCGGCACGGGCGAAGGACTGGTCGAGCCAGGCGCTGAGGCCGTTGTCCGGTGTGAAGTGAACGAGCGGCGCACCGTCAAGGTCCTCAAGGCGTACAGCAGACTGCTCGGCCAGCCGGTGGCCGGTGGGTGCCGCCAGCACGATCTCCTCCTCGGCGACGGCGGTGATCGTGAAGCGGCCCGTCGAGGGAGCGGTCAGCACTGCCACGTCGACTTCGTCGGAGTCGACGAGGCCGAGCGCCTCGTCCATCGCCGTGGACTCGCGCAGCGTGATCGCGACCTCTGGGTAGCGGCGATGCCATTGGCGAATGACCGCAGCGAGCAGCGGCACCGTGAGGCTCTGCGCACAGGCCAACCGCAAGACCCCGCCGGCCGCTTGACCCGCCGCACGTGCCGACCTCACCGCGGAGGCGGCCGCTTCGATCGCTCGTCTGGCATCCGCGACGGCGGCACGCCCCGCGGGAGTGAGCTTGACCCCTCGGGGCTCGCGGCGAAGCAGGACCGTTCGGGTCTCGCGTTCCAACGAAGCGAGCTGATGAGAGACAGCGGGTTGCGACGAATGCAGCAGCAGCGCGGCCTGTGTGATCGATCCCGAGTCCGCGACCGCGACGAGGCATTCCAGTGCCCGAAGAGAAGCCATCCAGAAATTTTATCGCAGGCCTTCGAAGTATGAATGTTGTTGAGGGAAGACCTCCGGGCCCCTGATTGCTCCAACCCACGACACCTTCTCGCCCAAGACAGGTGAGAGGGCTCGCACAGAGCGAAGGAGAGGTTCATGGCACAGGCGTTCGTCACGGGCGGTTCGGGGTTCATCGGCCAGGTGCTGGTACGCCGGCTCCTCAGCGAGGGGCACTCGGTCCGTGTTCTGGTCCGAAGTGAGGCATCGGCTGCAAAGGTCTCGGCGCTGGGCGCCAAGCCTGTGCGGGGCGAGTTGACCGACCCGACCACGTGGCGCAATGAGGTGACGGGCAGTGATGTGGTGTTCCACCTCGCTGCCGAGACGGACATCACCGCTGACCGTGAGCGTCATGAGCTTGTGTCGGTTCGCGGCAGCCAGGCAGCCGTCGACGCGGCCCGCTACGCGCAGGTTCCTCGGTTCGTCCACTGCGGGAGCGAAGCCGCGCTCCTCGCCGGCGATCCGCTCGTGGACGTCGACGAGACCGCGCCGCTGCGGCCCGACTCGGAAGCCGCTTACAGCGCGGTGAAGGCCGTGGCCGAGAAGATTGTGCTCGATGCGAATGCCCCGGACTTCGCCACGGTGTCGATTCGTCCGAGGTTCGTCTGGGGTCCCGACAGCTTGCTCGTCGAAGGCTTGGCAGCGGCGGCGAAGGTGGGGCAGTTCGCCTGGATCGGCGGAGGCCGGCACACCACTGATGTCACGTTCGTCGAGAACGCCGTCGAGGGACTCATGCTCGGATGGCGGCGCGGCCGACCAGGTCAGGCCTACTTCATCACCGACCGGCACCGCGTCATCCTGCGCGAGTTCCTGGAGACCCAGTTCGAGATCTATGGCGTCGAAATCCCGGTCTCCGACCTGGACGCCGAGACCGCTGCCCGCGAGGTCCCCGTTCCCGCTCGATGGTTCCTCGGGCAGCAGTGCACCCTGCGGACGGACAAGGCCGCAGCCGAGCTCGGATACGAGCCCGTTGTCTCGCACGCTTCCGGTCTGGACGCCGTCAGAAACTCGGTGGCCGTCAGCCGCGGATAAAGCGTCATCCACGTTCAACCGGCATACGTCAATTCCAGACTGAGGGAAGGCAGAAAATGAAGATCGTCACGATCGGAAGAGGAATGATCGGCGGAGGACTGGCCACCCTATGGCGAGACGCAGGCCACGAGGTCGAAGAGATCGGCCGTGACGGCGGGGATGCCTCGGACGCGGATGCCGTCCTGGTTGCAGTGCCCGGCGCAAAGATCTCGGACGCCCTGAGCAAGGTGACGGGACTCGAGGGGAAGATCGCGATCGACGCGACCAACATCATGCCTGCACGTCATGGCAACTTTCCGTCATACGCCGAGGAAGTGCAGTCCTTCACCCACGCCCCGGTGGCCAAAAGCTTCAACATGAACTTCGGGGCTGTGTACGGCGAAGTGCGCAAGCAGCGAGTGCGGCCGAGCAACTGGTACGTCGCAGACGAGGGCGCCCTCGACGTCACCGAGCAGCTCATCCGCGACGCCGGCTACGACCCGGTGCGCGTCGGGGACCTCTCACGAGCCCGCGACTTCGAAAACGCGGTCTGGCTGCTCATGAGCATCCAGCCGGTCGGCGGCGTATTTTATCGGTTTGCCGCTCCCGGCGAACTCTGAACGAACCGGTTGGGCATTGCATTCTGCCCGCAGGGCAGGCGTGCACCGTCGGAATTCGCGCACGCCATGTGGCTGTTCAGCCCGATGAATCCCCGGCGAGGCATATCCATCGTGGTGAATACAGTTGTGGGCATTCCGACTTCGGCTGGCAATGCATCGCTGCCTGGCCTGCTCCCTGAATTCGAGAAGTGTTGGTAGTGCTTCTTTTGTGCGTTCCCTCGATCGGGCATCCTCGCCAGGGAACGGTTCCAATGTCTGGAGAACTACGTGTTTGAAGCAATAAATTGGCCGGAGGCCATGGTCCCCAGTCGTTCCCCGATCCACTTCACCAACGAGCTCGAGGTCGAAGCCTCTCCTGAAACGATCTGGTCCCTGCTCGTGGATCCCCAAGCCTGGGCCACCTTCTACCCAGGCGTCGAACATGTCCAGCTGCTTGACGGCCATGACTCGCTGCGCCTCGGAACTCGATTCGAAACCAACCTGGCCGGCCAGGACGTCTTCGCATCCGTACAGGAATTCCAGCCTGTGACGCGTATCGCCTGGGGCGGTTACCCCAAGGCGTCGGAAGCATCCAGGGCTTACCACGCCTGGATCATCACACCCACGCCGAAGGGGAGCCACCTCTGGACCGAAGAGACGATGCAGGGTCCGCTCTGGATCGAATTGGCGAAGCAGGATCCTGAAGTTTTTTGGCGCACACACGAAAACCTTCTTGCGGCGCTCGCCAAGGTAGCGACCGAGCGTGAAAACCGAGAGACATCGCGGGCGGCAGTCGGTGCATTGAAGCGTTCTCTCCAAAATGTTCAGAAGGGAAAAGTATCCGATGTATGACAAGGTGAATTGGCCCGAACGGTATGACCCGAGAACGTCGGCTCTCTACGCTCTCAACGATATCGACGTGAAGGCGCCGCCTGAAGTGGTATGGAAGCTGCTCGTCGATGCCGAGAACTGGTCGAGCTACTTTCCTCCAGAAGATCGCGTCAAGATCCTGAGCGGTGAGCCGGAACTGGTACTCGGAACCAAGTACAGCCGGGTAACGGTTGGATTCCCAATGACTCTCAACGTGACGGAGTGTGAATCCTTCACGAGGCTCTCGTGGGAGACGACAGTCGACGGAGACGAGACCGGTTCGAGCGCGTACCACGGCTGGGTAATTACGCCCACGGACAATGGTTGTCACGTGCTGACCGAGGAAACGCAGCAGGGCCCCTTCTTTCTCGAGGAGCTCGGTCATAAGCATCCCGGTGCGCTCTATCACTATCACCAGGAATGGGTCGAACGCCTCGCCCGTGCCGCAGAGGCGGAAGTGGCGAAGCTTGTGCCCTGACCCGCACACATACATGGGCGTGGGGGAGACCCCTTAAACCCTTACGCCGCTGGCTCACCCATCGCCTGCTGGACGCCCACCTGGACACGGTCACCGAGATCACCGGTGAGGGCCCACTACCCCCCACCCCTGGAGCGAGTTCGACCGCGGCGGACCCTTCGCGGTCCTGGAGGCACCCGATCTCTTGGTCCGCGATGTCAGGGAGTTCTTCCGATCCCTGCGCTGACCGGCCAGGGCCGAAGCGGAGCGCGCCGCTTCGGCCCTGGCCGCCGCATCCGGATGCCAAGGTCCATTGATCTACTGCGGGATCGGCTGGGCCGAGAAGCACCACGACGTCGCCCTCGTCGACGACACCGGCCAGCTGCTGACCAAGCGCCAAATCAGTGACGATGCGGCCGGCTACCGATTCTTGCTGGACTTCCTGGCGGAGCGTGGCGACACCGAAGGCATCCCGATCCCAGTCGCCATCGAAACGGGCCGCGGCCTGCTGGTTGCCGTACTGCGGCAGGGTAAGCGGCAGGTCTTCGCCGTCAACCGATGGCAGCCTCGCGCTACCGCGACCGTCACAGCGGCAGCCGGACGAAGTCCGACCCCGGCGACGCCCTCGTCCTGGCGAACATCCTCCGCACCGACATGCACGCCCACCGGCCCCTGCCCGACGACTGCGACCTCTGGGGGCACGGGCGCGCCCTCATCCCAGGCCGACGGATCAGTTGAGGGCGTCGGTGAGCATGCGCCAGCCGGGCGCGTAGTTGCCGTGCAGGACGAGTGACGCGGCGCCCACCGCGCCGACCGTGTCGCCGATGACGCTCTGCTCGATCGCTATGGGACGGATGACGCGGGCCACGGACGTGGCGTTGACGGCCTTGTCGATTTCCTCCCGCATGAGGGGTTCGACACCGCGCAGCGCCTCGCCGCCGAGGACGACCCGGCTTACGTCGAGCAGGCTGACAGCTCCTCGGGCGGCCTGGCCGATGCGGCGGGCGGCGCGGCGTACGACATCGAGGGCGTCCGGGTCACCGGTGCGGGCGGCCCGGCGCAGGGACTTCCAGTCGCCGTGCAGGGAGTCCGGGGTGCAGGCCAGGCCGATCCGGTCGGCGGCGGCCCGCCCGTGGCGGTGCAGCAGGTCGTCGATGATCGCGGACGGGCTGCAGTAGGGCCCGAGACAGCCCGTGCCGCCGCAGTGGCAGACGCGGTCGCCCGGTTCGACGGCCATGTGGCCGAACTCGCCGGCGTTTCCCGAATCCCCGTGCAGGACGGTGTTGTTGAGCACGATGCCGGCGCCGATACCGGTGCCCAGATAGACGAACAGGAAGCTGCCCGCCCTGGCCTTGCCACCGATCCAGCGCTCCCCGATGGCGGCGGCGGTCGCGTCGTTGTCCAGCGCGACGGGCATACCGGTGGCCGCGACGAACATCTCCACCAGGGGCACGCGGTCCCAGCCGGGTAGGTTCGGCGGGGAGACGACGGTGCCCGTGGGCCCGTCGATCGGTCCCGGCGCCGCGATGCCCAGGCCCAGCAGCCGGGTGGCGTCCACCTCCGACCGGGCGACCAGCCGCACCGCTGCGCGGGCGACACGGTCCACGACGTCGGCGGGGTCGCTCGGGGTGGCGAGCCGGAGCCGACGGCTGCCGATCACCTCTCCCGCCAGGTTGACCAGGACGATCACGGCCGTGTCAGGGTCGAGGTGGACGCCGAGCGCGTACGCGCCGTCGGGCCTGGGGGACAGCAGGGTGCGACGCTTGCCGCCGTTGGACGGGGCGTGGCCGGACTCCGTGACCAGGCCGATGTCGAGCAGCTTGCGGACGACGTTCGAGACGGTCTGGTTGGTCAGGCCGGTGAGGGCGGCCAGTTCGACCCTGCTCACCGGCCCCCTGGTCCGGATGGCGTCCAGCACGACGGCCTGGTTGTACCCGCCGACCCGCGGCAGGTTCGTCCCACCGGGCATCGTCACCTGTCGGTCACCTGTCGCACCTCATGTCCTCGTGGTCTTCGTGTCTTCTCTTGTGCCCGTACGGCCCCGTGCATCCCCCTGGATCGGGGGCTCGCCGCGGCCTTGTCACCGTGAGCCCGGCACCTGCGGCCGGTCCCAGGGTATGCGTCGGACGTCGTTTCGTGACCGAATTTTACACTCCGGAAGCGTTGACTTAATCCATCAATTGGATTTAGCTGTCGCCCACCAAACAGGCCCAAGTGGCCAGGGCGCGGGGCCGCGTCCAGTGAAGAAGCCCTGCGCAACGCGCTTGCAGCCCGCACCGCAATCGCGGCTTCCCTTCAGGTTTCGCGTTCCGGAGGAACCACTGTGCGTTCGAAACTCATCGCCGCCGCGGCCTTCACTGCCGCCACCGCCCTGGTCGCCACAGGCTGCGGTTCGGGCTCTTCAGGCAGCTCCGCCAAGTCGATCAAGGTCGTCTACTGGCAGAACCTGGACAGCACGAACAAGCTCCAGGCGAACTTCCTCGCCTCGATGGTGAAGCAGTTCACCAAGGCCAACCCGGGCACCAAGGTGACCCTCGTCCCGGTCACCGCCTCCGAGAACGACTACTACACCAAGCTCCAGCTCATGATGCGATCCCCCTCGACCGCCCCCGACCTCGTCTACGAGGACACCGCCCTCATCAACTCCGACATCGCGGGCGGCTACCTCAAGCCGCTGGACGACTACACCGCGAAGTGGGCCGACTGGTCGAAGTACGCGGCCGCGGCCAAGGGCGCGGTGACCGGCGCAGCCGACGGCAAGACGTACGCCGTGCCGGACAACACCGACACCCGCGGAATCTGGTACAACAAGCAGCTCTTCGAGAAGGCCGGGATCGCCGTCCCCTGGCAGCCGAAGAGCTGGGACGAGGTGCTCGGCGCCGCCAGGACGATCAAGGCGAAGCTGCCCGGTGTCATCCCGATGAACCTCTACACCGGCACGGCGGGTGGCGAGGCCTCTTCCATGCAGGGCTTCGAGATGCTGCTCTACGGCACCCCGGCGGGCGACAAGTCCCTCTACGACGCCGCCCAGAAGAAGTGGGTCGTGGGCAGCAAGGGCTTCCAGGACTCCCTGGAGTTCGTGCACACCGTGTACAGCGAGAAGCTCGGCCCGCCGGTGGACCAGGCCCTCGGCGCCAACTTCGGCACCACCGTCGGCACCGAGCTGATCCCCCAGGGCAAGCTCGCGATGGACATCGACGGCTCCTGGATGCCCAACAACTGGGGCAGCGCCGCCAGCAAGCCGTGGCCCGAGTGGCAGTCGGTGATCGGCACCGCCGCGATGCCCACCCAGAACGGCCAGGCCCCTGGGAAGACATCGATGTCAGGTGGCTGGGCCTGGTCGATCCCGGCCAAGGCAGGCAACCCCGACCTGGCGTGGAAGTTCCTGACGTCCCTCCAGACGAAGTCCAACGCGGCGAAGTGGAACGCGATCAATGCCAACATCGCGGTCCGCACGGACGTCGCCACAGACCCGACGTACCTGAAGTCGGTCCCGAGCAACGAGTTCTTCACCGAACTCGTGGCCTCGACCCACTACCGGCCCGGTCTGCCCACCTACAACCAGGTGTCGACCGCGATCCAGAAGGCCATGGAGTCGGTGACCACCGGCCAGGCGTCGGTCGCCGAGGCCGCGAAGACCTTCGACGACGACGTGAAGGCCGCCGTGGGCGACGACAAGACCGTCAAGGGCGACTCGTGAGCACGATGACCACCGTCCCCCGCAGGGCCGGCGACCCACGCCGGCCCTCCGGGGCGCCCGCCCCCGTGCGCTCCCTGCTGCGCGGACTGCCCACGCTGCCGGCGGTGATCCTGCTGGCCGTTTTTCTGGCCGGCCCGATCGCGTACTGCGTGTACTACGCGTTCACCGACATGCAGCTGACGGGTGCGTCCGGCACGAGTTTCGTGGGCCTGGACAACTTCACCCGGGCTTTCGGGGACGCCGACTTCCTCAACGCGGTCTGGCTGACTCTGGTGTTCGTGATCGGCTCCGCCGTGATCGGCCAGAACACACTGGGGCTGGCCCTGGCCGTCCTGATGGAGAAGGCCACCAAGCCGGTCCGGTCGGTCGTCAACGGGGTCGTCATCGCCGCCTGGGTGCTGCCCGAAGTGGTCGCCGGCTACCTGATGTACGCCTTCTTCTACAACCAGGGCTCGCTCAACTCGATCCTCGACGCTCTGCACCTGCCGCAGCAGAACTGGCTGTACACGATGCCGATCCTGGCGGTCTGCCTGGCCAATGTCTGGCGGGGCACCGCCTTCTCGATGATGGTCTTCTCCGCCGCCCTCAACGACGTACCGCAGGAACTTGTGGAGGCGGCCGAGATGGACGGCGCGGGCCCCTGGCAGCGGCTGTGGCGGGTCGTCCTGCCCGTCATCAGGCGGTCGATCATGACCAACCTGATGCTGATCACGCTGCAGACCCTCTCTGTCTTCGGCCTGATCTACACCATGACCCGCGGCGGTCCCGGCAACAAGAGCGAGACCCTGCCCATCTTCATGTACCAGCAGGCGTTCCAGAACAGCCTCATCGGTTACGGCACCGCCATCGCCCTGGTGCTGCTGGTCGTCGGTGCCCTGTTCTCCGCCGTGTACATCCGCCTGCTCAAGCTGGAGGACGACTGATGGCCGTCGCCTCGTCCCCGCGCCTCGCGCCCGCCCGGCCCCGTACGGACGCCGTACCGCACGCGCCCCGCAGACGCCGCGCCCGGCTCGGCCGCGTCGCCGTCAACGCCGTCCTGCTGGCGGTGTCGCTGATGTACGTACTGCCGCTGCTGTGGATGCTCCTCGCCTCGGTCAGTGACACCAACAGCTTCCGGCTGACGCTGCCCTCGTCCCTGACGCTCGACAACTTCGACGCGATCCTCAACGTCGACACCACCTACCGGCCGATGCTCAACAGCCTGATCCTGTGCGGCTTCGCGACCCTGGTGACGGTGGTGGTGTCGATCCTGGCCGCGTATCCGCTCTCCCGGTACCGCTCGCGGCTGCGCCGTCCGTTCCTGTACACGATCCTGTTCTCCACGGGTCTGCCCATCACCGCCGTGATGATCCCCGTGTACAGCATGTTCGTGCAGGTGAACCTCATCGACTCGACCCCCGGCACGACACTGTTCTTGGCCGCGTCCGCGCTGCCGTTCGGGATCTGGCTGATGAAGAGCTTCATGGACGGTGTGCCGATCGTGCTGGAGGAGGCCGCCCGGATCGACGGCGCGAACACCATGCAGGTGCTGTGGCGGGTCATCCTGCCGCTGATGAAGCCCGGTGTCGTCGTGGTCACCATCTTCACCTTCATCGGCATGTGGGGGAACTTCTTCGTCCCCTTCATCCTGCTGCTGTCCCCGGAGAAACTCCCCGCATCGGTCAGCGTGTTCACCTTCCTCAGCGCCCACGACCAGACCCAGTACGGGCAGCTGTCGGCGTTCTCGCTCATCTACTCCCTTCCCGTCGTGATGCTCTACCTGCTGCTGTCCCGCAAGCTCGGCGGCGGTTTCGCACTCGGCGGCGCCCTCAAGGGCTGATCCCCCACACCCCCATGCCACAACGGAGAGACACTCATGCACAACGACCGCGAAGTGACCGAGCAGCGGCTGGACCGGGTGCTGAACGAACGCATACGGCCGGCCGTCCACGCCCGGGCGGTCCCCCTCCGGGCAGAGATCTGGGACGTACGCGGCGAACCCGTGCCGGTCCGCGACGGCCTCACCGCCCCCTACCGTCCGGCCCGGATCGGCGACCACTGGGGCCCGGCCTGGTCGACCAGCTGGTTCAAGGTCAGCGGCACCATCCCGGCCGAGTGGGCCGGGAAGCCCGTGGAGGCCGTACTGGACCTGGGCTTCTCCACCCACTCCGCCGGGTTCTCCGCCGAGGGCCTGGTCTACCGCGCCGACGGCACCGCGGTGAAGGCGCTCAACCCCCGCAACACCTGGCTGCCCGTGACCGAGTCGGCCACCGGCGGCGAGGAGTTCGTGGCGTTCATCGAGGCCGCGGCCAACCCGGTCGTCATGCACACCGGCCCCGGCTCCCTCTCCTTCGGCCCGACCGCGGTCGGCGGGCGGGCGCCCTGGCTCGGCGACCCGGCCGCCGACCCGGGCGCGCCCCTGTACCGGCTGCGCCGCCTCGACCTCGCCGTCTTCGACCGGACGGTCCACGAACTCGTCCAGGACCTGGAGGTGCTCGGCCAGCTCATGCACGAGCTGTCCTCCGACTCCCCGCGCCGCTGGCAGATCCTGCGGGCGGTCGAACGCGCCCTGGACGCCGTCGACCTCCAGGACGTCGGCGGCAGCGCCGCCGCGGCCCGCGCGGCCCTCGCCCCGGCCCTCGCGGCGCCCGCGAGCGCCAGCGCGCACCGCGTCTCCGCGGTCGGGCACGCGCACATCGACACGGCATGGCTGTGGCCGCTGCGCGAGACCGTGCGCAAGGTCGCCCGCACCGTCTCCAACGTCACCCAGCTCATGGACGACCACCCCGAGTTCAAGTTCGTCATGTCCCAGGCGCAGCAGCTCGCCTGGCTCAAGGAACACCGTCCGGAGGTCTACGCCCGGGCGCAGGAGAAGGTGAAGACCGGCCAGTTCCTGCCCACGGGCAGCCTTTGGGTGGAGCCCGACACGAACATCAGCGGCGGCGAGGCGCTGGCCCGACAGTTCGTCCACGGCAAGCGCTTCTACCTGGACGAGTTCGGCGTCGAGACGGAGGAGATGTGGCTGCCGGACACCTTCGGCTACAACGCCGCCCTGCCGCAGCTGATGAAGCTGGCCGGGGTCCGCTGGTTCCTCACCCAGAAGATGTCCTGGAACACCACCAACAAGTTCCCCCACCACACCTTCTGGTGGGAGGGCATCGACGGCACCCGGATCTTCAGCCACTTCCCGCCCGTCGACAGCTACAACGGCGAGCTGTCCGGCGCCGAGGTCGCGCACAGCGTGCGGAACTTCCAGGACAAGGCCGCCGCCAACAGCTCCCTGATCCCCTTCGGTTACGGCGACGGCGGCGGTGGCCCCACCCGCGAGATGCTGGCGCGCGCCGCACGTCTGAGGGACCTGGAGGGCTCGGCCCGGATCGACATCGAGAAGCCGGCCGACTTCTTCACCCGCGCGCACGCGGAGTTCGCGGAGAACGGCGGAGCCCCCGTGTGGTCCGGCGAGCTGTACCTGGAGTTCCACCGCGGCACCCTGACCAGCCAGCTCGCCACCAAGCAGGGCAACCGGCGCAGCGAACACCTGCTGCGCGAGGCCGAGTTGTGGGCGGCCACCGCCGCCGTGCGCCACGGGCACCCGTATCCGTACGAAGCACTGGACCGGCTGTGGAAGACGGTCCTGCTGCACCAGTTCCACGACATCCTGCCGGGCACGTCGATCGCCTGGGTGCACCGGGAGGCCGAGGAGACCTACGCGGCCGTCGCCCGGGAGCTTCGGCAGATCATCGAGGATGCCCAGCGCGTGCTGGCCGGGCGGCCGGGCGAGGGCACCCTCGTCTTCAACGCGGCCCCGCACGACCGTGACGGCGTACCGGCACTGGGCGCCGCACCACGCACGGCCACCGCTCACGCCCCCGTGCCGCCGGTCACGGCCGACCACGACTTCGTCCTGGACAACGGCCTGGTCCGGGTGACCGTCGACTCCCGGGACGGCCTGATCACCTCCGCCCGCGACCTCACCGCCGACCGCGAGGCGCTGCCCCCGGCCGCTCGGGCCAACCTGCTCCAGCTGCACCAGGACTTCCCCAACCAGTGGGACGCCTGGGACATCGACGCCTTCTACCGCAACACCGTCCGAGACCTCGTCGAAGCCGAGTCGGTCACGGCGACCGAGGCGGGCGTGCGCGTGGTGCGTGCCTTCGGCGCCTCCCGAATCGAACAGACCCTGACCCTGCCCGCCGGCTCCCGACGGCTCGTCATCGACACCGTCGTCGACTGGCACGAACGGGAGAAGCTCCTCAAGGCGGCCTTCCCCCTTGACGTACGCGCCGCGCACTCCACCGCCGAGATCCCGTTCGGGCACGTCGAGCGGCCCACCCACACCAACACCAGCTGGGACGCGGCCAAGTACGAGATCTGCGCCCACCGCTTCCTGCACGTCGGCGAACGCGACTGGGGGGCCGCCCTGGTCAACGACTCCACCTACGGCCACGACGTCACCCGCGACGTCCGCCCCGACGGCGGCACCACCACCACGGTCCGCCTCTCCCTGCTGCGCGCCTCCCGCTTCCCCGACCCGGACGCCGACCAGGGCACCCACCGGCTGAGCTACGCCCTGGTGATCGGCGTCGACACCGCCGACGCCGTCCGTGAGGGCTACCACCTCAACCTGCCCGAACGCGTCCTGCCGGGCAGCACGCCCGTCGCCCCCCTGGTCTCGGTCGACCACGAGGGCGTGGTCGTGGAGGCCGTCAAGCTCGCCGACGACCACAGCGGCGACATCGTCGTACGCCTCTACGAGGCCCACGGCGTCCGCGCCCGCGCCACTCTCACCCTCGGTTTCCCGCTCGCATCCGCCACGACCACCGACCTCCTGGAACGCTCCCTCGACGACCCGGCGAGCCACCAGGTCACCGACGGCACCGTCAGGCTGACACTGCGCCCCTTCCAGATCCTCACCCTCCGCCTCCGCCCGGAGGCGCCCCACGGCGACGAGGCGGGTGACGCCTGACGCTCGCCCCTTACGCCGGCCGGCCGCGCATGCGCGCGAAGCTCGTCGTGACGTACACGTACGGTTCGGCCACCACGATCGTCACGGACAAGGACTGGCTCAGCGCGGACGAGCTGGGGGAGTGGCGCGCGGCCGGCTACAGGACGGGCCGCGAGTGGCGTCCGGCCACGGTGCTGATCTCTCCGGGCAGTTGTGCCGGTCCCTGCCCTTACGGGCCGCGTATTACGCGAAGTTGGCGCGGCGCTGAAATCTGGGTTCCCACCGAGGGCAAGCCCGTCACCGCGCCCCGGGGTGTCGCGTACGTCCGAGACGGCACCTTCGGCGGCGCGGCCTGCAACGTCTACCGGGCACGGGCGGGTTCGTACCGATTCAACGCCTGACGACCTGACCGTGTGAACTACCGCAGCGTGCCGCGGCTCGCCTCGATGTCCTGCGGGACCAGCGGCTGGACTTCGTCCTACTTGGATTCGACTCGTCCGACCGGGTCGGGACCGGCCGTCAGCGCGTCACGCGCCTTCTGCCAAGCGGAATCCCCGGGGTAGAGCTCGGTGCGGAGGTAGGCCCAGGTGAGCCGCTGGACCGCGGACACTCGCTCGGGGTTCTCGTCCGTGGTCTCGGCGACGTCATATCCGGAGACCCCGCCGAGCCCGTGCTCCGCGTCGAACAGGGTGAGCAGGGACTTGGGGCCCGGGGAGAGCACGTACGGATCGGCGTGCCAATCCGGGCCGCGAACCGTCAAGTGGGCGGAGGCGTCCTTGTCGCCCGCGACCACCAGCGCGGGCGTCGTCATTTTGGAGAAGTCCGTGGTCAGGAAGAAAGAAAGATTCTTGGCCACGGACTCGGTGAGGGCGTCGCCGCCTCTGCCGGGCGCGGCAAGCAGTACACCGGCCTTGATCCGGGGCTCGGCCAGGTTCACTTCCGTTCCGTCGTCCGGATCGGTGAGCCGGGCGCCCAGCAGCAGGCTCGCGGTGTGGCCACCCATCGAGTGTCCGGCCACGGCGACCTTGCTTCGGTCCAGGCGGCCGAGGAGCTGCGGGACGGCGGCCTCGATCGCGTCGAGCTGGTCGAGGATCCGCGTCATGTCTTCGGCCCGTGATCGCCAGTACAGAGGCGCCCCGGGGGTATCGGGGGCCAGGCTCAGCGTCCTCGAGCTCAGATGGGTGGGCTGGATCACGACGAAGCCGTGCGCCGCCCAGAAGTTGGCGAGGGGGGCGTAGCCGTTCAGCGAGGAGAGGTGGTTCGAGTAGCCCTGACCGTGCGAGAGGAGGATGACCGGCAGGTCGCTCCCGGTCACGGGCGCGGAGACCCGCACGTGCAGGTCCACGGCTCGGCCGGGAGCCGGCAGCACTACCGGACCGACCGAGAGGACGGGAGTGGACGAGCTGAAGGTGTCGGCCGGGTAAGTCGATTCACTCATGGTGCGTATGTCCCTTCATGGCCTCTGCTCAATGCCCTGTGCTCAATGGCCGCTGCCGCCGGTCTCATATGGCTGCCGGCGGGGGGAGGTGGTCACGAACGTCAGGCTTCGGCTACGCCGAAAACGGAGCATCGTTCCGCTTAATATACGGAACCATGTTCCGTTTCGTCAACGGCCGTCGGTGCGAAGGCGGGCCTCGGGGTCAGGATGGGGACGATCGACCGCCGCTTCCCGACTCGCGCGCATCTCGTCGAGCAGGCCGGGGGGCTCGGAGTGTCTCGGAGTCCGGCCGCAACAGCCGCTCCGCCCGGGCCGGTTCGCCCCCGGTACCACCGGACCGGCATGGCCCGGCTCCTGGCGTTCTCGGCAAGGCCACCAGGACCGTCTGTGGCCGGAGGCCGGGAGAGGGAACGCGAATGATCGAGGCACACCAACTGACGAAGAGGTACGGAGAGAAGACGGCCGTCGACCGGCTTGACGGCTACGGCGACCCGGAACACGTGACTGCAACCGGCGACCAGGCCGGCTGAGTAACCACGTCCGATCAACGCATCAGCGAGTTGCCCGTGGAAGCCGGCGGCATGCTCACGGCACTCACGAACCGCCGCATGCCGCAGCCCTCATGCGGCTGTCGATCTCAGGTGCGACTCCCCGAACCGGTAGCGAGCAGCCCGTTGGTCACGAGCGTCGCCAGCAATTCCGCCGTGGCGCTGAGCTGTTCCGGCGAGGCGGCATCGGACCGCCCCAGGAGCCGCGCCAGAGGCACCTCCACCATTCCCGAGACGGGAGGGACGACGGCGAAGAACAGCACGTCCATCGGGATGGGCGCCATGCGCCCGGAGGCCACGAGGCGATCGATGCTGGGCGCCATGGTCTGCAGGATCGGAGCGATGTAGTTCTCGTACAGGTAGTCCAACCGCTCGGTGTCCAGGGTGAATTCGTTGACGAAGATCCGTCCGACCAGCGGCGTGTCCGCCGCGGTCCGGTAGAAGCCGGTGATGATCTGCCGCAGCCGCTCGGCGTCGTCGAGCGAGGGATCCACCTGCGGCTGTCGCGCCAACTGCGCTCCCAGCGCGTGGTCCACCACAGCACGCCAGAAGGCCATCTTGGACCCGTACCGGTCGTTGATGAAGTTGTGGCTCACGCCCAGGCGGCGGGCCAGTTCGCGCGCGGAGGCATGGTCGTAGCCCAGCTCGGCGAAGGCTTCGAGCCCGCGCAGCAGGATGCTCTCCTCCTCGGGCACCGCGGGAGTGCCCGCTCCGGGCCGCCCCGGCCGTCGAACGGATTCGGCTCGTACTCCCACCACTGCCTCCATTGCTGCGTCGCGTTCTGCCCCTGAGTGCCCTCCCCGCGGTGGCGTGGACTGCCCCACGACCGACTGGGCCACCCACGGAACAGCTTACTTGACAGTCGTCAGATTGACCCAAACTGATCTGACGGCTGTCGGAGTAGCGCTCTCGCCAGGTGGTTCCCTCGGGCCCGCGTCACTCGGCTGTGGTCGAAGCTCGTCTGCGAGCGCGATAGGCCGCGGCCTTGACGCGGTTGCCGCACTCGTCCATCCCGCACCAGGTGCGCCGGGCGCCGCGCGAGCGGTCGAGATAGATGCGGGTGCAGTCGGTGCGACCGCACTCCTTGAGGCAGGCGTGGGGATCGGCGAGTACGGCGATACCGCTTCTGGCTACTTGCGAGAGCGCTGCAAGCAGGTCTCCCGACATATGCAGCCCTGCGTCGCTGAGCTTGATCGTGGGTACTGGCCCGGCGGCCGTCTCGTTGACGATGTCGAGGCTGCCCGGATCGAAGGATCGATCGAGGACGCGATCGAGAGCAAGCCGGTAGGTCGCCTCTCGCAGTGACAGCGCGGACTCGAAGGTTGCGAAGTCGGCGGTAACACGGTCGGGGAGCTCGTCGCATTCGGCCACCCACCGCTCGAGGTCTGCGGGCGCGGCCAGGAGGTCGACGGGCTCGTCTCGACGAGACACCACGGTGCCGGCCAGATCGAGGGCTGGGTTACCGCTCACGAACGCGAAATCCACGTCACCATCTTGACCGGTGACGAGGCCGATGACAAGCTCGTCACCTGTTGAGCCGGTGACACCAGTGCGAACGGGAGCACGCATGGCCGAGATCTGCGATATCGAGGTCGTCGTCTTCGACGTCCTCGGAACACTGGTCGACGAACCCGGCGGTCTCCGAGCGGAGATTCGCGACGCGGTGCCCGCGCCCGACGATGGGGCTGTCGACGAACTGCTCACCCTGTGGCAGCAGCATGTCGAACTCGAGCAACAGCGCATCGGACAAGGGCACCGCGCGTACGTCAACACCGAGATCATCGACGGCGAGGCTGCTCGACGGGTGGCCGACCATGCCGGACTTGCCGATCCGGCGACCATCGCCCGGCTGGCGACCGCGGGTCAGCGCCTGCCTCCCTGGGGCGACTCCGTCGCCGGTGTCGAGCGGCTCGCGCAGCAGTTCCCCGTGCTCGGGCTCTCCAACGCCGGCCGCGCCGCCCTGCTGCGACTGAACGCACATGCCGGGCTGCGCTGGCACCAAGCCTTGTCCAGCGAAGCAGTACTGGCCTACAAGCCGGCGCCGGAGGTCTACCAGCTCGCCATCGACACCGCCGGATGTCCACCCGAACGCGTGCTCATGGTGGCCGCCCATGCCTGGGATCTCCGCGGAGCTCGGGCGAGGGGCATGCGGACCGCCTACGTCCGGCGACCGATCGGGGATCCGCCGACGAGCTCCGATGTCTTCGACGGACGGTTCAACGGGTTGGACGAACTGGTCACCGCGCTGACGGCGAGGTAGCCAGGCCGACGTACGTGCCCTCGACGGCGCCTGAGGGCGTCTTGGATAGATGCCCCAACAAGCCCGTCACGGTCGTCCTCGGCACGCGGAGGGCGGTTGCCCTGTCGGCGAAAGGCTCTATGGGTCGCCCGGCAGGCACCAACTAGGTACCATCGGGGTATGCCATCCCTGAACGTGTCCTTCACCGACGAGGAACTCGAAGGCGTGCGGGCTGCGGCCGCAGCCGAGGGCAAGAGCCTCAAGCAGTACTTGCACGACCTCGGCGTCCGCGAGATGCACCGCCGGCAGTTCGTCACGGGAGCCAGTGCCTGGGCCGACCGGTTGCGCGACGAGTTCGATGACGCCTTCCCCGATGAGGTACCGCCCTCTGAGCGCCATGACGGGGCCGCGGCCGCCTGATGCATCTGTACATCGACGTCTCCTGGCTGCTCGACGTTCAGGAGGCCGCCCTCGCCCACGAGGACATGACGGTTTCCGACTACTCCGCACTGGTGGCGGCTGTCGCCCGCCACAAGACCAAACTGCCCACCCTCGCCGCAGCCGACCCGGACGTCGCCTGGCGCGCGGCCGCGCTCATGCACACCATCGTGCGCCTGGAACCACTCCCGCACCGCAACAGCCTGTACGCCGCGTTCATCGCCGCCCAGTACATGGACCAGTCCGGAGAAGGCATCGATCCGCCCTACGGCGCCCTGTCCGACCTCGTACGAAAGATCCGCGACACCCGTCTCGGCGTCCACGCCGTAGCCGACCAGCTCCGCTCCTGGAAGCTCTGAGCCGCAGGGCCTCCTGGGGTCAGCCCACGCTCAGCCTTGCCGGCTCCGTAGTGGCGTAAAGGTTACGAGCTGCTGTTTTCACGCCCGTACAGCGCCTCGATCGCGTCCGCGTACGCCCGTGTCACCGCATGACGCTTGACCTTCTGGGACGGGGTGAGCAGGCGGTTCTCCTCGGTGAATTCACCCTCCACCAGCACGAACTCACGGATCGACTCGGCCCGGGAGACCGCTTGGTTCGCGTAGTCCACGGCCTTCTGGACGTCGGCGCGCATGCCGGGGTCGCGTACGAGCTCCGACATCGGCGTGTCCGCGGGCATCGCTCGGACGTGGAGCCAATGGTCGACGTCCTCGCGGTCGAGAGTGATCAGGGCGGCGACGTAGGGACGTTTGTCGCCGACGACGATGCACTGGCCCACTGGGGGACGGCTGCGGAGGCGGTCCTCCAGGACGGCGGGAGAGACGTTTTTGCCGCCGGAGGTGATGAGGATGTCCTTCTTGCGGCCGGTGATGGTGAGGTAGCCGTCCTCGTCGAGGGCGCCGAGGTCGCCGGTCGCGAACCAGTCGTCCGTCAGGACGGCATCGGTGGCGGCCGGGTCGTTCCAGTACGCGTTGAAGACGATGCCCCCCTTGATGAGGACCTCGTCGTCGTCCGCGATGCGGACCGCCGTGCCGGGGACCGGGAGGCCGACCGTGCCGGGGCGGGGGTTGAGGGG